>NZ_WFLL01000033.1:0-66577 GCF_009208755.1 Janthinobacterium sp. FT14W | reverse complement strand
TGCTGCGCCGCCGCAGGCCGCCATGGCGTCGGCGCCCGTGACGCCCCATGCGCCGGCCGCCGTGCCGCCGGACGCGAGCAGCGCCAAAGCCGTCAAGCTGTATGAAAATGGCGACAAGGTACAGGCGCTGGCCATGCTGGAAAGCCTGGTCGGCAAGGGCGACGCCGGCGCGTATGGCCTGTATGGCTGGATGCTGCTGATGGGCGAAGGCCAGGGCGGCCCCGCCACGGCGCCCACGGCGCAGCAGCGGCAAGCGCGCCAGGCGGCCGCCAAGCCCCTGGTCGGCAAGGGCCTGGTGAAGGGCGACAGCTACGCGCTGGCGGCGAAAGGCGTGATGCTGGCCGAAGGCTGGCAGGAGCCGCGCAACATGGCGCGCGGCCTGGACCTGCTGAAACAGGCCGCGAACAAGGGCAATGCGCAAGCCATGCACTTATTGGGCCTGTACAACGTGCGCGGCTACCAGATCCCCGTCAACCACAAGGAAGCGCGCAAATGGTTCACCCTGGCCGCCGACAAGGGCAGCGCGGGCGACATCTACAACCTGGGACTGATGGACTGGGAAGGCGCGGGCTTGAAACGCCCGGACCGCGCCAGCGCCATGCAGCGCTGGAAGATCGCCGCCGCCATGGGCGAGGAGCGCGCGGTCAAGGCCGTCGCGCAGGGACAGCCTTGATCGCTACCTGAGACAAACTCGATTTTTCAGGCGCCCCGGCGAAACGGCGGCCAGGGCCGCCGCCGCTGGTCGTTACGCCGCCGCGGCCGCCAGCGCCTGCAGCGCCATCGGATTCGGCGTCGGCTCGCCCACCTTCGTCAGCAGGTTGCGGTCCGTGTGGTGGAACGGTTCGTCCTTGCCGCGGATCAGCATGACCGTGTCCTCGTCATAGCCCCAGGTGCCGTCCGCGTGGATATCGACCTTGATGCGGTACTCGACGGTGGTGAACGCATGTTCGAGGAAGGGGTTCGAGCAGATGCCGTAGGCCGTCGAATCGCGCTTGGCCACCAGCTCGAAACTGGTGGCGTCCGCCGTCGCCGTGCCGGACGCCATGGCGATCTGGCCGCGCGGGATGGCCAGGGTCTGGATCACGGCGCCCGTGGCCGGCTCCCACAGCCAGTAGCCCACCTGCTCATGATACGTTTTGACCTGATCCGGCTTGGTGATGTGGATGTAGTAGCGCAAGCCGTAGAACAGCTGCGGGCCGTTGGTGACGGGGTCGATCGGCTGCAGCTCGATGCGCTCGACAAACGCCTGCTTGCGCGGGCCGTCCGCTTTCGGCTTGACGTCCAGGCCCCGCGTGCCCGTCCAGATGCCGGCCATGCCGGTCAGGGGGCCCAGGTTGTTCAGGGTGTGCACGTCGGCGGACGGCTCGGTGTAGATATCGTCGGGAAAATCGCTCATGCGGAAGTCTTCAAAATGGGGCAACAGTGCTTGCCCCTATTGTAAGACCTGGGCTGACGCCGGCAAAGCGCCGGACCTCAGGGAAACTGCGTAATGTGGCGCTCGATGTACGCCAGCGCCGCCAGCGCCAGCGCTGGGCGCTGCGCCTCGAACACGGCTTCGTCGCGCACCTGCAGCAGGTTGGCGCCGGCATCAGGCAGCTGCAGCTCGCCGGCGAGCAGCGCCGCCACCGCCGCCACATTCGCATGCAGGGCGCTGTCGAAGCCTTCCCAGTCCACATAGGCCAGCCACTCGGCCAGGGTCACCGCGCAGGCGACGGGCGGCGCCAGGGCCGCGATGCGCTCGAGGCGCAGCACGCTGTCGCTGCGGATATCCTCATGCTGCAGCACGGCCAGCGCCACGTGCTGCAGCGCGTCTTCCGGATCGCGCCCGTGCTTGATCAGCAGGCGTTGCGTGAGCGTGTAGCGCTCGGCGTCGATGCCGCGCAAGGCGGCCGCCACCTCGTATGCGTGCAGCGCCAGGTGGCGCGCCGCGCATGCCGCATCCACGCCCGCTTTCGCGGCGACGATATCGGTGAGCTGCTGCCGGCGCGCCGCATCCATGGCTAGACCAGCGGGTCCGGCAAGCCGGTCAGGGTGAAGATTTCAAAGCCCGTTTCCGTCACGGCCAGCGAGTGTTCGAACTGCGCCGACAGCGAGCGGTCTTTCGTCACCGTGGTCCATTTGTCCGGCAAGACCTTGACCTGGTAGCTGCCCACGTTGAGCATCGGTTCAATCGTAAAAATCATGCCCGGCTCCAGCACGATGCCCGTGCCGGCGCGGCCGTAGTGCAGCACCTGCGGCGTGTCGTGGAAGACCTGGCCCACGCCGTGGCCGCAGAAATCGCGCACGGAGGAAAAGCCCTGCGCCTTGGCCACCGCCTCGATGGCGGCGCCCACGTCGCCCAGGGTGGCGCCCGGGCGCACGGTGTGGATGCCGGCCATCATGGCGTCATACGCCGTGTTGACGAGGCGGTTGGCCAGGATGGACACGGCGCCCACCTTGAAGGTGCGGCTGGTGTCGCCGAACCAGCCGTTGAACTTCGGCGTCACGTCGATGTTGAGGATGTCGCCCACTTTCAGGATCTTGGTCTCCGACGGAATACCGTGCGTGACCACGTGGTTGACGGAGATGCAGCTGGCGTGCTTGTAGCCGTGGTAATCGATGGTGCCGGGGATGGCGCCGGCGGCGCGCATGAACTCTTCGCACAGGGCGTCGAGCTTGGCCGTCGAGACACCGGGTTTGACGAAGGGCGTGATGTAGTCGAGCGTGTCGGCGGCGATGCGGCCGGCCGCGCGCATGCCGATGAAACCTTCTTCGTCGTGCAGGGGGATTTTCTTGCCGTGTTCAAGCTGGGTGGAATAGCGCATGGTTTTCTTTTTGGTTAGTGTGATGTGGCGTGGGCAGCCCAGCCGCGCACGGCGTCGTGCGCGGCGCGCAGCATGGCGTCGACGCTGGCCGGTATCGGCCGCTCCTGGGTCAGGTAAGGCTTGACGACGGCCACGGGAGCGTCGATCAGCACGAATTTGAGCAGCATGTGATCGAGGTCCGGCTCCGTGGCGGCAGGCATGGCTTCGGCGCAGCGCACGAAGCAGGCGTCGAGCGCCGCCTGCTCCTCTTCCACGGCAGCGGCCAGCTCCTCGCTGAGGCCACCGTTGAAATCGGGACTGTCCGCGCATTGCAGCAGGAAGCGCGCGTACACGGGCTTGCGCCGGCACCAGTCCAGCAAGCCGTGCACGCCGGCCCAGGTATCGCCGCCCAGCCAGCGGCTGGCCACCTCCTCGCGGAAATCGCTTTTCACGCGCAGCCAGGCGCGCGCCAGGATGGCGTTGCGCGAATCGAAGCGGTGATACACGGAGCCGATGGGCGCACCGGCCTTGACGGCGATGGCGGCCATCGACACGGCGGCCACGCCGCACTGGGCGGCGACGGCGATCGCGCTGTCGATGAAGTTGTTTTCGTTGAATTTGGCTAGTCTGACCATTCAAATAGAATACAGATTCTATTTGAATCCGTCAAGCGCCTGGGCACGCCTCCTGGCGGGCGCAACAAGAGCCGACAGAAGAAGCGGCGCTGCCTTACAATGGTACGCACGACACCTCCAAGGAGAATCCGCTTGCTTACGCCCCCCTTCATCGCCTCCTCCCGCTTCGACGATCCGCGCCTGGCATTGGAACAAGTGCAAGCCATCTACCGCGGCAGCATCGAACACTTGCGCGATGCGCTGCAGCGCTTTGTCGCCGGCGAAGACATGCACGAAAGAGTGCGCGCCTGCTATCCTTTCGTGCGCATCCAGACGGACACCGTGGCGCGCGCCGACTCGCCGCTGGCCTACGGCTTTGTCGCCGGCCCCGGCGTGTTTGAAACCACCCTGACGCGTCCCGACCTGTTTGGCGACTATTATCTCGACCAGTTCACCCTGCTGCTGAAAAACCATAACAGCGGCCAGAAAGTGCTGCTGGAAGTGGGCGTGAGCGCCCAGCCCATCCCCGTGCATTTCTCGTTCGCCGAGCATGACCATATCGAAGGCAATATGGATGCGGGCCGCCGCCTGGCCATGCGCGACCTGTTCGACCTGCCCGACCTGTCGGCCATGGACGACGGCATCGCCAACGGCACGCACGAACCGGCGCACGGCGAAGCGCAGCCGCTGTCGCTGTTTACGGGGCCGCGCGTGGATTATTCCCTGCAGCGCCTGCGCCACTACAGCGGCACCTCGCCGCAGCACTTCCAGAACTTCGTCCTGTTCACCAATTACCAGTTCTATATCGACGAATTCATCCGCCTGGGCCACGCCCTGATGGACCGCGCGCCCGATGCGGCAGCGCCCTCGGACGACGACGGCTACGTGGCTTTCGTCGAACCGGGCAACGTCGTCACGCGCAGGGTCGGCCAGACGGTGGAAAGCGAGGATGCGCTGGGCGCCGCGCCGCCGCGCCTGCCGCAGATGCCCGCGTATCACCTGCTGCGCGCGGACGGCAGCGGCATCACCATGGTCAATATCGGCGTGGGCCCCGCCAACGCGAAGACCATCACCGACCATATCGCCGTGCTGCGCCCGCATGCGTGGCTGATGCTGGGCCACTGCGCGGGCTTGCGCACCACGCAAAGCCTGGGCGACTACGTGCTGGCGCATGCGTACGTGCGCGAAGACCATGTGCTCGACGAAGACTTGCCGCTGTGGGTGCCGATCCCGCCGCTGGCGGAAATCCAGCAGGCGCTGCAGACGGCCGTGGCGGAAATCACCCAGCTGACGGGGCATGATTTAAAGCACATCATGCGCACGGGGACGGTGGCCAGCACGGACAACCGCAACTGGGAACTGCTGCCGCAGCGCACGCCCGAGCGCCGTTTCAGCCAGAGCCGCGCCATCGCGCTGGACATGGAAAGCGCGACGATCGCCGCCAACGGCTTCCGCTTCCGCGTCCCCTACGGCACCCTGCTGTGCGTGAGCGACAAGCCCCTGCACGGCGAAATCAAGCTGCCCGGCATGGCCAACCATTTCTACCGCGAGCGGGTCGACCAGCATCTGCGCATCGGCATCCGCGCCGTGGAACTGCTGCGGCGCCAGGGCGTGGACCGCTTGCACAGCCGGAAATTGCGCAGCTTTGCCGAGGTGGCGTTCCAGTAACGCCAGCCATGCGCCACGCCAGCCGCCCTTGCCGGGCGGCTTTTTTTTGCCCGCCGCCCTGCGCCGGCAACGCCGTTCGCGCCACCGTATCGGACGTCCATATCGTCACAAAAAAACAACAGCTGTCTAGACAGGCACCTCGCAAACACCGAACTTTCAACGACATTTTTTCCAAATGGAAAATTTAATTTATTTAACAATTGGAATTTAACACTTTCCTGCTCGTCACAAATAAAATTCATCGCTTTCCATTCTTGGCACTGCCATATGCATGTACAAATTTCCGGCAGTTCTTGACAGCCAAGATCAAAAAATGGTCTGATGAATTGCAAATTTAATCTATTAAATTTGCAAACATGGTAATTTTGAAAAAAATTTCAAATAGCTAAATAAAACCCTAAGGAAACTAAAATTTCCTAGTTGGAGGATAGACAATGATTGAAAAGAAATTGAGCAAATCCTTGCGCATGATGTTCGCAGGCACCTTGATGATGGGTGCCGGTTTCATGCACCAGGCAGCCCAGGCACAGGAAGCCAAGGCTGGCGAGGAGAAGCTGCAGCGCGTGGTCGTGACCGGCTCCGCCATCAAGCGCGTGGATGCCGAGACCGCCGCGCCAGTGGAAATTTATAGCAAGAAGGACATCGAGCGCACGGGCGCCACCAGCGTCGCCGAACTGGTGCGCAACCTGGCCTCCATCGACATCAACGATCAGGGCGAACTGAGCGCCAGCTCCCCATCCGGCTCCGGCACCACCAACATCAAGATGCGCGGCTTGAGCGAACGCAACGTGCTGATCCTGTTGAACGGTCGTCGCCTGCCGACCAATGCGCTGGCAGACGGTTCGGGCGCGGGCGCCGCGGTCGACGTCAACGCCATCCCGCTGAGCGCGCTGGAACGCATTGAAATCCTGAAGGACGGCGGTTCGGCCATTTATGGCGCCGATGCGGTGGCCGGCGTGATGAACTTCATCACCAAAAAGAACTACCAAGGCCTGGAAGCAAAAACCAGCTATGGCCAGAGTTCGCGCTCGGATGCCAAGGAAAAGACTGCCAACCTCGTGTACGGTTTTGGCGACTATGACAACCAGGGCTTCAACGTGCTGGCCACGGTCGACGTGTTCAAGCGCGATCCGATCTACCGCAAGGACCGCGACCTGACCAGTTCGGCCGACTTCCGCCGTTTTGGCGGCCCCGATGGCCGCAGCGGCTTCCATCCTAGCGGCAATATCGCCGGCGGCGGCACCCTGGTGCCATGCCCACCAAGCGATCTGAGCGCCGGCTCCTGCCGTTTCGACGTCAACAAGACCTTGCTGACGTCGACCAATGGCGCCGACCGCGCCAGCGGCATGCTGATCGGCAGCCTGAAAATCAGCGACAGCATCCGCGCGTTTGCGGAATTTACGTACTCCGAAAGCAAGGATGACTTCGAATCCCAGGCCGCGCCGGGCAATTTCCAGGTCAACGGCAAGACTGTTGCCGGTCGCTTCATGCAAATGGGTCCGCGCAAGACCAACCGCAAGGGCACGATGACCCAGTTCTCGACGGGCCTGGAAGGCACGACGCGCGGCATCGACTGGGATGTGGCCATCGGCAAGGGCGTGAGCAAGGCCACCAACCGCGATTCGAACTACGCGCACTACGACCTGTTCAACGAAGCAATCGAGAATGGCTCGATCGATCCGACCCGCACCGACAACCCGCAGGCGGCCGTCGACAAGATCCGCCTGACGCCTACGCGCGCCGGCAAGTCGGAACTGACCTTCTTCAATGCCAAGGCTTCCGCGCCGATCATGGACCTGGCCGGCGGCGCGATGGCTTACGCCGTCGGTGTGTCGTACAACAAGGAAACGCTGAGCGACCAGCCCGACCAGAACCAGATCGATGGCGTGGTCTTCGGCAGCATCCAGCAAGCGGCCGTCAAGGCAGACCGCAATTCCAAGGGCATCTTCGGCGAACTGTCGATTCCATTCCTGAAAGACGTCGAAGCGCAAGTAGCCCTGCGCTATGACGACATCTCGAATGTCGGCAGCAAGACCAGCCCGAAACTGGCCTTGCGCTACCAGCCTCTGAACAACCTGATGTTCCGCGGCTCGTATGCGGGCAGCTACCTGGCGCCATCGCTGAAACAGATGTTCGGCGGCGTCGATGCGGGCGCCTACACGACGAACGACAAGCAAGTCTGCAATGCATTCCCTTCGATCGCGGGTAACTGCACCAACTTCTCCTACTACCAGGTCTCCGGCTCCAACAAGGACTTGAAACCGGAAACGGGCAAGACCTACAACCTGGGCATGGTGTTCTCGCCAGTGAACTCGCTGACGGTCAGCATCGACTACTTCAAGATCGACAAGAAGAACGAAATCGGCACCCTGTCGGAACTGAAGGCCATCGAGCGCGGCAACGTCGAAATCAAGAACGGCGACGCCCGCATCCTGCTGAACAACCAGAACCTGGCCACCACCGAAGTGCGCGGTTTCGATACGGACCTGCGCTACACTTCGCCGCAAACCATGTTCGGCAAATTCACGATCCGCAATGCGTCCACCATCTACACCCGCATGGAAACGCAGGATACGGAAACCGATCCGGTGCAAAGCACGCTGAAGACATTCATGAATCCGAAGTACCGCAACACGTTCACGGCCAGCCTGGAAAAAGACAATATGTCCGGCTCCCTGGTCGTCCGCACGACGGGCGACATGATCGACTCGGACTTGCGCCGCGACGAAATCAAGCCTGGCACCCGCACCATTCCTTCGCACACCGAAGTGGATCTGACGGGCCAGTACGTGGCGATGAAAAACCTGACCTTCACGGCCGGCATCAAGAACCTGTTCGACAAAATGCCGCCGTTTAGCATCATGGGCGCAGGCAACCAGTACGGCACCCTGGGCTTTGCCCAGCTGTACAACGTGCGCGGCCGCTACTTCTACATCGGCGCAGGCTACAAGTTCATGTAATCTCACGCAATTGCCGGCAGCCTGAAACGGGCTGCCGGCACTGCCCTCGAAAGCCGCATTTTTATGCGGCTTTTTTCATGTCCGGCAGGCGAAAAAAAAGCCGCTGCAGGCAGCGGCTTTCGGGCATGTCCGACGCCTACAGGAAACGATCCAAAATCTTGCGCGTCGTCTTGTCGATATTGAACATGTCGCGGATCAGGAAGTGAATGCCGTGGTTATCGGCAATCAAGAGCGACGCGGCGCCGATGCGGCGGATGTCTTCCTCGCCCTTCAGCACGAACTGCGTCTCGCCCCGGTCCGTGTCGACGTACCAGGTGCATGGCGTGGCGAAACTGCTGACGCTTTTCACGCGCGCGATTTCGGGCATGAATTCGCGCCCTTCCAGCTCTTCCTGCAGCAGGCTGCGCGCCGGCTCCGGCAAGGCGTCGACGCGGTCGATCCACGCCACTTCCTTGCCATTGCCCAGCACCAGCGAAATGCCTTCGCTGGGCGACTGGATGGGAAAGGCGCGCACGGGCGCCACGCCTTCAAAGACCTGGCCGTCCGCGTCCGTCATCACCAGCTTGCCGAAGGTGTCGCGGTGTAATGTAAAAGTTGTGCTGGCCATGCTTATTCCTTGTCATCCAGGGCGAGTTCGTTATTGCGCGCCTGTGCTTCGTAGAGGCGGAAATAGGCGCCCTCCTTCGCCATCAGCTCATCGTGGCTGCCCACTTCGACGACCTGGCCCCGGTCCAGCACCACCAGGCGGTCGGCCCGGTGCAGGGTCGACAGGCGGTGCGCGATGGCGATCGTCGTGCGGCCCTGCACCAGATTGTCCAGCGCCTTCTGGATTTCCTTCTCCGTTTCCGAGTCCACCGACGATGTCGCCTCATCCATGATCAGGATGCGCGGATCGATCAGCAGCGCGCGGGCGATCGAGATGCGCTGGCGTTCGCCGCCGGACAGGCCCTGGCCACGCTCGCCCACCATCGAATCGTAGCCTTGCGGCAGGCGCAGGATGAATTCGTGCGCATGCGCGGCGCGCGCGGCGGCGATGATGTCCTGGCGTGTCGCGTGCGGCTTGCCGTAGGCGATATTTTCCGCGATGGTGCCGAAGAACAGGAAGGGCTCCTGCAGCACCAGGCCGATGTTGCGGCGGTAGTCGGAGACGGCGAACGAGCGGATATCCACGCCGTCGAGCAAAATCGCCCCTTCCGAGACGTCGTAGAAACGGCAGATCAGGTTGACCAGGGTGCTCTTGCCCGAACCGCTGTGGCCCACCAGGCCGATCATCTCGCCCGCCTTGATGTTCAGGGTGATGCCGCGGTTGACGGCCCGGTTGCCGTAGCGGAAACCGACTTCGCGCAGGTCGATGCGGCCTTCGACCTTCTCCAGCTTGACCGGTTGCGCCGGCTCCGGCACGCTCGACACGTGGTCGAGGATGTCGAAGATGCGCTTGGCGGCGGACGCCGATTTCTGCGTCACGGAGACGATGCGGCTCATCGAGTCGAGGCGGCCATAGAAGCGCGTGCTGTAGGCGATGAAGGCGGTCAGCACGCCGACGGTGATTTCGCCGCGCGACAGCTGCCAGATGCCGAAGCACCAGATGACCAATAAACCCATCTCCGTCAGGAACGAAACGGTGGGCGAGAACAGCGACCAGACCTTGTTCAATTTGTCGTTGACGGCCAGGTTGTGCGCGTTGGCGTCGCGGAAGCGGACCGCTTCGCGTTTTTCCTGCGCAAACGCCTTGACCACGCGGATGCCGGGGATGGTATCGGCCAGCACGTTGGTCACTTCGCTCCACACGCGGTCGATCTTTTCAAAGCCCGTGCGCAAACGGTCGCGCACCAGGTGGATCATCCAGGCGATGAAGGGCAATGGCGCCAGGGTCATGATGGCCAGCCACGGGTTCATCGACCACAGGATGACGCCCGTCATGATGATCATCAGCACGTCGGACGCGAAATCGAGCAGATGCAGCGAGAGGAAGACGCAGATGCGGTCGCTGCCGCTGCCGATGCGCGCCATCAGGTCGCCCGTGCGCTTGCCGCCGAAAAATTCCAGCGACAGTTTCATCAGGTGTTCATACGTGGCCGAGCGCAGGTCGGCGCCCATGCGTTCGGACACGAGGGCCAGCACATAGGTCTTGCCCCAGCCCAGCAGCCAGGCCAGCAGGGCCGACCCCAGCAAACCGCTCATGTAGTACACCACCAGCCATGGGTCGATATGCTTGCCGTTCTGATATGGAATCAGCACATTGTCCATCAGCGGCGCCGTCAGGTACGGGGGAATCATGTGCGCGGCAGTGCTCAGCAGCATCAGCAGGAAGCCCAGGGCCAGCTGGCCACGGTAGGGATGGGCGAAGCGCCACAGGCGGAACAGGGTCCAGGTCGATGGCGGCGTGTGCAGCACCTTGGCGCAGATCGGGCATTCTTCCTGCTCCGGCTCCAGCGGGGCCTTGCAGCTGGGACACACTTCCTGCTCCGCTTCCAGCACGGGCTGGCCCGTCAGGTGGCTGTCGAGGCGTTCGACGAATTGCTCCAGCACGCGGATCGCGTGCAGGTTCTGGCCCAAAGTAAAACGCCACGACGCCAGGCGGCCGTGGTCGTCGAACAGTTCCAGGTGCCCCACGCCCGCATGGTCGTGGTGCGTGAGGCGCAGTCCAGGGCGGAAAGACCAGCTTTTCCAGGCCGTATCGCCCGGGGAACGGGCCAGCAAACGCTTCTCGGTGACAACTATTATGCCTTTTGTGAAACGTAATCGCGCATCGAGGTCAACCTCAACGCTACTTAAAACGTTCTCCCCTGGAGAAAGGTTGCTCTCCACTTCCACCTGCCAGGTTTCTGGCACGGTCGCCGGCAGCGAGGTGAGGGGAATAGTTGTTGCAGGAACACTCAGTTCAGTTGTCATCGTAAAGCATACTCCGGCTCGAGGCCAAGCCCTTCAGGGCGGGATTTGGGGGATGGGGCAGACGCCCGATCAATGTTTGTGTACTGCGCGATGCGAGGTAGATGCACCAGTGGCAATTTCCTGTATTGTATCGAATGGATGCCTGCCGGTAAGGAATGATGGCCAAACGGCGCAAAAAAATAAGCGTCCGTCGCAGCAAGTGCCAGGCAGGCGCGGCGCTTTTGCAACGGGGGCCCGGTACATGGGCAAGTATACAACAGCCCGCTGTTGCGCAAATGCTCCAGCTTTAAGCAGAGTCGGTATCTTTATAACAAGTAAGGCAACAATTAGTAACAATTAGAATGACAACACCAGCAGAATACGAGAAGCAAACGCGACAAGAGACCGCTAAAAGTGGCACACTGCGCATACCCGGGATAAAGAACCAAGCACGAGCCTGAAAAGACTCTGTAGAGCCAACATAAAGTATCTGGCGCCCAGACGCCTGGCTTGTTATCAAGAAACCACTTACATGATCAAGAAGAAGAACATCGAATTTGCCCGCGTCACCCACTTGCGCGGCCCCAACATCTGGACTTACCGCCCGGTGATTGAAGCCTGGGTCGACATCGGCGAACTGGAAGATTACCCATCGAACACCCTGCCCGGCCTGTATGAGCGCCTGGTGGCGTGGCTGCCCGGCATGATCGAGCACCGCTGCGGCGTAGGCGAACGGGGCGGCTTTTTCGAGCGCCTGCGCGAAGGCACGTGGTCGGCCCACATCCTCGAGCACGTGGTGCTGGAACTGCAAAACCTGGCAGGCATGCGCACGGGCTTCGGCCAGACGCGCTCGACCAGCCAGCGCGGCGTCTACAAGATGGCCTTCCGCACGCGGGAAGAACAGGTCGGCCGCGCCGCCCTGGCCGCCGCGCGCGAACTGCTGATGGCCGCCATCAACGATGAAGCCTACGACCTGGAAGCGGCCCTGGCGCCCCTGCGCGACATGGTCGACGCGCGCTGCCTGGGCCCGAGCACGGCCAGCATCGTCGATGCCGCCACCGAGCGCCGCATCCCTTCCCTGCGCCTGAACGACGGCAACCTGGTGCAACTGGGCCATGGCGCCGCGCAGCGCCGCATCTGGACGGCCGAAACGGACCGCACCAGCGCGATTGCCGAAGGCATCGCCAGCGACAAGGACCTGACCAAGTTCCTGCTCAAGTCGTGCGGCGTGCGCGTGCCCGAAGGCAGCCTGGTGCGCAGCGCCGAAGCGGCCTGGGAAGAAGCGCAGGACATCGGCGTGCCCGTCGTCGTCAAGCCGTATGACGGCAACCATGGCCGCGGCGTGTCGCTGAACCTGGTGACGGAAAGCGACGTCAAGGCAGCCTACGAACTGGCCGCGCGCAAGGGCGACAGCTCGGCCGTGCTGGTGGAAAGCTTCATCACGGGCGACGAGCACCGCCTGCTCGTGGTCGGCAACAAGCTGATCGCGGCCGCCAAGGGCGAGTCGCTGTGGGTCGACGGCGACGGCGTCTCCACCGTGCTGGAACTGGTGAACGCGCAGATCAATACCGACCCGCGCCGCGGCGAAGGCGAAGACTTCCCGCTGGGCACCGTCAAGCCGCACGAATCGGGCGAGATCGTGCTCGAACTGCAGCGCCAGGGCATGACCGCCCTGTCCGTGCCGCAGGCGGGCCAGAAAGTGCTGATCCAGCCGAACGGCAACGTGGCCATCGACGTCACGGACGACGTGCATCCATCCGTCGCGCATGCGGCCCTGCTGGCCGCCAGGGTCGTTGGCCTGGATATCGCCGGCATCGACCTGGTGACGAAGGACATCACGCGCCCGCTGGAAGAGCAGCGCGGCGCCATCATCGAAGTCAATGCCAGCCCCGGCCTGCTGGCGCACATCAAGCCTGGCGTGGGCCAGCCCCGCCCTGTCGGCGCGGCCATCGTCGACCACCTGTTCGCGCCCGAGGAAACGGGCCGCATTCCGCTGATCGGCGTGACGGGCACGCGCGGCGCCAGCCTGATCGTGCGCATGCTGTGCAAGCTGCTCAATTTGTCGGGCCTGCACACGGGCGCCGTCTGCAGCGAAGGCATGTATCTGGACCAGCGCCGCGTCGTCAGCAGCGATTGCGTGAACTGGGATGCGGGCCAGCGCCTGCTGCTCAACCGCACCGTGCAGACGGCCCTGTTCGAGAGCAATCCGCGCATGATCCTGGCCGAAGGCCTGGCCTACGACAAATGCCAGATCGGCGTCGTCACGGACATGGGCGGCCTCGATAGCGTCAAGGAGTTCGACGTGCTGGACGAAGCGGGCCTGTACAAGGCCGTGCGCAGCCAGGTCGACGTGGTGGTGCCGACGGGCGTGGCCGTGCTGAACGCCGCCAACGCGCACGTGCTGGAACTGGCCGAACTGTGCGACGGCAGCGTGACGCTGTACGCGCAGGATGGCAGCCTGGCCGCCATCGCGGAACAGCTGTCGAAAGGCCAGCGCGCCGTATTCGTGCGCGGCAACCACATCGTGCTGGCCGAAGGCGGCATCGAGACGGTCCTGCTGTGCCTGGACCTGCTGAAACCGGCCACGGCCGGCAATGTCGACAGCGTGCTGGCCGTGGCGGCCGCCGCCTGGGCCCTGAACCTGCCCGTCGATCTGATTTGCGCCGGCCTGCGCACCTTCGACGCGGCCCCCGGCTGCATCGGGAACTGAAAACCAGAGACGTCAAACCAAACCTACTGCGCGTCGCGATTTGCGGCCTCCGATGCTCACTGTGCATCCGCACAGCTCCGCTTCCCGGCCACAAATCCCATCCGCTCGCTACGGTTTAATTTGACGTAAAAGCCCGGCTTCGGCCGGGCCCACAAGAACACAACAGGATTACGGTTTAATTATGGAAGTATCTCGCGTACGGGCCTTGCGGGGCCCTAACCTCTGGAGCCACGACACCGCCGTGGAAGCCATTGTTTCCTGTACCACGCAGGAACTCGACATCGCCCAGCTGCCCGGCTTCGAAGCCCGCCTGCGCGCGCTCTTCCCGCAACTGAGCCCGCTGCAACCGCTGGGCAACTACAACGCGGCGCCGATGGCGCAGGTGCTGGAACTGGCGGCGCTGGGCCTGCAGGCGCAAGCCGGCTGCCCGGTCACCTTCAGCCGCACCACGCCGACCCTGGAAACGGGCATCTTCCAGGTCGTCGTCGAATACTCGGAAGAAGCCGTGGGCCGCCTGGCCCTGGAACTGGCGCAGCAGCTGTGCCGCGCCGCGCTGGACGATGCGCCGTTCGACCTGGCCGGCGCCCTGCACCAGTTGCAGGAACTCGATGAGGACGTGCGCCTCGGTCCATCGACGGGCGCCATCGTCAACGCCGCCGTGGCCCGCAACATTCCGTTCCGCCGCCTGACCGAAGGCAGCCTGGTGACGTTCGGCTGGGGCAGCAAGCAGCGCAAGATCCAGGCCGCCGAAATGGACGGCACCAGCGCCATTGCCGAAGCCATCGCGCAAGACAAGGAACTGACGAAAAAACTGCTCGATTCGGCCGGCGTGCCCGTGCCGCAAGGCCGCGTCGCCATCGATGTGGACGACGCCTGGGCCGCCGCCTGCGAGATCGGCCTGCCCGTCGTCGTCAAGCCGAAGGACGGCAACCAGGGCAAGGGCGTCACCGTCAATGTCACCACGCGCGAACAGCTGACGGCCGGCTTCATCGCGGCGCAGGAATTCCGCGACGATATCCTCGTCGAACGCTACCTGCCGGGCCACGATTTCCGCCTGCTCGTCATCGGCAACAAGATGGTGGCAGCGGCCCGCCGCGACCCGCCGCAAGTGGTGGGCGACGGCCAGCACACGGTGCGCGAACTGGTCGACCAGGTCAACCTGGACCCGCGCCGCGGCAGCGGCCACGCCACCTCGCTGACGAAGATCCGCTTCGACGACATCGCCCTGGCCAGCCTGGCCAAGCAGGGCTACGTGGCCGAATCCGTGCCGCCCGTGGGCCAGCGCGTGATCTTGCGCAATAACGCCAACCTGTCGACGGGCGGCTCGGCCACCGATGTCACCGTCGACGTGCACCCGGAAGTGGCGGCGCGCGCCGTCGCCGCCGCGCACATGGTGGGCCTGGACATCTGCGGCGTGGACGTGGTGTCCGACAGCATCCTGAAACCGCTGGAAGAACAGAACGCCGGCATCGTGGAAGTGAACGCCGCGCCGGGCCTGCGCATGCACCTGGCGCCGTCGTTCGGCAAGCCGCGTCCCGTGGGCGAAGCCATCATCGCCGCCATGTTCGCCGAGGGCGACGACGGCCGCATTCCCGTCGTCGCCGTCACGGGCACGAACGGCAAGACCACCACCGTGCGCCTGATCGCCCACCTGCTGACGGCTTCCGGCCTGCGCACGGGCATGACGAATACGGATGGCGTGTACATCGAAGGGCGCCAGATCGACAGCGGCGACTGCAGCGGCCCGCGCAGCGCGCGCAACGTGCTGCTGCACCCCGACGTCGACGCGGCCGTGTTCGAGACGGCGCGCGGCGGCATGCTGCGCGAAGGCCTGGCCTTCGACCGCTGCCAGGTCGCCGTGGTGACCAACATCGGCGCGGGCGACCACCTGGGCCTGAACTACATCACCACCGTGGAAGACCTGGCGGTACTGAAACGCGTGATCGTGCAGAACGTGGCCGACAGCGGCGTGGCCGTGCTGAACGCCACCGACCCCGCCGTCGCGCGCATGGCAAAGAACTGCAACGGCACCGTGACCTTCTTCGCTGCCGACAAGACGCATCCCGTGATGGCCACGCACCGCGCCCAGGGCAACCGCGTGGTGTACGTGGAAGACGGCAAGCTGGTCGCGGCACAGGGCGCGGAACGCCACGAAATCGCCCTGTCGCAGGTGCCGATCACGCGCAACGGCGCCATCGGCTTCCAGGTCGACAACGTCATGGCCTCGCTGGCTGCCGCCTGGGCCGTGGGCCTGGACTGGAAAACCATCGCGCTGGGCCTGAAAACCTTTGCCAATGAAGCCGACAATGCGCCTGGCCGCTTCAACGTCTTCGATTATCGTGGAGCCACGCTGATCGCCGACTACGGCCACAATCCGGACGCCATCCTGGCGCTGGTGCAAGCCGTGGAAAGCATGCCGGCCAAGCGCCGTTCGGTGGTCATCAGCGGCGCCGGCGACCGCCGCGACGAAGACATCCGCCAGCAGACGGAAATCCTCGGCGCCGCCTTCGACGACGTGCTGCTGTACCAGGACCAGTGCCAGCGCGGCCGCGCCGACGGCGAAGTCGTGGCGCTGCTGCGCCAGGGCCTGGACGGCGCCAAGCGCACCAGCCATATCGATGAAATCAACGGCGAATTCGTCGCCATCGACAAGGCCCTGGCACGCCTGAACGACGGCGACCTGTGCCTGATCCTGATCGACCAGGTGGAAGAAGCGCTGGCGCACATCGCCAAGCGCGTCGCCGAAGCGTAAGCGCAGCCTGACGGCATGCGAGGGCGGCCTGCGGGCCGCCCTTTTTATTGGCGCGCGCCGGGAGCAATCGCGCACCCGCATGGTGCAAGCACTGCCGATATCCACCTTGCAAGCTTGTAAATTCGGGCATGGAAATTGCTCATAAGAAAACACAAACTTGGCTGACGAGAAGGTGGTGCACGCATGGTGGGCAGAATCTCGCGCATGATCGGAAAATTGACGGTAGGGCGCAAACTGGCGCTGATCTATCTGCTCGATCTTTCTGCCGTGATCTTCATTTCCGGCATCCTCATCAACGAAAAATACCTCGCCATCGATTTCTCGCGCAAGGAGATGGCGGGCAACGCCTACATTGCCGCGATCCGCGACGCGCTGCTGCCCCTGACGCGCGAACACGCCGATGCGGCCCCGTCGGCCGCCGCCATCGAACAGGCCGAGCGCCAGTTCGGCACGGGCATGCGCAGCGCGGAACTGAGCGGGGAATTTTCCGCCCTGCTGCGCCAGGCCGGCGGCACGCCCGCCGTGCACGGCGGCATGGCGCCCTCGCCCGCCTTTGTGGCGGGACGCGAACTGCTCACGCGCGTGGGCAACCAGTCCAACCTGATCCTCGACCCGGACCTGGACAGCTACTACACCATGTCGCTGGTGATCCTGCGCTTTCCCGAGCTGCTCGAAGTGATCAACAGCACGCGCGGCCTGGCGCTGCAGCTGGCGACGGCCGAAGGCGCGCAGCGTCAGCGCCTGCAGACCCAGTTCCTGATCCTGGAAGGCCGCATGGACGCCACCATGGGCGGCATCGGCAGCGACTACACGGAGGCGTTCGCGGCCAGCACGCCGCTGCTGCGCCAGCACCTGGACGGCTCGCGCGCGGCCCTGCAGCAAGCCGTGGCGCAGTTTCGCGCCAGCACCCAGGCGCTGGCAGGCGGGCCAGCCCGTGCGGACGCCAGCGCGGCGCTGGCCAGGCACGACGCGGCGGCCATCGCGGCCCTGCAGCGCGCGTGGGGCGCGGCGGAAGGCGAATTGCACCGCCTGATCCAGCTGCGCGTGGACGGCTTTTTCACGCGCATGTGGCTGCACCTGGGCACGGCCGTGCTGCTGCTGGCGATGATACTGGGCCTGGTGTTTTTCGTCGCGCGGCAGATCGCCCTGCCCATCCGCCGACTGGCGCGCGTGGCGCAGGAAGTGCGCGCAACGGGCGACCACAGCCTGCGCGCCATCTGGGACAGCGAGGACGAGACGGGACGCCTGGTCAGCGCCTTCAACACCATGCTGCAGCAGCTCGACTTCCAGCGCATGGCGCAGCAGGACCTGGTGGCGCGCGCCAGCGCGGCCGATGCACAGCGCCAACTGGTCGACGCCATTCCCATCCCGCTGATGGTCACCTCGATCCCCCGCCACCAGGTGCTGCACGCGAACCAGGCCGCGCATGCGTGGCAGGGCAGCCTGGAACGCGACCCGTGGGTGGGCGGCATGAGTCCGCAGGCCCGCTCGCGCTTCTTCCAGCGCTTGAGCGACCTGGGCGCCGTCGACGAATTCGAGGTGTGCTGGAGCGGTGGCGGCACGCCCACCTGGGCCCTGATATCGGCGCGCCTGATCGACTACCAGGGCCAGCGCGCCGTGCTGTCGACCTTCACGCCGATCAACAAGATGAAGCTGATGGAATCGCGCCTGGAACTGTGGGCCAAGGTCTTCGAGGCATCGGCCGAAAGCCTGATCGTGATGGATGCCGACATGCGCATCATCACCGTCAACCAGGCCTTCCGCCGCCACGCGCTGTACGACCTGGTGGAGCTGATCGGCAAGCGCCCGGGCTTCCTGCTGGCGCCGGACAACAGCCCCGAGCAGCTCGACAGCCTGCGCCGGACCCTGGCGCGGCGCGGCTACTGGCAGGGCGAAATCTCGGTGCAGCGCAAGTCGATGGAAAGCTATCCCGCCTGGCTGGTGATGAACGCCGTGCGCGACCTCGATGGCGCGACCACGCATTTCATCGCCAGCTCGCTCGACATCAGCGAACGCAAGGCCAGCGAGCGGCAGATCGAGCACATGGCCCACCACGATGCGCTGACGGGCCTGGCGAACCGCCACGTGTCGAAGCTGCGCCTGGCGGCCGCCATTGCGCAGGCGCGCCACAGCGGCGAAAAGGTGGGCGTGCTGTTCGTCGACCTGGACCGCTTCAAGCACGTCAACGACGCGCTGGGCCACCATGTGGGCGACGCGCTGCTGCAATCGGTGTCGGCGCGCCTGCTGCAGCTGGTGCGCGAAGGCGATACCGTCAGCCGCCTGGGCGGCGACGAATTCGTCGTCATCCTCAACGGCATCGGCGACGCGCAAGCCATCGCCGCGCTGCTCGACGCGCGCCTGATACCGGCCATGCGCGAGCCGCACCAGGTGGAAGGCAGCGAACTGTATGTCTCGTGCAGCGTGGGCGTGGCCATCTACCCGGACCACGGCGACGACATGGATACCCTGATGCGCCACGCCGATGCGGCCATGTACCAGGCCAAGAGCGGCGGACGCGACCATGCGCGCATGTTCACGCCGCAGATGCAGGAACAGCAATTGCAGCAGCTGCACCTGGAAAGCGATCTGCGCCACGCCGTCGAGCGGCAGGAACTGGTGCTGTATTACCAGCCGCGCATCGATGCCAGGAGCGGCTGCCTGAATGGCGTGGAAAGCCTGATCCGCTGGCAGCATCCGCAGCACGGCCTGATCGCGCCCGACAGCTTCATTCCCGCCGCCGAGGAATCGGGCCTGATCGTCTCCATCGGCGCATGGGTCATCCGCGAAGCGTGCCGCCAGCAGGTGGCCTGGCGCGAGGCGGGCATGGGCGACATCGCCGTGTCGATCAACCTGTCGGCCATCCAGCTGAAAAGCGGCGGCCTGGCAGCCACCTTGCGCGAGGTGCTGCGCGAGTTTGCCGTCACGCCGGGACAGATCGAATTCGAACTGACCGAATCGATCCTCATGGACAATGTGGACGACACCATCGCCACCCTGCACGCCATCAAGGCGCTGGGCTTTGCGCTGTCGATCGACGATTTCGGCACCGGCTATTCGAGCCTGAACTACCTGTGCCGCTTCCCGCTCGACAAGCTGAAAATCGACATGAGCTTCGTGCAGGACATCCACGGTTCGCCGCAGAATCTGGCCGTGACGAAGACCATCGTCGGCCTGGGCCACACCCTGGGCTTGAGCGTCACCGCCGAGGGCGTGGAAAGCGCGGCCGATGCCGACGTGCTGCGCCACGCCGGCTGCGACGAATTGCAGGGCTACTACTTTGCCCGCCCCATGCCGCAGGCGCAGTTCATCGCATGGCTGGCGCAAAGCGCCGCGCCGCACGCCGCCTGACACCTCCCCTGCAGCACGCGCGGCCCGCCGAAAACGCGCGGTGCGCCGCCAGGGCGCATGGATGCAGCAGGGATACCGGAATTGATATGGACATCGCAAAAGAAGTCATTTGTGGGGCAAAGTCATTCCCCCTACCATGCCTCCTGAGCAAGTTTCAGCTCTGGCGGCGACTGCCGCAACGTTCTCAACATAACTAAAATACAGGTGGAGACAAGATGATGCAATTGATGGCAACGGGCACCCGCACGTCCCGGCAAAACACGCGGCCGACCTTGAAGGCCACGGTGGCCGCGCTGGCCAGCGCGGGCTTGCTGAGCAGCGCTTCCGTCTGGGCGCAACAGGCGCCCGTCGTGGCGCCCCCGGCGGAAGAAACGGCACCGGCAGCGGCGGCGCCGGAAGCCGCCGCCGACAATGCGGGCATCGCCGTGGTGGCCGTCACGGGCGTGCGCCGCGCCGCACAGAGCGCGCAGACGATCAAGAAAAACAACGACCAGGTGGTCGACTCCATCGTCGCCGATGAAATCGGCAAATTCCCCGACAAGAACGTGGCCGAAATCCTCGGCCGCGTGACGGGCGTGCAGATCCGCCGCGAAGGCGGCGAAGCGGGCTCCGTCATCATCCGCGGCCTGCCCGGCGTGGTGACCCTGCTCAATGGCCGCGAAATGTTCACCTCCGTGGGCCGCAGCCTGTACCTGGCCGACATCCCGACGGCCATGCTGCAGCGCGTGGACGTGTACAAATCGCAGGGCGCCGACATGGTCGAAGGCGGCACGGCCGGCGTGGTCGACGTGCGCACCAACCGCCCGTTCGACCTCAAGGGCTTCACGGCATCGGGCAACGTGCGCGCCGAGCACCGCGACAAGTCCGGCTCGACCGACCCGAACGTCAGCGGCATGGTGTCGAACCGCTGGAAGACGCCGTACGGCGAGTTCGGCGCCCTGCTCGGCCTGTCCTACCAGCGCAGCAAATACTATGACGAGACGATCTGGAACGCCGAACCCGTCAAGCGCCCCGAAGCGGGCAATATCACGGGTCCCGATTCCGTCGGCATGATCCCCACCGTGGGCGACCGCAAGCGCTACGCGGCGAATGCCGCCTTCCAATGGCGCCCGAATTCGCAGGTGGAAGTGTATGCGGAAGGCATGTCGACCCTGATCAAGCACGCGTTCGACAGCCAGTTCTTCGTCGGCTCGCTGCCCTGGGGCCAGAACCCGGACATCACCCTGATCCCCGGCACCAATCAGGCGGCCACGGTGGGCAAGATCGACGGCCCCTGGTCGCCGTTCACGCTCGGTTCGACCCAGGCGCGGCGCGACCGCTCGATCGGTTCGCAGGGCGCCATCGGCGCGCGCTGGGACATCACGCCGCAGCTGCGCGCCACCACGGAACTGGCGCGCACGGTCAGCAACTTCGAGCGCGAATTTCCCATCCTCGACTTCCTCGCCCATCCGACCAGCGTGATCGGCAGCACGAATGTCAACGGCGGCGCGCAGATCAGCTACCCCGGCTACAACATGCTGGACCCGAAGAACTACACCCTGCTGGGCTTCTACGACAACCACAGCCACGACGAAGGCAGCTCGACCGACTGGCGCGGCGACCTCACGTACGACATGGACAGCACGGGCTTCTTCCGCGAATTTTCGGGCGGCGTGCGCATCGCCAAGCGCAAGGCCGAATCGATCCGCGAAAAAAATGGCCAGGGCGGGCTGGCGTCGACCATGACTGCGGACGCGATTCCCGGCCTGGCCTGCGCCTCGCACGGCAACACGGGCAACTTCGGCCTGCAAAGCTGGCTCACGCCCTGCCGCGACTTCATGCTCAACAACACGGCCGTGCTGCGCCAGCTGTTTACGGGCAGCAGCGAACGCAGCCCGGACGATCCGATGACCCACTACAAGGACGTGGAAAAAACCAATGCCGTCTACGGCAAGGCGCGCATCGGCTTCGACGTGGCGCAGGTGCCCGTCGACGGCACCGTCGGCGTGCGCGTGGTGCAGACCAAGCAGGACCTGCAGGGCAACTCCGCGCAAAACGGCATCATCACGCCGGTGCGGGTGAAAACGTCGGATACGGACGTGCTGCCCAGCATGACCCTGAAAGCCATGCTGCGCCAGGACCTGATTGCCCGCATGACGGCCGGCAAGGCCGTGCAGCGCCCCAACTTCGCCGACTTCAACCCCGGCGTGAGCCTGGGCCAGAGCCTGGAGATGGTGCGCCCGACGGGCGGCGGCGGCAACCCCGACCTGAAACCCGTGGAAGGCAAGAATCTCGACGTGGCGCTGGAATGGTATTTCGCGCAGACGGGCTCCGTCACGGCCACCGTGTTCCGCCACAACTTCAAGAACTACATCCTGTCCGGTTCGGCCAAGGAAACGTATGGCGGCATCGAGTACGACATCACGCGTCCCCGCAACACCTCGAAGGGCCATCTGCAAGGCGTGGAAATGGCCTACCAGCAGTTCTACGACAAGCTGCCCGGCTGGATGAGCGGCCTGGGCCTGCAGGCGAACGCCACCTACATGACGGGCGAGCTGGAAGAACTCGATGGCGGCGTGCATGCGTTCACGGGCATGTCGAAGTGGTCGGCCAACATCGTCGGCCTGTACGAACAGGGACCGTGGTCGGCGCGCCTGGCCTACAGCTGGCGCGACAAGTACGTCGACGACTACAACTACCGCGGCAAGGGCATCCACCTGACCGTGGCGCCAACCAAGACCCTGGACGCGTCGGTATCGTACAAGCTCAATCCGAACACCACGGTGACCCTGGACGCGAACAACCTGCTCGACTCGACCTACCGCGACTACCACGACACGCCCGAGTATGTGCGCGATGTGCGGCGCTATGACAAGGTTGTCGGCCTGTCGGTACGCTGGAGCTACTAAAAACACCCCAGGCGTTGTTGCCGCGCCTTGCCGTACTGTGCGTGCTGTCTTCGGCGCGGCGCCTGGCCCTGAACGTTTTCAGCATTGGCAGTAAAGCCTGACCAATTCGGCTGCGCGGCAGTGATGGTGTTGTCAGGCGTCGCAACGTCGTTGATGTTCATAGTTTTTCTTCCTTCGAGGGTTTTCAGCGCCAGCCGGCAACGGTTGGCGTTTTTTTTGCCTTGTGGAATCTATCCGACATAGGAATTGATTTGGCGCAAAGTGCCGCCGCCGGCGCGCTTTTATGCTGTCAGCTTGACTAGCGAACCCGGCGGGGACAGCATGCACAATGCACGGCACGTCGATGCACAGTTATTTCAACCCGATATCCCGGTACGGCTCGACATGCGCACGGCGGCGCTGGTCGAGCATGCGCTGGCCTTGCAGGAAATGGCCGGCACGGGCGCCGCCGCCCTGTTCCTGCATTGCCACGACGTGCCGCTGCCCACCGCCTTGCGCGTGCTGACGACGGGACCGCGCCGCAAACCGGCCGGACCGCACCTGTTTGCCCGCCTGCGTCCGCGCACGGCCGCCCGGACGCAAGGCTTGCCGCTACCGGCGCGCTGACGAATCCTGTACCATCGCCGCAACCCATTAGACGAGGCACGGCGATGCAGGCAGCGACACCCAACGACCCCTATGCGGCCTTGATGGCCCTGATCAAGGCGCGCCATGCGGAACTGAGCCCGCAATTCCAGGCCGGCGCCCGCTACCTGGCCGACCATCCGGACGAGGTGGCCGTGTCGTCGATGCGCAGCATTGCCGCGCGCGCCCAGGTGCAGTCGGCCGCCCTCGTGCGCCTGGCGCAGCAGCTGGGCTTTGCCGGCTGGCCGGAGCTCAAAGCCATCTTCGTGGAACGCCTGCGCGCGGGCCCGGCCGGCTACGCGGCCAAGGCCGATGCGCTGGCCGGCAAGGACGGCGACCTGGTCACCGAAGTGTTCACGGCGCAGCAGCGCAACCTGGCTGCCACGGAAAGCGCCAACCACGCCGCCCTGGACGGGGCCGCCAAGCTGCTGCAGGCGGCGCCCCGCGTGCACGTGGCGGGCTTTCGCGCCGCCCACCCCATCGCCTACACCTTGCACTACCTGTACCGGCTGCTGCGCCCCAGCGTGCAGCTGCTGAGCGGTCAGGGCGGCACCCTGGAAATGGACTTGCGCGCCCTGCAGGCGGGCGAAGCCGTCGTCGTCGTCAGCTTCGCGCCGTATTCGAGCGAAGCGCTGCTGGTGGCGCAGGCGGCGCGCCAGGCCGGCTGCCCGCTCGTCGCCATCAGCGACAGCGCCATGTCGCCGCTGGCCCTGCAGGCCGACGCCAGCATCGTCATTGCCGTCGACAGCCCCTCGTTCTTCCCCTCCATCGTGGCCGGCGTCGCGGCCGTGGAAAGCCTCGTGGAATTGCTGGTGGCGCGCGCGGGAGCGGACGCCGTGCAAGCCATCGGCGCGGCGGAAAACCAGCTGCGGGCGCTGGGCGCCTACGCAAAAACATCAAACGATGTAAATTAAAAATAAATACATCAAACGTTGCATTTCAGCGTAACGCATCCTATAATCGGCCCTCCCCCTTGCCGATATGAAAGCGATGCCATGAGCCATGTCTTCCACCGCAGCTTGAGTACCAGCTATCCCGTCGCTGCGGGCGGCGACGGTCCCTACCTGATCGATGCCGACGGCAAGCGCTACCTGGACGCCTGCGGCGGCGCGGCCGTCTCCTGCCTGGGCCATGCGGATGCGGCCGTGATCGCCGCCGTGCAACAGCAGATTGCCACGATGGCGTACGCGCACAGCTCGTTCTTCACCAGCGAGCCGATGGAGCAGTTGGCCGATTTCCTCGTCGCCCGGGCGCCGGCGGGCATCGACAGCGTGTATTTCGTCTCGGGCGGCTCGGAAGCCGTGGAAAGCGCGCTGAAAATGGCGCGCCAGTATTTCGTGGAACGGGGCCAGCCGCAGCGCCGCCACATCATCGCGCGCCGCCAGAGCTACCACGGCAACACCCTGGGTGCGCTGGCCACGGGCGGCAACGCCTGGCGCCGGCAGCAGTTCGAGCCCTTGCTGATCGGCGTCACCCATGTGTCGCCCTGCTACGCCTGGCGCGACCAGGCAGCCCATGAAACGGCTGGCGACTACGTGGCGCGCCTGGGCCAGGAGCTGGAAGAGCATATCGCCGCACTGGGCGCGGACAAGGTCATGGCTTTCATCGCCGAACCCGTCGTCGGCGCCACGGCCGGCGCCCTGCCCGCCGTCGCCGGCTACTTCCAGCGCATGCGCGAGATTTGCCAGCGCCACGGCATCCTCCTGATTCTCGACGAAGTCATGTGCGGCATGGGGCGCACGGGCAGCCTGTTCGCCTGCGAGCAGGAAGGCGTCACCGCCGACCTGATCTGCATCGCCAAGGGCCTGGGCGCCGGCTACCAGCCCATCGGCGCCGTGATGGTGTCGCAGGACATCCGCGACACGATCCGCGCCGGCACGGGTTTCTTCCAGCACGGCCACACCTACATCGGCCACGCCACGGCCTGCGCCGCCGCCCTCGCCGTGCAGCGGCAGATCGAGGAACGCGATTTATTGGCCAACGTGCGCGCCATGGGCGCCTTGCTGGAACAGCGGCTGCACCAGCGCTTCGACGACCATGCGCACGTGGGCGACATCCGCGGACGCGGCCTGTTCCTGGGGCTGGAACTGGTGCAGGACCGCGCCAGCAAGCAACCGTTCACCCCCGCCCGCCGCCTGCACGCGCGCATCAAGGCGCACGCCATGCAGGGCGGGTTGATGTGCTACCCCATGGGCGGCACCATCGACGGCCTGCACGGCGACCACATCCTGCTGGCGCCGCCCTACATCATCGACGCCAGCCATGTCGACGAGATCGTCGACAAGCTGGGCGCGGCCATCGACACGAGCCTGGCCTAAGCACGCCCGCTGTTGCCCACGGTGGACATCAGGCTGGCGCCGCAGCTGGTCTTGTGTCCCTCGAAGGCAACGGGCACGCCATCGATCAGCACCTGCGGATCGCCCTCGGCGATCACGCAGCGCACGTGACCTTTTATCGGGCAGACGCAAGGATCGCCCTTGCGCGCCACCGCCACGCCCAGTACCGTGCTGTTCGGCGCCGCCCCCACCACCTTGCCGCCATGGCTGGTGGGGTCGTTCAGGCGGATCACGCCACGCATGCTCTTCTCCCTGGATGTATCAAGCGTCTCATTGCGAAAACCCCTGGTAATACTCGGGTGCATCGTGGCGCAAGCCCCACCACGGCAAGTAGGCATGGTTGCCGCTGCGCGCGCGGAACCATGGCTGGTCGGGACGGATCGGCCGCGCGACGGCGGGCGGCGCCACCACCAGCGCCACGGGGGCCGACAGGTCGCTGGTGCCGGCCACCAGCACGGGCTTGCCGAAATGATGTGCGTAGGCGATGCCCAGCGCCACGTTTGTCAGGGCCGTGCCCGCGCCCGTCTCGCCCAGCACGGCAGTCAGATTAAAGCTTTGCTTGAGGAAATCGAATTCCGGCAATTGCACGGTAAGCGTCTGCGCCAGCGCACCCAGCCGTGCGGAGGAATCGTTGTGCGTATTGCCCGCATCGTGGATCAGATAGCCGATGTCGGTATCTTGCCGGTTGGCCTTCGCCGCCGCCTCCTCGATGGCTGCCGTCCACGCCTGCACCAGCCGCGGCGGTTCGCCCTTTTTGACTTCAAAATCCGCCGCCTGTTTCGTGCTCGGATACCCGAGCCACGCCAGTGGCGCCCGCTCCGTCTTGTAGTCCGGGCCGGCCAACACCAGCAGCACCAGGTTCTCGTTGATCTGTCGGTCCAGAGGCCGGCTGGGCGCATCCCAGTTCATGGCCCAGACGGTTTCCTTCGGGTGGGTCTGCAGGTAGTCGAGCGCGGCGGCCAGCGAGGTAAACCCTGCGTTGGGGCCGCCCATGGTGACGCGGACGTCGGGCGGGGTGGAGCGGGTCCAGAGAGCGGGAGAGTGGATGTTGCCGATGCTAAAAGTATCGGCAACATATTCCCGGACGAAGTCGGCCGCTTCCACTGGATCGAGCTTGCTTTCGGGCAAAGCATATTCAATATGGATGCCGGCCAGCTCACGCCAGCGCGACTTGTTTTCAGTTGAATGGACGTTGTAGAAATATTCTGGGTCGGAGTAGTACACGTCATGAATTAAATTGAAAGTCTTCGCTATGTATTTTTCATGGTAACCATCGAACGTTTCAGAACCATCATTTCCAACCGCGACAGAAGCAATACTTTGCAGCCTGGTATATTTCTCGGGTTTTTCCCTGACCATCTCATCGTCCGGATTCGGCTGCACCAGTCCCATAGTCCACAGCAATTGCCATTGCGTGGGGTAATCCCGACGTTGCAGGGGATTCAGCCATTGCAGCCCCACCACCTGCGCCATCAACGGGCCGCTGCGTGCCACCGTCGCCTCCTGCAAGGGTGGCGTCGCGCACGCGCCAAGCAAAAGCGACATGAGAACAGCGATCAGCGCCCTCATTGCGAAAACCCCTGGTAATACTCGGGCGCATCGTGGCGCAAGCCCCACCATGGCAAGTAGGCATGGTTGCCGCCGCGCGCGCGGAACCATGGCTGGTCGGGCCGGATCGGCCGCGCGACGGCGGGCGGCGCCACCACCAGCGCCACGGGGGCCGACAGGTCGCTGGTGCCGGCCACCAGCACGGGCTTGCCAAAGTGATGCGCATAGGCGATGCCCAGCGCCACGTTTGTCAGGGCCGTGCCCGCGCCCGTTTCGCCCAGCACGGCAGTCAGATTGAAGCTTTGCTTGAGGAAATCGAATTCCGGCAATTGCACGGTAAGCGTCTGCGCCAGCGCGCCCAGCCGTGCGGAGGAATCCTGGTGCGTATTGCCCGCGTCATGGATCAGATAGCCGATGTCGGTATCTTGCCTGTTGGCCTTCGCCGCCGCATCTTCGATGGCCGCCGTCCACGCCTGCACCAGCCGCGGCGGCTCGCCCTTTTTGGCATCAAAATCCGCCGTCTGCTTCGTACTTGGGTAGCCAAGCCACGCCAGCGGCGCCCGCTCCGTCTTGCAGTCCGGGCCGGCCAGCACCAGCAGCACCAGGTTCTCGTTGATCTGACGGTCCAGAGGCCGGCTGGGCGCATCCCAGTTCATGGCCCAGACGGTTTCCTTGGGATGGCTTTGCAGGTAGTCGAGCGCGGCGGCCAGCGAGGTAAACCCTGCGTTGGGGCCGCCCATGGTGACGCGGACGTCGGGCGAGGTGGAGCGGGTCCAGAGGGTGGGAGAGTGAATGTTGCCGATGCTAAAAGTTCTTGCAACCCTTTTACGCACAAATTCTATCGTCTCCACTGGATCGAGTTTACCTTCTGGCAGGGCATATTCGATATGGATGCCAGCCAGTTCACGCCAGCGTGATTTGTCCTTGGTTGAATGAACATTGTAGAAATATTCTGGATCAGAGTAATACACATCATGATACAAATTCATTAACTCATTAATATATTTTTCATGATATCCATCAAAAGTTTCAGACCCTTCATTGCCTATGGCAATGGAGGCGATACTGTGCAACTTAGAATATTTTTCAGGTTTTTCTTTTACCATGTCATCGTTCGGATTCGGTCGTACCAGGCCGAGGGTCCAAAGTAACTGCCACTCCGTTGGATAGTCTCTACGGTGCAATGGATTTAACCATTGCAACCCAACTACCTGAGCCATAAATGGTCGCTGCGCTAAATATCCATCAATAGGAGCATCAGGTACCACTATGCTTGTCGATGTACGAAAACGGGCGCAGGCTGACAAAACTAAAACAATCAGAAACGCGCCGAGTACAGATAAAAATATAGATCTAGCCATGACATGATCTCCAACAAGATCAAACAGTTATTTAATATTTTTGCATTTATATAAAAATTTAACTTCTCTTTACAAAAATGCTCGTTCACCGGAATTAGGATGAGAATCAAGAGCAGGGTTCTCTCTCACATCAACTATTAATATAGGTAGACTACCGTCACCACCAGTCTGTTGAGACCATTGAGTGATGGTCAAACCACGCAATTTCCCGTCATTAAAATACTCTTCAAACAATTTAGCGGACTCAGTAATATTTAGCGCTCTCAACAACCTCCAATCCGCAGCCACCCGCAACTTGCGCAACTGCTCAGCCTTGATACGGCACACGCCCACCGCCACGTCATATGCGAGCGCCCGCTCCGCGTGCATGAGGTTGGTCAGGATGGAGGAATGGTCGGTGGCGTAGGCGCCCGCCTGGCTGGCCATCATTTCGCCGATGCGCGTGCTGCGCCATTGCTGGTAGCCGGCGTCTGGCGCGGCGTTGGGCATTTCCTGCTGGACTTTCTGGCCGACCGGACTCTTCCCTTCCCGCACCGCCTGGGCGCGTATCACCGCGCGCTGCTCGAACCGCAAACGCGCCTCGTCGTCGGCCGTGCCCCTGGCGCTGTCCATGCGCCTGGCCTCGTCTTTTCCCGCCTGCCCCTGCAAACCGCCAGGCGGGATGGCATGATCGGCAAGGTAATCGTCGCCGGCAGCGCGCTGCTTGCCCGCCTGGCGCGATTCGCCGGGCGGGTCGTAGCCTTCATCGAATTCCTCGCTGCTCTGGCCAAAGCGCAAGGACTGCGGCTTGAAGGGCGAAACCAGGTCGGGGGCGCGCAGTTCGATTTTCCAATCCTTGTGGGGCGAGGCATTGCAGGGGCTGCGGGCCAGGCCCGTCATCACGATGAACAGGGGCGCCAACCCCACCGTCAGGATGGTGGAAAAGGCGCCTTCGCTGGCCTCGACGCCTTGCTTGACGGAATACGACGCATATTTCTGCGCCGGAAACCAGAAATCCTTGCCGCCCGGCGCAGGCTTGCGCCAGTGATCGGTCCAGTAGTGATAGCTGCCTTCCTTGCCCACCTCGAAACCCTGGGCAAACACGCGCTGCACGCACACGCCTGCCGCCTCGGTGGCGGCCAGCTCGCCGCCGTCCTTGCTGCCCTTGTCCAGCGAGCCCGACAGGCCACGCCAGCCGATACCCTCGATGGCCACGGACGACACCACCACGTCGTGCGGATTGCAATAGATGGTCACCCTGCCATACGATGACTTCTTGCCGCCGCGCGCCGCGCCGGCAATCCCGTATTGTTCACGGTCTTGGGCGGCGGAAAAACCGTGCTGCAGGTTGGCCATGCAGCGGTCGATTTCCTCGTCTGTCTGCAGCTCGCCCAAGGTGGCGCGCTGGCGGATGATGGCAAAGAAGTTTTTCAAGGTGGCCAGGCGCGCCTGCACCGTCACCCGGCCCATGCTGCCGTCCGCCGCGCGCAGATTGCCGGCCACCCAGTTCTCGGAGCTATTGCGTTTCGCCAGGCTGTACGGAGAATTGCAGATGACATAGTTATCGGCCACGCAGGGAACGCCATCCACCTTGGGCAGGCCCGCGCCGAGAAAGGCGGCCGCCATCGCCACCATCGTGCCCTGGCTGTGGCACACGATGGTGACCGGCACGTCGGCCTGCTGCTGGCGGATGGCTTCCACCAGCCTGGCCAGGCGATAGGCGGCCAGCACGAAATACGGGCGCGGCGGGCAGCTGTACACTTGCCGTTCCGGGAAGGGATTCATGTGCTGGATCTTGTTCCACAAAAATAAATCCTCGCTCAGCCCCTCCTTCCACAGGTCGGCCAGCGCGCTGCAGCCATTGGCAAACGGACCGCCGCCCCAGTAATCCTGTTCATTCAGGTAGATGCCCTTGCCGTATTTCTGCAGTTCTTCGCCGGACGCCTTGTAGCCCCAGCGAAAGCGGATCACGGGAGAAAACGTGCCGGCGTCGCGGATCAGGGTATCGGCCGACATCTCCGGATGGAGAAAGCCTTCGGCCGTGATCTCGGCGCCATAATTGACCGCCTTCAGTTCGCCGCCTGCCACGCCACGGTGCTGCAGGTGATGGCAGGAACGCTTGAGGCGCTCGTTGAGGCCCTTGCACAGGCCTTCTTCGGCGGCCGCGTACCACTCGCCGTCGGAATTGACACCGTGCACGAAGATCATGATGCCGGGCAGCGGCAGTTGCTGCAGTACTTCATGGTCGCTGCTCTGGAAATTGGCGTTGCAGGAAAACTGGCCGAGGATATCGATTTCGGGGTCGTCGCACAGCGGCGGGCGGGGATCGAACTGCATGGCGTGGTCTCCGAGGGCGGGTTTCAGGAACGGCGGCGGAAGAAGAATCCCTTCAGCCGCTGCAGATGGTCGGTTGCCAACTTCGGCCCGCGTCCATCGGCATCGCTGACGCCCGTCAACGGGCTGTCGCCTTCGCGCTCGATGTGCACTTCCACGCCTTCGACGGGCAAGCCGTCGGTGGGGCGCAGCAAGCGCGGCACGCGGCCCAGCTCGCCTTCGCCGAAGGTGGGCAGCTCGCCTTTCATGCTGGCCGGACCGTTCCAGTGGTGGCCGTCGGTTTTGACCGTCAGCGCACCGGGACCGCCCAGTTCGACCGTGCCGCCGGACAGTTTCAGGTAGGCGCCGCCCGCCGTCATAAAGGTGATCTCGTCCTGCGCCACGCCGACCAGGCGCGTGCCTGCCGTCAGGCGGATGTCCTTGGCGGCATCGGCCTGCAGCAAATCATGCTGGCTTTGCAGCAGGAACTTGCCGAAGTGGGCTACCTGCACGATGCCATCCTGGTGCGCGAACAGGGAAATACCCTTGCCCCCGTTGACGTTGCAGCGCTGGGCCGCGCTCAGCTGCAGATGCTGCCGGGCTACCAGGTCGATATTCGCACCCGCGTTGCCGGCGATGGTCCTGGGCGTGCTCAGCACCACGCCCTCGGGCGCCGTGATGCTGATGGCGGGCTGGTCGGCAGCAATGGCGGCCCCCAGCGCCTGGCTGCCGGACGCGTCCAGCGCCAGCGCCTGGTGCTGGGCGGCAAACTCGCCCAGAGAGGTGAACAATTCCAGGCATTCCTTCATCACGGCGGCATGCTCGCTGCCGTCGAGCTGCCTGCCGCTGGCGCCCAGCTGTTTCCAGGCAGAAATCAGCAGCGAACGGGCCGTGCGCACGCTGCCGCTGGCGTCGCTGCGCAATTCAAAGCCGTCGCCGCGCTGCGGCCCTGCCCCATCGCTGCGCGGCCCGGTCAGATAGCCGAGGTTCAACTGCGTGGCCGCCTGGTCGCTGGCCAGCTGCGCGCTGATCTGCGACGGCGTATCGTCAAAGCACAGCTGGTTGCCGCGCCCGCCCCGCACTTCACGGCTGCGCATGCCGGACAGGTAACGGTTGCCAGGCAAGGCGCCGCGCGCGCTCAATCCCGGCGGCGCGCCCACGGCGTTGTACAGCTGGCCAACGATGACGGGCCGGTCCGGATCGCCGCCGAGAAAATCGATCAGCACTTCCGCGCCGATGCGCGGCAAAGTCACCGTGCCGCATTGTGTGCCGCTGCCCGGCCCATTGCCGCTCCAGCTTGTTGCCACGCGCACCCAGGCCGAATCGCGCTCCGTATCGGAGGCGCCGGTACCGTTGGCATGTGCGTGGTCCGGCGCGCGCGTGGCGCCAAAACGCACCTTGACCCTTCCCAGCGCATCGCAATGCACCTCTTCGCCGGCAGGCCCCACGACCAGCGCGCTTTGCAGGCGCACGACGGGGAATTCGCTGCGCGGATCAAAGGCAGGAACGATGGCGATGCCGCGCCGCACGCAGGTAAAACGGTTGCGATAGCGCAAGGCCGCCTGGCCATCGGCGCCTGCCCCTGGCGCCACATCAACATCCCACCGCCAGCCGCTCTGCGCAAACAGGCGCCCCACTCGCGCCTCTAGCCCCGTCGGCAAGTTGTTGCTGGCCGCCACGTTCAAGGCCGTGATGACGAAACTGCGCTCGGCGGCCGGGTGGCTGTCGATGTCGGCATGCCCTTCCAGGCTGAACCACTGGCCCGCGCAAAAGTCGCGCACGCAGCCTTCGCCCTGGAAGCACTTGCTGTCCATATCGTGGCGCGCCATGGCCAGCTGGCCCAGTTGCCGCAAGCCGTCATTGCTGCCGGCGGCCAGCGGCGGCTCCACGATATAGTCGTCGAGACTGGCTGCCAGGCGGTTGCCATTGCTGCCCTGATCCACGCCGCCGTGTGACTGCGTGGCCATGAACTGCGGGCTGTGCGGGTGGCCGTCGTCCCAGCTGTAGCGTTCGGACTTTCCCGGTTGCAAGCGGCGCACGGCGCTCCAGGCCGTCACGGCATCCCTTTCCTCGGTGGCATCATCGCGGTGATAACGCACCGTGCCGGCCGCGTTCTGCGCCAGGCGGCCGGCGTCGTCGAACAGCAGCAGGGTATGCACGGGCGTGGCAGCGGCGTTCGGGCTGGCCGGCGCTCCCGCCTGGAAGCACCAGGCGATGCCGCGGCGCCGGAGCAGGCGGCGGATAAAGGCGGCATCGGATTCATTGTGCTGCATCGTGAATTCGCGCATGGGCAAGCTGCGCGCCGCCAGCGCCGCATCGATGGCGAGATCCAGGCTGGCGGCGAGCACGCTATTGCCCTGCCGCCATTCGTCAAACAGGAGCTGCACGATCTGCAATTCATGTTTGTTGCGAAACACGCGCGTGTTGATGCGTTTTTCCAGCAATGCCAGGCCATCGCGCAGCACCAGCTGATAGGTGGCCAGGCCTCCATCGCTTTGCCCGGCACACGCTTCGGCGACGATGCCGCAAACCCTGCGCAGCTGCCCCTGATCCGTAACGATCTGCAATTCGGCCGGCACGGCGATGAACTGTTTCAGCGGCAGCTGCGCCTCGGTGGCCACGCACAGGATGCGGTATTCCAGGCCGCCGCAGATGGCCTCGCTGCCACTGATGCGCTGCGGCAGCAAGACATCTTCGTTGATGCCTTCCGGGTAAGCGAGGCGCAGCCGCAAGGCGCGGTTGCTTGCAGTCAAGTCCTTGTCCACGGCCAGCCATTGCGCGTAGTCTTCCATAGGTTTCTTCCTTCCAGCAGTCAGCGGGGTACTTCATTCACGGCGGTCTCAGGCGGAACCCTCGAAACGCAGCTCGTAATGCATGTCGTCACGCTCACGGGCCGGCAACTTGCCGGCCAGGAAGGCATCCTCGGCCAGGCAGGCGCCCTTGCCCAGGACACATGTACGGACGTCTTCCCGGCGCAGCACCAGGCGTATTTCAAAGCTCATGCAGGGCAAGCCAAACAGCGCCAGCATCTGCCGCAGGGCCAGCGCACCGGGCCGGCCAGGCAGGAAGTCTTCGTAGGCACGGCGCGCCAGCGGCCCCAGCACCAGGCGCACGCGCAAATCGGCGCGCCGGCAGCGCTCGCCCAGCATGGCGCCGTGCCCCAGCCGGGCAGGCGCGGTGGCCAGCACGGCGCGCTCCTGCGGCGCGCGCCGGAACCAGGCGCCGACAAAACGCTGCAAGCGCACGGGCACGCCGAAATACTCGGCCAGCACCGCCTGCATCACGTCGGCCGCCACGGGCCGGTGGCGCAGCAAGGCCGCGTAATGGGCCAGCACATGCGCAGGCAAACCATCTTCCTGCCTGGCCACCTCGGCGGGCCAGGCGCCCGCCAGCGCCAGTTGCAAGGGCAGGAAATCGCCGCCGTCGGCGTCCTGCTGGCATTCGATGCGGTAACGGGCCCAGGCCTGATAAAACAGGACCAGCGCCCGGTGCGACAAGGTATCGAGCCAGTCACGGGGACCAGCATCGCCCGTCTGCCGCTCGTGGCGGGCCAGCGTTTCCGTGTAATGCAGCGGCAAGCTGCCATGCACGCCCAGGAAGCCGAGCATGGCTGCGCGCACATGCACCTGCGTCTCGCCGTCCGCCTGCGGCTCCAGCCACAGCTGTTCGATTTCGCCCGGCGCAAACGACAGCGACGCGCTGCCATGCAGGCGCAGGCAATCGTGAAACACTTGCTCCTGTGAAATGCCTTGCTGCATCATCCAGGCACACAGCAAGCGCACCGCCTGAAAGAAACCGGTGCCGGACGGATCGGCAATCAGGCGCGCGACTACACCAGCGTCTGGCTTCCATTGCGAGGCAGACAACACAGCAACTCCTTTCCAGTCTTTTGCGACAGGACGACCAGGCGGGTAAACGAACCCAGGTGCACGTACAACCCGAGAAAGCGCTCGATGACCTGGGCAAACGCATGCAAGCCGCTGCCGACAAAGGCGTCCTCGTCGACGGACAGCAGCACGTCGATGCCGAAGACCAGGCTGCCGCCCGCCTCGTCGTGCAGCCAGGTACTGGCGGCGCGCTGGCGCAATCCGCTCATGCCCGCGATCTGGCGCGCGGCGCTGGCCGAACCGGGCAGGTTGTACAACTCGAGTATTTGCTTGAAGAGCGGCAAGCCCTGTTCATTCAGCGACTGATGGTTCAGGGACAATTGCGCGATCAGCCGCCAGTGCGACGCCGCGCCCGCAGGGAAACGGCAAGGCGCGCCAGGTTTGCGCAGCAGGCGCACCGGCAAGGCGCTGGCGACGCCGTCATGATGCAGGTCGCCCGCGGCATTGCCGAACACCAGGCGGCCCGGCAAGTCGCGGTTGCTGCAGGTCAGCATGATGGATACCGTTTGCGTCGCGTCGTGCAGCGGCTGCATGGCGCCGTCGACAAAGGCGATGCGCATCTCGTAGCCGGGATTGCTCAACGCCATGTCCTCGTCGCGCCGCGTCACCCAGTAGCGCCCCTGGCGCCCGCCCGCCTCGCCATGGCGCATCGAATAGAACGGGTGGAATGCATCGAGCGTGCTGCCCTGCGCCGTTTCCCCGAGGACATGCACGCTGTCGACGCTGTGGATATCGTAGCAATGCGCCTGCCTGACCGATGGCAGCAGCACATGATCGGCGCTCGCGTGCGTCAGGCGGATGGGATTGGCCGCCTGGCGGAACAGGTTGACGACGGGCGTGCATCCTGGCACCAGATGCCTTGCGGACAAGGGGCGCAAGATGCGCGCGACATCCGCATCGGCCTGCACGCCGGCCAGCAGCAAGTGCACGGTGCAACGCCGGCAAGCCGGAGGCAACAGCGGGCGCAGCGCGGCCAGGTCCAGGTCGACGAAATGGAATTTTTCCGGAAAGGCAAACCATTCGCCCAGCAGGCGGTAGGCGGGATGCGAGGCGGCCCGGGCCGGCATCAATGCGTCCTCGTCGGCAAAACCAACGGGCTGCAAGGGCACCGCGTCCAGCGCCTGCCAGACGCCATCGGCTTCCACATAAGCGCTACGGGCGCGCAGGAACAGGCTGTCGCGCAGCGTGGCGCAAAACGCAGGCTCGCCGTCGAGGAACAGGCGCAGCATCGGCAGCGGCAACCCGTCCAGCGTGGACGTGGCGCCCGTCGCTTCAAGCGTGATGCTGATCGCCGCCCCCAGATCCGGCGCCAGGCGCACTGCGGGCGGCGCCGCCACGATGGACTGGAAGCGCACGTCGGACAGGCGCAGCGGCGCCACGGCGACATCGTACGCGGTGGTGAATTTGCAGGTGACGCCCTGATGCTCGGCAGCATGCATGACCGTGCCGCGCGCAATGGTGGCCAGTTCGGTCACCGTTCCAAGGTCATTATCGATGCGCGCAATGGCGCAGGCAGGAAACGGGCGCAAATAATGAGGAAAGTTCAACTCCAACAAGGTTTCGCTGAAAGTGCCGAAACCATCGGCCAAGCGCTTGGCCGTGCGCGCGTTGAACATGGCAAAGGCTTGCAGCATGCGCGCCAGGTGCGGGTCGCCCATGTCGCCGCCCAGGAGACCCAGTGCGCCGGCGATGGCCGGATAACGCCGGGCAAACACCTGGTTGTGCGCATGCAAGGTGCCCAGTTCGCGCTCGTAATACTGCAGCAACTCGTCCATGCCCGCTCCCATCGCCTGATCGGCACATGCCGGTACAGCCCTGTCTGCATTATCAAGGAAGCGGGAAAGATGAAAATTGAGTTTGAACAAGATTGCGCGCAGACGTCGGCAGGGAATGCCATCCAGGCGCAGGCATAGCAACTTTTGTTCCCTCCTTGTCAATATTAATTGACTTATTCGAAACAATCGTTTTAAATCAGGAAGTTACTCAAAATCAATCATCTTGAGCATTCCAACATCGTATTGTCCCTCTCGATGCCGGATGCCCACGTTGATGCACTCTGAAGCCAAGGTATATGGAACTGCTCGACTCCCTGCGTCAGACCCCGCCGCAAGACGACACGATCAGCGGGCACTACGAAGTGCGCCGCTTGCTGGGTGAAGGCGGTTTCGGTCATGTCTTCGAAGCCTGGGATGCCAAGCTGTGCCGTAGCGTGGCGCTGAAACGGCTGAAGCCGCAAGCCGACGTGCTGCATCCGGAAAAACTCATCAATGAAGCACGCCTGGCCGCCTCGCTCAAGCATGCGGCCTTCGTGCGCATTTTCGCCATCGAAGGCCAGGGTACGAGCCAGTCCATCGTCATGGAACTGGTCGAAGGCCAGACCCTGGGCCAGTTCATGCACAGCGGCAAGGCGGACTTGCAGGGGGCGCTCGACATCGCCTACCAGATCGCCGACGCGATGGACGAGGCGCACGCCATGGACCTCGTCCACGGCGACCTGAAACCGTCGAACCTGATGCTGGAGGCAAGCGGCAAGGTGCGCATCCTCGACTTCGGCCTGGCCCGCCACATCGACCCGCAAGCCACGCAAACGACTACCCTGTGCGACTTGCAGGGCACCATCGCCTACATGGCGCCCGAGCGCCTGATGGGCCGCCTGCCCGACACGCGCGGCGACGTGTATGCCCTGGGCGCCATGCTGTACGAAATGCTGGCCGGCCAGCGCCACTTCGCCCACCTGAACGGCCTGGCCCTGGCCGCCGCCCACATGCAGGCGACGGAACCGTGGCCCGACCTGCCCGACTCCGTCCCGCCCGCCATCAACGCCCTCGTGCGCGCGATGACGGCGCACGACCCGGCCGAACGGCCACGCACGATGCGCGACGTGCGCGAGGCGATAGGCGCACAACGCGGGGAGCCGCTCACCTTGGCCACGCCCCCTGCCGACGAGCAGCCTGAGAAGGAAGAACCGCCCACCACCGTCTCCATCCACCTGCCCCTGCCCCGCAAGCGCACCCTGAAATGGGGTGCGGGCGTGGCGCTGCTGGCCGTGCTGACAGGATGGCAGCTGCCCAACATCGTTCCTGCCGTCAAATCGTTCGTCACGGGCGAAAAAGCGCCCGCGCCATATTCGGAAATGGCCAGCATGGCGGCGGGGATGGAAGCGTTGCGGGTGTTTGATAGAGAAGACGCGCAGACACAGGCCATTGAACATTTCAGCACTGTACTTAAACATAATCCAGAGCATGCTGCGGCAAATGCCGGCCTGTCGCTGGTTTTCACACTGCGCTATTTAGGCAGCAACCGGGATGAAACCTGGCTGCAACGCGCGGACGTCGCTGCGAAACAGGCATTGACGACAGACGACCAATTAGCTTTGGCCCATGTGGCGCAAGCCTGGGCTATTGAACATCATGGCGACCGTCGGCAAGCAATGCAGGAAATTACTACGGCACTGAATCTGGACCCAAACAATCCGCTGGGCATGTACGGCAAGGCACGCCTGCTCATCTACGCACAGAAATTTGATCAAGCCAGGGATGTTCTTGACAAGGCCATCGCCCTGTATCCCCATGATCGCCTTTTTATTTCGATGTTGGGCAGGATGAATTACAACCAGGGCAATTACGCGGAAGCTGAAAAACTCTTTCGGAAAGCCATACAAATGGATCCGCAGGTGGCCAATGCGTATGCCCAGCTTAGCGCCACGCTTGAACGCCTGAATCGCGGCAATGAAGCCCTGCAAGTCCTGCAACAAGGATTGCAGGTGCATCCCGACTGGGAACTGTATACCAACCTAGGGAATGCCCTGTTTAACAAGGGCGACTATCTGGGAGCAGTCCAGTCCTTTAAAAATGCCGTCTCAGAAAACAAAGGGAACCCTGGTAACTACCTGCTATGGGCAAATCTGGCGGACGCCCAACGCTGGGTGCCTGGTCAGATAGAACTGTCGCGCGATTCCTACCGCCGTGCCATCACATTGATCAAAGTCATGCTGCAACACTCTCCGGACGACCCCAAGGTCAACTCCCGGCTGGCATTGTATGCAGCCTATGCGGGCTTGCGAGACGATGCGCTATGGCATGTAGCGCAAGCCATCCGGCTAGCGCCCACATTGCCCGATATCCATTTCAGGGCGGCGCTGACCTATGAGCTGGTAGGCAAGCGCAACGAAGCGATGGCGGCTTTGAAACAGGCGATGGAGCGCGGCTACCCCATCAACCTGATCGAATCGGCACCTGATCTGTTGACACTACGGCGAGATGCTCGCTACCAACAATTTCTCATCAACCTGGAAAGAGACAATAAAAAATGACGCCTGTAAGCCCCTGGATGAAGTTATCCGTACATTTTGATGCAGACCAAATCACCAACCAGCTTGACTATGCGTTTACTTCTTGTGACGGCAGCGCGGACCCACGCCATGGCCCCTACATGGGAGGAGTGCACTTCCAGCAAGGCCAGCACGTCTACCTGGAAGTCAATTGCTGTGGCACAAAGGCAAGTGGTTTTACCTCCTTCCAAATAGTCGATTGCTGCCTCATCAGCGTACCCCAGTTGACCCAGATCGGTCCCGATGTACCCACCCGCTATTCGCTGCCGTCACCCTTCCTGCAAGCCGCCGGCGCCACCTATCAGCTGCCTCTGGATTTTGAATCTCATGTATTGCCGCCTGATCCAGCCCTGCCCGATCTGCGCCGTATCCGCCAGGAATGGAAACACAATCTTGATGTGGGCCAGAGCAAAGGCCGCTGGGAACTCTCGTTTGTACTGACCGTGCGCATCATTCGAGGTGAGCAAGACTTGCCAGAATTGCGCGTATTCAGTTTTGATCCGGAAGCATCTGTGGGCGGGAACGTCGAAACGTAATCCTTACACCACCAACAGATACCTTTCAACCAACAGTTAGCACCACCGGATATCCAAGCCGCGCCACCGCACCGGCGCGGCTTTTTCACATCCGCACGCAATACGCCGCCCCGCCCGCCGAAAGCGGTAAAATGACGGCCTTGAACCCACGCTCCGCCCTCTGGCGCGGCCTGGCACGCACACAGCACCACACACAGCCCGGCAGGCATGCATTTTCCTGCCGCCGGACCAACGACAAAGAACACATGACCACCGTCCCAAAAGAAATCAACGCCGCCGCGGCAAAGAAGAATTCGGCTGAAAAGCTCACGCCAATGATGCAACAATATTTAGGCATCAAGGAAAACCACCCGACGATGCTGGTGTTCTACCGCATGGGCGATTTCTACGAGCTGTTTTTCGAAGACGCGGAAAAAGCCTCGCGCCTGCTGGGCATTACCCTGACGGCGCGCGGCGTGGCCAGCGGCAATCCCATCAAGATGTGCGGCGTGCCGTTTCATTCGCTGGACGGCTACCTGGCCAAGCTGGTCAAGCTGGGCGAGTCGGTGGCCATTTGCGAACAGATCGGCGATCCGGCCACCAGCAAGGGCCCCGTCGAGCGCAAGGTCATGCGCGTCGTCACGCCCGGCACCCTGACCGATGCCGACTTGCTGCCAGAAAAGGCCGAGCGCCCGCTGCTGGCCATGTGCAGCATCACGCAGCGCAAGACGGTGACCACAGGCCTGGCCTGGCTGTCGCTGGCCAGCGGCGCGCTGAAACTGATGGAGTTTTCCGGCGACAGCGCCACCGTGGCCGTGCGATTGCAGCAGGAACTGGAACGCATCGTGCCGGCCGAAATCCTGAGCGGCGACAACGGCAGCCTGTTCGACGACTACGCGGGCACGCACATCAACCGCGTGCCGGACTGGCATTTCGACGTGGTGGGCGGCCACAAGGCCCTGCTCGACCAGCTGGGCGTGGCGACCTTGACGGGCTTTGGCGCCGATGGCCTCGGCGCCGCGTTCGGCGCGGCCGGCGCCCTGCTGCGCTATGCCCAATCGACGCAGGGCCGCGGCTTGCAGCACGTGCGCTCCCTGACGACGGAAACGGAAAGCGAATTCATCGGCCTGGATGCGGCCACGCGGCGCAACCTGGAACTGACGGAAACCATCCGCGGCCAGGAGTCGCCCACCTTGTTCTCGCTGCTCGATCATTGCCGCACGGCCATGGGTTCGCGCATGCTGCGCCACTGGCTGCACCATGCGCGGCGCGACCAGAACGTGGCCCGCGCGCGCCATGAAGCGATCGCCGCGCTGGCGCAAAGCGAAGCGGCGGGCCCCTTGGCCGCCACCCTGGCGCAAGTGCCCGACATCGAACGCATCACCACGCGCATCGCGCTGCTGTCGGCCCGTCCGCGCGACCTGGCCGCCCTGCGCGACGGCCTGCTGCAACTGCCGGCCCTGCGCGGCGACGTCGTGCGTTGCTACAGAGGTGAACAATGCGGCCAGGGCGGCGAATCCGGCTTGCTGGCCGCCATCCATGGGGCGCTGGCCACGCCGACCGCCTGCCTGGACTTGCTGGTGCGCGCCGTGGCGCAGGAACCGGCTGCCATGGTGCGCGACGGCGGCGTCTTCGCCACCGGTTTCGACGCGGAACTCGATGAATTGCGCGCGCTGTCGGAAAACGCGGGCCAGTTCCTGCTCGACCTGGAAACGCGCGAACGGGCACGCACGGGCATCGCCAACCTGCGCGTCGAATACAACAAGGTGCATGGCTTCTACATCGAAGTCACGCACGGCCAGACGGACAAGGTGCCGGACGACTACCGCCGCCGCCAGACCCTGAAAAACGCGGAACGCTACATCACGCCCGAGCTCAAAGTGTTCGAAGACAAGGCCCTGTCGGCACAGGACAAGGCGCTGGTGCGCGAAAAACTGCTGTACGACCTGCTGCTGGCCGAGCTGGCGCCGCACATCGGCACCTTGCAGACGATTTCGCAGGGCCTGGCCCAGCTCGACACCCTGAATGCGCTGACGGAACATGCGCAGCAGCACAACTGGGCCGCGCCGCAGCTGGTCGACGAGCCGTGCATCAACATCGTCGAAGGCCGCCACCCCGTGGTGGAAAAGCAGATCGAACGCTTCATCGCCAACGATTGCCGCTTCGTCAACGAGCGCCGGCTGCTGCTGATTACCGGTCCGAACATGGGCGGTAAATCGACGTTCATGCGCCAGGTGGCCTTGATCACCCTGCTGGCCTACGTGGGCAGCTACGTGCCGGCCGCTTCCGCCACCATCGGCCCCATCGACCGCATCTTCACGCGCATCGGCGCCACCGACGACCTGGCGGGCGGACGCTCGACCTTCATGGTGGAAATGACGGAATCGGCGGCGATTTTGAACGGCGCCACCGAGCATTCGCTGGTGCTGATGGATGAAGTGGGCCGCGGCACCTCGACCTTCGACGGCCTGGCGCTGGCGTGGGCCATCGCGCGCCATCTGATCGATACCAGCCGTAGTTTCACCCTGTTTGCCACGCACTACTTTGAGCTGACGCAACTGCCGGACAGTCACCCGAGCGCCGCCAACGTGCACCTCTCCGCCGTCGAGCACAAGGACAGCATCGTCTTCCTGCACGCCGTGCAAGCCGGTCCCGCCTCGCAAAGCTATGGCTTGCAGGTGGCGCAGCTGGCCGGCGTGCCGCAGCCCGTGATCAAGGCGGCGCGCAAGCATTTGGCGCGCCTGGAAGCGCAGGCGCTCGACGCCACGCCGCAGCGCGACCTGTTCGCGCCGCCCTCCGCCGATCCGTATGCGCAAGAGGAAGAAGAGGAAGCGGCAGCGCCGCTGGCCGCGCTGAACGCGGCGCAGCAAGCCCTGCTCGACGCCATCGCCGACCTCGATCCCGATGCGCTCACGCCGCGCGATGCGCTGGAACAGCTGTACCAGTTGAAACGGCTGGCCGCCGCATGACCACGCGGCAGGGCATTTGGCGCTTGCTGGCCGCCGGCTTGCTGGCTGCCAGCCTGCCATGGCAGGCGGCGCTGGCCGGTCCGGGCGAGCAGGCCGGCTTCGAGTTTGCCGTGCTGGGCCATTCCTTCAATGCGGGGCCGGACGACGGCCCCCTGAAAAAAGCCATCGCCGACACCAGCGCCTTCAATGCCTCGTTCGTCGTGGCCACCGGCATCAAGGCCGCCAGCGAATCGTGCAGCGACAAGCTGTACAGCCAGCGCAAAGAGGTGCTGGACGCCAGCGGCCCGCCGCTGATCGTCTCGCTGTCGGCCAGCGACTGGGCCAACTGCCGCAATTCGCGCGGCCGGGTCAATGCCATCGAGCGCCTGAACCGCTTGCGCGACGTGTATTTTGCCGATGACCAGAGCCTGGGCCAGCGCAAGCTGACCCTGTCGCGGCTGTCCTCGACGGCAAAGTTCCGCAGCTATGCGGAAAATGCCCATTGGGAATACGGCGGCGTGCTGTTTGCCACCATCAACCTGCCCGCGAATAACAACCATTTCCTGCCAGAAGCGGGACGCAACAGCGAGTTCGAAGACCGCCTGGTCGCCAACCGCTCCTGGCTGCAGCGCTTGTTCGCCATGGCGCAGCGCAAGCAGCTCGACGGCATCGTGCTGTTTTCCGATGGCGAGGTGGGCGTGCTGGACGAAGACGACAGTTCGCTGCTGCCCAGCTTCAGCTCGAAACAGGATGGCTTTGCCGGACCGCGCAAGCAGATCCGTACGCTGGCAAAGAAATTCAGCGGCAAGGTCTTGCTGGTCGATACGCAGCGCGCTGGCGATGCGGACGGCAAGGAGGGAAAGAGTAAAAAGGCCGCGGCCAGGACAGGCGGGCCGAAAATCAGCTGGAAAGGCAACCTGGGCCACGTCAGCATCGACAACGACTGGTCCGCCATCGCCGTACGGCCAGGCAAGACCCCATTCTTTGAGGTGCGTCAACGCGCTACCCGCCCATCGGCGCAGGCGCGCGCCAGGGCATCGACTGTGCGCCGTTAGCGCATAAGCAAACAGGCCGGCATGTAGCCGGCCTGTTTTCATTCAAGCAGCGTCACGCCCAACAGACGTCACGACGCCTGACAGAACCGTAGCGAGCGGCAGTGATTTGTGGCCGAGAAGCGCAACCGTACTCTAGTACGGTGAGCATCGCCGGCCGCAAAGCGCGCCGCGCAGCAGGTTCGGTCAGGTGTTAGTGAATAGGGTGGGTGCGGAAGTGATCGCCCTCTTCGCCTTCATCTTCGTCATCGCCATGGTCATGGCCGTGTGCGCCATGCACGTGGCCATGGGCGATTTCTTCTTCGGTGGCTGCGCGCACGTCAGCGACGGTCAGCGAGAAGCGCAGCGCGATGCCGGCCAGTGGATGGTTACCGTCCAGCACGACCTTGTCGTCGGCGATATCGGTGACCGTGAAGATCATCGCCTCTTCGTCCGGCGAATCGCTTTCCGGCATGCCTTCGAACTGCATGCCCACTTCCAGCGGCTCAGGCAGGCGATTGCGTGGCTCGACCTTGACCAGGGCTGGATCGTACTCACCGAAAGCATCATCCGGTTCGATCTGGATCGTGTTGGAATAGCCAACTTCCTTGCCGTCGAGCTCTTCTTCGATCTTCGGCAGGGTGTTTTCATAATCACCGTGCAGGTAGACCATAGGCTGGCGGCCGTCTTCGATCAGATTGTCTTGCGCGTCTGACAGTTTGTAGTTGACAGTCACGACCGTATTTTTGGCAATCTTCATTATGCTTCCTTTCATTGTATAAGCTGGCAAATTATACCTTCACGCCGCCAACGGCAGGCGCATTCCTGCATTTCCGGTTGTTATAATGGGCGCATGAAAAAATTAACTCTCCTCGGCGATATCACGCCGGCGCAATTCCTGCGCGACTACTGGCATAAAAAACCCTTGTTGATCCGTCAAGCCGTGCCTGGCTTCAAGGCGCTGTTCGATTTCAAGGCCCTGGCCGAACTGGCCACCCTGGACCACGTCGAATCGCGCCTGGTCAGCCATGCGGATGGCCACTGGAACATGCAGCAAGGTCCGCTGACCAGCCTGCCATCGCTGAAACAGAAGGAATGGACCCTGCTGGTGCAGGGCGCCAACCTGCACAGCGCCAAGGCCGACGCCCTGCTGCGCCAGTTCCGCTTCCTGCCGGACGCGCGCCTGGACGACCTGATGGTCAGCTTCGCCACCGACGGCGGCGGCGTGGGCCCGCATTTCGACTCGTATGACGTGTTCCTGCTGCAAGGCCAGGGCAAGCGCCACTGGCGCATCGGCGCGCAGAAAGACCTGAGCCTGATCGACGGCTTGCCGCTGAAAATCCTCAGCAACTTCACGCCCGACGAAGAATTCACCCTGGAGCCGGGCGACATGCTGTACCTGCCGCCCCACTACGCGCACGACGGCGTGGCCATCGGCGACTGCCAGACGTATTCGATCGGCTTCCGCTCGCCATCGTTCCAGGAACTGGGCGAAGCTTTCCTGCAATTCATGGCCGATTCGATCGACTTGCCGGGCATTTACAGCGATCCCGACCTGAAAGCGTCGGGCAAGCCGGCGGAAATCCCCCGCGAAATGCTCAGCACCATCACGGAAGAGATGAACAAGGTGCGCTTCACGGAAGAAGACGTGACCATCTTCCTGGGCGAACACCTGTCGGAACCGAAGCACAATGTATTTTTCACGCCGCTGTCCAAGCCGCTGACGGTGGGCCGCTTTGCGGATGCCGCACAGAAAAAGGGTGTCGTGTTGTCGCGCAAGACCTTGATGCTGTATCGTGGCAAGAACGTCTTCATCAATGGCGAATCGTTTGCCATTGGCAAGGCCGACAAAGCGGCACTGGAAACCCTGGCCAACGAACGCGCCCTCGATGGCACCGCCGTGGCCCAGGCCTCCGATGACGTGATGGATGCGTTATATACCTGGTATCAGGATGGCTGGATCGAACTGGCCTAAATGCCCGCTGCGTAGCAAAGTGGTATTACAGTAGATGAAATAACAGCATCTGCGCTAGCGCAATGAAACATATTATTTTTATATCGTTTTGTCGCGCTTTCGCAAATCGCTTACACTTGCTTGCAATTTGCTTCGGCAAATATTGCGATATCACAAAATAGTTGCGAATTTGCCTCTTGCTCCTATTGCGACGCACCAAAAATCGCTATAATATTCGGTTAGGAAGTTTCCGTTGTCTGGCAGGCACCACCTGGTACGAAAAGCCTTCGAAGACGACCTAACGAGCGATAATTACCGGTAATTATTCATCGCAACAATATTGGTTTATTTTTTGAAATAATTAAGGAAAACAAATGAAAAAATCCCTGCTGATCGCCTCCCTGATGGTTGTTGCTCTGGCTGCTTGCAGCAAAAAAGAAGAAGCTCCTGCACCAGCACCAGTAGTTGAAACCCCAGCACCAGCACCAGTAGTTGAAGCTGCTCCAGCTGCTGCTGCTGACGCTGCTGCTTCGGCCGCTACCGACGCTGCTGCTGCTGCTTCGGCTGCCGCTTCGGCCGCTACCGACGCTGCTTCGGCTGCTTCGGCTGCTGCATCGGCTGCTAAGTAATTTAGCACCCTGCACTAAAGAAAGCCGGCCTTTGGGCCGGCTTTTTTGCGTCCGGCGTTTTATCCCCGAGATAAAAGCCAGGACTCGGCAATAAAAAAGGCTGACCCGGTTTCCCGGGCCAGCCTTTTTAATGCGCGGCAGGTGCAGACGCCTGCCGCGTATATCCCGCTTACTTCAACTGATCGTTCAGCAGACCCAGGATCTTCTCGGCCACTGGCGAGATATCGGGCTGGCCTTCATTGCTGAGGATGCTGACCAGGCTGGTCGAGCCATTGCCGGCCTTGACCAGGACGCGGTAGCGCTGCGCTTCCTTGTCCTTGTCGGACGACGAACCCCAGCTGAACAGTTTCGAGAAGAAACCATCTTTCTTGACTGCATCCGGATCGACGTAACGCACGAAATACGTGCCTTGCGTGCGGTCGCGGTCTTCCACGGTGAAGCCGACACGGTCCAGCGCCAGGCCCACACGGCGCCAGGCGCGGTCGAAACCTTCATCGACTTCGATGGCGCGCGCCGGCGTGGCGGCATCGCCCACCAGTTTGGCGTGCTGCGGCTGCACGATGGCGGCATCCACGGCCGTCTTCGCCTGCGCTTCGTCGCTGGCCGCGCCCAGGCGCGTCATCAGCTTGGCCAGGAATTGCGCTTCCAGGCCCGGATCGTTCGGGCGCGCCGTCCAGGTGGTGGTTTCCTTGTCGCGGCCCGTAACGACCTCTTCCACGCCACGGTGGCTGATGTAGATTTCGGTCGAACCGTCGGCCAGGCGCTCCACGCGCGTGCGGAACTTATCCTTTTCACCCGTCGAGTACAGCGAATCGAAGGCCTTGCCGATGGTGCTGCGGATAAAGTCCTGCGGCACCTTGGCGCGGTTTTCGTTCCACTCGGTTTCCATGATGCCAGCCGTCGGCTGGTCGACGGCGATGGTGAAGCCCGAATCTTCCCAGAACTGCTTGAGTTGCGGCCACAGCACTTCAGGCGACTGCTTGACGACCAGCCAGCGCTGGTTGCCCGCGCGCTCGACCTTGACGCCGCCTGCCGTGACGGGCACGACACCCACCGTGCCGTCGGCGCCCACGACGACGGGCGTGCCCGCCGTGGCGTTGCGCTGCGCGTTGTAGCCGGAAGCCGTGGCCACGCCGTTTTTCGAATCCGGCAGGGAGTAGCGGTTGTCCTGCTGCAATTGCGTCAGGTCAGGCGGCACGTCCAGGGTGCCGGCTTTCTTGACCGACTTGTAGTCGACCTTGTCGCCGCCGACTACCGAACTGATCATGCCGCAGCCCGCGAGGCTGGCTGCGACGGCGCCGATGACGATGCCGCGGACGGCGATGGTGGCAGGCGCCGGTTTGGTTTTCTTGCAATTAGTCATGTCGTAACTGGATAAGAAGCTAAGTAGCAGCTGGAATCAGGGAAGGTCCGGACTGGTCAAGCCCGGGCTTGAAGTTCGGCTTAAGACAGGACACCGGCGTCGCGCAAGGCATCGCGCACGGTGGCATGGCAATTTTCAGCCAGTGGCACCAGTGGCAAGCGTATGCCGGCCGGCATCAGGCCCATTTCGGCCAGCGCCCATTTGACGGGCACCGGGTTGGGCTCGACAAACAATTTCTGGTGCAAAGGGAAAACTTTGTTATTGATGGCAATGGCCGTGGCGCGCTCGCCCGCCATGGCTGCCACGCACAATTCGTGCATGGCGCGCGGCGCAACGTTGGCCGTCACGGAAATGTTGCCGTGGCCGCCGCAGAACATCAGCGCCATGGCCGTCGGATCGTCGCCCGAGTACACGGCGAAGTCCGCTGGAACCAGACGCAACAGGTCGACGCCGCGGCCGATATTGCCGGTCGCATCTTTCACGCCGACGATATTCGGGATCGCCGACAGGCGCACGATGGTCTCGTTGCTCATGTCGGCAACGGTGCGGCCTGGCACGTTGTACAGGATGACGGGAATGTCGACGGCTTCGGCGATGGCCTTGAAGTGCTGGTACATGCCTTCCTGGGTAGGACGGTTGTAGTACGGCACAACTTGCAAGACAGCATCGGCGCCCGCTTCTTTCGCGTAGCGCGTCAGTTTGATGGCCTCGGCCGTGGAGTTGCCACCGGCGCCGGCGATGATAGGAATGCGTCCCTTGGCATGTTCGACGGTCAACTGGATCAGTTCGCAGTGTTCCTCCACGCTGACCGTTGCCGATTCGCCCGTCGTGCCAACGATGACGATGCCGTCCGTACCCTCGGCGATATGCCAGTCGATCAGCTTGCGCAGACCTGGAAAATCCAGACTGCCGTCTGCGTGCATCGGGGTGACGATTGCTACAATGCTGCCCTTGATCATAGTAAGTTTATAGCGCCGATAAATAAAACAACGATTGTAGCGGATAGCCCGCGCCTGTGGTGCATTCTGACATAGTATGGCCGCTCAAAACGTTGGCAGCAGGGCTGCCAACCGTGGAAAATCCGGCCGGACGGCACAAATTCGTTGCACCAGAGCAGCTTTTGGCTGTTCCACGCGTCCATCCTCATACGCTACCACACGCAAGCCCTGCTGCACCGCCCAGGCCAGCATTTCGCCTTCCTTCAGCAGGAATTTCGGATTCGACGGCTTGCCGAACTGCTCATTGCCTTCAGCAAAGGTTTCATACAGCAGCACGCCATCGGGCGCCAGGCTGGCCACCATGGCTTCCAGCAGGGGCCGGTGCAGATAATTGGTGACGACGATGCCGGCAAAGCGGCCCGCAGCGAACGGCCACACGGCGCCCGGCGCTTCCAGGTCCACCAGCGAGGTGGTGATGCCCGTGCCGGCCGCCTTTTCCAGCATTTCCGGATCGTGGTCGAGCGCGATCACGGGGTGGCCCAGGGTCACCAGGTGGCGCGCATGGCGGCCTGCGCCGCAGGCCAGGTCCAGCACTTCGCCGCCCGGGATCAATGGCGCCCAGCGGCGCAGCCAGCCGGAAATCGCTTCGGTTTCTATCGTTGGTTCAGTTACTTGCATCGCTACTTCCATCAATTATTTGCATACATCCAGTTGCGGGCATCAGGTCAACAGGGCCGTCAGGGGTGTGACCAGGGTGACAAAAATGCCGATGACAAATTCGATTGCCGCCAGCAGGGCGCGGTTCAGAATGCCCGTGTACATCAGCAGCACCAGGGCGCCGAACACGTACAGGCCGTAGCGCTCGATGCTGGCGTAGGGACGCGCCAGCTGCATCGGCAGCAAGCCCGTCATGATGCGCCCCCCATCGAGCGGCGGCACGGGTATCAGGTTAAACACGAACATGGCCGCATTCACGCTGACGCCGGCACCGGCCATCTTGCGGAAAAACATGCCCATTTCCGTCGGCGGCAGCACGCTGAGCACGACGAAGGCGATCATCCAGCCCAGGCCCATGACGAAGTTGGCGCCAGGGCCGGCAAACGCCACCCAGGCCATCTGCTTCTTCGGATTGCGCAGGCGGCTGAAATCGACGGGCACGGGCTTGGCATAGCCGAACGGCACCTGGATCGTGAAATACAGTATCAAGGGCAGCAGGATCGTGCCGAAAGGATCGATATGCCGGATGGGATTGAGGCTCAGCCTGCCCTCGTTCGAAGCCGTGGGATCGCCGAAATAGCGGGCGGCGTAGCCGTGCGCCGCCTCATGCAGGGAAATGGCAAACAGCACCGGCACCAGGTACACCGCAACGGTCTGGACTATCGTATTGAAATCGCTCATGACCGCGATTCTACCAGAGGCGTCCTGGGGCCTTTCTTATGTTGTCATTAAGAACACCTGCCAAAACCTACTGCGCGTCGCGATTTGCGGCCTGCGATGCGCACTGTGCTAAAGCACAGCTGCGCTTCTTAGCCACAACTCGCTGCCGCTCGCTACGGTTTTGTCAGGTGTTGTAAGGATTGGCAAATACAACTCCCGATGCAGCCGCCTACAGCCCCAGCGCGGCCGGGTCGCCACGCCCCACGCGCACCACTTCCGGCTCCGGCCCCGTCAGGTCGATCACGGTGCTGGGGCCATGCGCGCAGACGCCGCCGTCGACGATCAGGTCGACCAGTTTTTCCAGGCGCTCGCGGATGGTGTCGGCGTCCGTCAGGCTGTCTTCGTCGCCGGGCAGGGTCAATGTGGCGCCCAGCAGCGGCTGGCCCAGCTCTTCCAGCAGGCATTGCACGATGCGGTGCTGCGGCACGCGCAGGCCGATGGTCTTGCGCGAAGGATGGCTGAGGCGGCGCGGCACTTCCTTGGTCGCTTCCAGGATGAAGGTGTAGGCGCCCGGCGTGGCCGCCTTGAGCAGGCGGAACTGGCGGTTGTCGACCCGGGCGTACACGCCCAGCTCGCTCAAGTCGCGGCACAGCAAGGTCAGGTGATGTTTTTCATCCACGCCGCGGATGCGGCGCAGGCGCTCGACGGCGCCCTTGTCGTCGAGCTGGCACACCAGCGCGTAGCAGGAATCCGTGGGCAAGGCCACGACGCCGCCGGACTGGATGATCTGCGCCGCCTGCTTGATCAGGCGCATTTGCGGATTGTCAGGGTGAATCTGGAAAAATTGACTCATGTGTTAGCGTTCTGGCGAACCAGCTTATTAAGTTAGCATTATTGTACGCCGCGCAGCGCGGCAATACGTTGCTCGATCGGCGGATGGGTGGCAAACAGCGCGCCCCAGCCGCCATTGCCGCCGCTGATGCCCAGCGCCTGCATCGATTGGGGCAGCTCGCCCGGCTGCACCCCGCCCAGGCGGGCCAGCGCATGCATCATCGGCGTGGGGCTGCCCAGCAGCCTGGCGGAACCGGCGTCGGCGCGGAATTCGCGCTGGCGCGAGAACCAGGCCACGATGATGGACGCGAGCAAACCGAAGATCACTTCGCACACCATCACGGTAACGAAATAGCCGATGCCGCGTCCGCCGCCTTCGCGGTTGTTATTTTTCAGCAGCACATTGTCGACAAAGAAACCCACCACGCGGGCCATGAAGACGACGAAGGTATTCACCACGCCCTGGATCAGGGTCAGGGTCACCATGTCGCCATTGGCCACGTGGGCGATCTCGTGGCCCAGCACGGCTTCGACTTCATCGCGGTTCATGCTTTGCAGCAAGCCGGTGGACACGGCCACCAGCGCCGAATTCTTGAAGGCGCCCGTGGCAAACGCATTCGCGTCGCCTTCGTACACGGCCACTTCCGGCATGCCGATGCCGGCCCGCTCGGACAGCGCGCGCACGGTGTTGACCAGCCACAACTCCGTCGACGAGGTCGGGTTGTCGATCACGCGCGCGCCCGTGCTCCACTTGGCCATGGGTTTACTGATCAGCAGCGAAAAGATCGAGCCCGTGAAGCCCACCACCAGCGAAAACACGAGCAGGCTGCCCAGGTTCAGGGTGCTGCCGCGCGCCGGATTGCCCACGCCCAGCAAGCTGAGGACGAGCGACAGCACCAGCATCACGGCCAGGTTGGTTGCAATAAAAAGGACGATACGTTTCATGGGCTATGGCTCCAGAGGACTATGTATAACAAGAATAACAAAAAGATATATACGCTAACGCCGATTTCAAGCAGTTATGGCGACACGCCGCTGCATCGCCGGCCGCAAAGCGCGCCGCGCAGCAGATTTTCAACGGACTTAAAACCAGTCGTGCCAGATCGGGGTGACGTTGGCGGGCAATGGCGGCAGCATGGCAAAATCCACGCGCGACTCGCCCGGCGCATGGAAATCCGTGCCGCGCGAGGCGAGGAAGCCGTAGGCATTGGCCAGCTGCGCGTATTCCGCATACTGGTCCGGACTGTGGCTGCCCGTGACGACTTCGATGGCCACGCCGCCGAGCTGCTTGAATTCATCGAACAGCACGCCCTGCGCCATGTCGCTGAAGCGGTAGCGGCCCGGATGGGCGATGACGGCCACACCGCCCGCGCCGCGTATCCAGCCCACCGCTTCGGCCAGGGTGGCCCAGCGGTGCTCGACATAGCCAGGTTTGCCTTCCGACAGGTATTTCTTGAACACGTCGGGGATGTTCGCGCATTTTCCCGTTTCCACGATGTAGCGGGCAAAGTGCGTGCGCGACATCAGATCCGGGTTGCCGACGAATTTCAAGGCCCCTTCATAGGCGTCCGGGATGCCGGCCAGGTCCAGCTGGCGTGCGATCTCGCGGCCGCGCGCGTCGCGCCCCGAACGCGTGCGGTGCAAGCCCTGCACGAGACCCGGATTGTTTTCATCGACTTGCAAGCCCACGATGTGCACGGTTTCGCCGGCCCAGGTGATGGAAATTTCCACGCCGGCCACGAAGCGCATGCCCAGGTCCAGCGCGGCCGTGCGCGCAGCGGCGACACCGGACACTTCGTCGTGGTCCGTCAGCGCCCACACGTCGACGCCCGCCTTGCGGGCGTGGGCAGCCACGGCGGCCGGTGACAGCACGCCGTCGGAAATATTCGAATGACAATGCAGGTCGACTTTAAGCATGTGAAAACAATACCCTGCACGGGCTCAGCATGGAAGAAGGTTTCATTGTACGCTGCTTGCCCGATAAGGAAGTCGCGTTAGCGACACAGTTGCCCCCTGGCTTACTGCGCCAGGAAAGACTCCACCAGGCGCGCCAGCGCTTGCGGCTGATCATGATGCAGCATATGGCCCGCATCCGCCATCATCTCGCAGCGCACATCCTTGATGCAGGCCAAACGCCGGTCGATCTCGATGCGCGCTTCTTCCTTTGGCCCCATCCATTGCCACATATTCGTGTCATCGGCCTCCACCCACAGCACGGGCGCCGTGATGCGGCGCCAGCACGCCATCACTTCGTCCACCTGGTACAGGATGGGATTGACCCGCTTGTGCTGTGGGTCGCCCATGATGTCCCACTCGCCCGCCTCGTTCTGCGCCGACCAGTGCTCGGCCAGGAAGGCCGCGCGCGCGTCCGGCAGGCGCGGATTGGTCTTTTGCAGGCGCTCGGCCACGGCCTTTTGCGTGGGATAGCTGCGCATGGCGGGCGGCTCGCGCAACTCGTCCAGCCACTTGGCGTAGCGGCCCGGCGCCTGCTCCGGCTTCGTCGCCATCATGCCGAAGCCTTCCAGGTTGATGAAACGGCTGATGCGTTCGGGCCGCACGCCCGCGTACAGGCCCGCCACATTGGCGCCCATGCTGTGGCCCAGCAGGTTGACGGGCGCATCGGGCGAGTAATGCAGCAGCATGGCGTCCAGGTCGGCCAGGTAGTCGGGGAACCAGTAGGTATCGGACTGCGTGTAGTCGCTGAGGCCAAAGCCGCGCCAGTCGGGCGCGATCACGTGCCAGTCGCCCGCCAGTGCGTCGACGACGAACTGGAACGAGGCAGCCACGTCCATCCAGCCGTGCACCATGAACAGGATGGGCGCGCCGTCGCGGCCCCAATGGCGCACATGCGTGCGGGCGCCGCGGATGTTGATGAATTCGGAACGGGAAAGTTTCATGGGTTTCATCTCATTGCCTGCCTTGAAAGTGGCGCGGATGGCGCCACATGCTGTGTCTGTAGATAATGCGGGCATAAAAGTACGACCGTTCGATAATTATAGCGGATCGGCGCCGGCCTTGGGCACGGCCGTCAAGACTTGTCACGCAACAGCGTAAAATAGCGTACATTCCAGCGTCCGGCCATGCCCGGCGCTTCCACTACCGCCACAGGCTAACGATGACACTCTACCAATTGGGCGCCGATGCGCCGCAGATTGACGCTTCCGCTTTTGTTGCCGACACGGCCAATGTGATCGGCAAGGTGAGCCTGGAAGCGAATACGTCCGTATGGTTCGGCGCCACGATCCGCGGCGACAACGAACGCATCACGGTGGGCGCCAACAGCAATGTGCAGGAAGGCGCCGTGCTGCACACGGACCCGGGCTACCCGCTGGACATCGGCAGGAACGTGACCATCGGCCACCAGGCGATGTTGCATGGATGCACGATCGGCGATGGCGCCCTGGTCGGCATCCAGGCCGTGATCCTGAACGGCGCCAAGATCGGCAAAGGGTGCCTGGTCGGCGCAGGCGCCCTGGTCACGGAAGGCAAGGAATTTCCCGACAATATGCTGATCATCGGCTCGCCGGCGAAAGCCGTGCGGGCCCTGACGGCAGACGATATCACCAGGCTACAAGGCAACGCCGTGAACTATGTGCAGCGCGGCCAGCTATTTAATACGCAACTCAAGAAGATTGGATAAAAGAATGACGACTGAAACCACAGGCGCTGTCAGCGCAGCCCTTCCGGGCCAGGATACCCTGCAGAAATTTATTTTCGACAACGCCGCCGTGCGCGGCCAGTTCATCGACGTCTCCCACACGTGGCAGGAAGTGGTGTCGCGCCACGCCTACCCCACGGCCGTGAAAAAAGTGCTGGGCGAAATGGTGGCCGCCGCCGCCCTGCTGTCGGCCAACCTGAAATTCAACGGCTCCATCATCATGCAAATCCATGGTGACGGTCCCGTGCGCCTGATGGTGGTCGAGTGCGATTCCGACCTGCGCCTGCGCGCCACGGCCAAGCTGGACCCGGACGCCGTCATTGCCGACGCCGCCACCGTGCCGCAATTGCTCAACGCCACGGGCAAGGGCCGCTTCATCATCACCCTGGACCCGGCCGACAAGGTGCCGGGCCAGCAGCCGTACCAGGGCATCGTGCCGCTGGACGGCGACGACATGGCCACCGTGATCGAAAACTACATGTTGCGTTCGGAACAGCTCGACACGCGTTTGTGGCTGGCCACGGACGACACCGTCTCGCGCGGCCTGCTGCTGCAAAAGCTGCCCCACCATGGCGGCAAGGCCGAAGCGACGCCCGTCTCGGAAGAAGACGCACTGGATACATGGAACCGCGCCGTGATGCTGGCTTCGACCTTGAAAGAGGCGGAAATCCTGTCGACGGACATCGACACCCTGATGCAGCGCTTGTTCTGGGAAGAAACCATCCGCGTGTTCGACCCGCTACACCCGAGCTTCCATTGCAGCTGCACGCGCGAAAAAGTGGGCAATATGCTCAAGATGCTGGGCGAGGAAGAAGTCAACAGCACCCTGGAAGAAATCGGCCACGTGGGCGTGAACTGCGATTTCTGCGGCCAGCACTATGATTTCGACAAGGTCGATTGCGCGCAGCTGTTCGTCACGGATGCGCCGGCCGAGGTTCTCATCCCGCCAGCCGCCAGCATCAACTGATCATTACACTTTCGCAATGAATCTGCCGCGCCGCCCCTGAGGCGGCGCAATTGTTTCTGCTGTCATCTTCTCGTCATCAGTTCGTCATCAGCCCGTCACGCGCCGCCGTTACGCTGCGCAGCTTGTATTACTTCCCACTTTCCACAGGCTGATGATGACACCCCACTTGACGCTGGCCCTGCGCCGCCATTCCTTCCATGTTTTGCTGGGCGCTTGCGCCGCGGGCCTCTCCTTGCCGGCCCTGGCGCAAACGGCCGTGGCCGCCGCCGTGGCGTCCGCCGCCACCGAGATGGCCGCTGCAGCCCCCGCTGCCGACGACAGTGCCCCGATGGCCACCGTGGAGATTTCCTCGCGCAAGACGCGCTCTTCCGTGGCACTGAGCAAGAATGAAATCCAGAAAATCCTGCCCGGCACGAATCCCCTGAAAGCCCTGCAAACCTTGCCCGGCGTCAGCTTCCAGACGGCCGATCCATGGGGCAACAACGAGCAAAACCTGTCGCTGTTCGTGCACGGCTTTTCCGGTCAGCAACTCGGCTACACCATGGATGGCGTGCCGCTGGGCGACCAGCAATACGGCAACTACAACGGCCTGTCGCCGCAGCGCGCCGTGATCAGCGAAAACGTGCGCAGCGTCGTGCTGTCGTCGGGCGCGGGCGACCTGGCCACGGCCTCCACCAGCAACCTGGGCGGTACCATCGAAACCTATTCCAGCGATCCGCTGGCCACGCAGGGCGCCAGCGTGCAGCAAACGGTGGGCAGCCACCGCACCTCGCGCACGTTTGCCCGCTACGACACGGGCGCCTTTGGCGACGGCAGCAGCGCCTATTTCTCCATCCTGCACCACGAAGCGCGCGCCTGGGACTTCGATGCGCGCCAGGGCGGCGACCAGTTCAACGCAAAATATGTCAACCGCAGCGAGGCGGGCAAGCTGACCCTGTTCTTCAATTACTCGGACAAGATCGAGCCGAACGAAGACAGCACCGTGCACGTGGCGGGCGAAACGAGCGCGCCCTACACGCGCCCCTTCCTGTATCCGGACTTCAAGGCGGCCCTGAATTACCTGTCGCCCACGGGCGCCACGCCGGCCGCCGACGGCAACAACTACCGCAATTACTACAGCGATGCGCAGCGCACCGACTACCTGGCCTACGCCAAGTTCGACGCCAACCTGGGCGAAGGCACGACATGGGCCAACCAGGTGTATTACCACAAGGATGACGGCGCGGGCGTGGTGGCCGGCCCCATCGGCGTGGCCGGCTTGCCGGGCCTGTTCAGCGTGTACTACCCAAACCAGAACCTGAAACAGGTGTTCGGCAACTCGGGCTACGCCGTGCGCACGACGGAATACGACATCAAGCGGGGCGGCTTCATTTCCACCTTGCGCAAGGAAATCGGCGAGCACCAGCTGGAAGCGGGCCTGTGGCTGGAACAGAACCGCTCGTCCGCCTACCGCCGCTGGTATGCGCTGGACGTCAACAACCCGACTTCGCCGTACGACCGCCCCAGCAATCCCTTGATCACGCAGTACGGCAGCGAGATCGACAACAAGGTGGTGCAGCTGCACTTGCAGGATGAGTGGCGCATCCGTCCCGATATCGCCCTGCAGGCCGGCTTCAAGTCCAGCCTGCAGTTTGCCGATGGCCAGTTCCCCGTGCAGCCGGCCAAGGGCGCCATTGCCGGCGGCTCGACGGCCTTGCCGGTCGGCACCATCAACACGAAAAAATGGTTCCTGCCGCAGGTCGGCGCGCGCTGGGACTTCACGCCGCAAGACCAGCTGTACTTCAATATCCAGAAAAACATGCGCCAGTTCGTCACCTACGGCGGCGGCGGCGCCTCGCCGTGGAGCTTGTCGAGCCAGGCCGCCTTCGACCTGTTCAAGCGCGACGCCAAGCCGGAAACGGCCCTCACCTATGAAGTGGGCGTGCGCGGCAGCCACCCGCTGAACCTGGGCGCCATCACGGCCATCGATGGCCAGGTCAACGTCTATCACGTCGATTTCAGCAACCGTTTGCTGCAGATCAGCCCGACGCCCGTGATTTCCTCCATCATTGGCGGCAACCCCGTGCTGGCCAACGTGGGCAGCGTGCGCACGGACGGCATCGATATCGCCGGCACCATACACTTTGGCAACAATTTTTCGTTCTACAATGCCCTGTCGTACAACCGCTCGCAATACGCGGACAACTACAACAATGGCGCCGCACTGGTGCTGACGGCCGGCAAGAACGTGCCGGGCTCGCCCGAGTGGCTGAACAAGTTCGTGGCATCGGCCACCTTGGGCGATATCGAAGTGCAGCTGACGGGAGACTATGTGGGCAAGCGCTACGCGACGTACACCAACGATTTGTCCGTGCCCAGCTATTTCCTGATGGGCCTGGGCGTGTCGGGCAAGCTGCCCGCCATGGCCGGCTGGCTGAAAAACCCGCGCTGGCGCCTCAACGTCAGCAACCTGGCCAACCGCGAAGGCTCCTTGAACGTGGTGGTGGGCGCGGCCGACAAGACGTACAACACTTTCCCCATCGCCCCGCGCCAGGGCTTCCTCACCTTGACGGCGGATTTCTGATGCGTACGCCTATCCTTCCGCAACGGCACTTCTCGCGCCGCAGCTTCGTCCAGGCGGCCGCCGGCGGCCTGGCCCTGGCCGCCGCGCCCGGCTTTGCCGCGGGCCTGCTGGCCACGCCACCGTCGCGGCCGCTGGTCTTCGCCCACCGGGGCGCCAGCGCCCTGCGCCCCGAACACACCCTGGCCTCGTACGCCAAGGCCATCCTCGACGGCGCCGACTACGTGGAACCGGACCTGGTGGCGACGCGCGACGGCATCTTGGTCGCGCGCCACGAAAGCAACCTGATCGACACCACCGACGTGGCGCGCCGTCCCGAGTTTGCCAGCCGGCGCGGCAAGAAGATGGTCGACGGCGAATGGCACGAAGGCTGGTTCGTCGACGACTTCACCCTGGCGGAACTGAAAACCCTGCGCGCCATCGAGCGGCTGCCGAAAGTACGCACCGGCAACACCTTGTACGATGGACAATTCCAGATTCCGACGTGGGAAGAAATCATCGATTTTGTTGCAGCGCAATCAGCCGCCAGCGGACGCGTCATCGGCCTCGTGCCGGAGCTGAAAAGCTCCACGTATTTCCGCGATGCGGGCCTGGCGCTGGAAGACCGTTTCCTGTCGACCATGCTGGCGCACGAGTACACGCGCCGCGCGCCTATCGAAATCCAGTCCTTCGAAGTGGCCAATCTGAAATACCTGCGCGAGAAGCTGGGACGGCGCGCCAACGTGCGCCTGATGCAGCTGGTGGTGGGCGGCGATGTGCGCCCCATGGACGTGGCCAAGGCGGGCGGCAAGCTGACATTCGGGCAAATGACGACGCCGGCCGGCCTGCGCGACATCGCCGCCTACGCGGACGTGGTGGCGCCGCCCACGCGGGGCGTCATCCCGCTGGGCGCCGACCAGCGCCTAGCCAAGCCCACGTCCATCGTCGACGATGCGCACCAGGCAGGCTTGCTGCTGCACACGTGGACCTTCCGCCCGGAAAACCGTTTCCTGGCGGCCGATTTCCGCGACGGCAACGGCGAAAATGCGCGCAACGAAGCGGGCTCCGTGGCGGAAATGCGCCGCTACATCGAGACGGGACTCGACGGTTTTTTCAGCGACGATCCGGGTCTGGGACGCATCGCCGCAGGATAAACATTTCGTAACAAATTCATTTCCAGGGCGTGGCCGGCGGCTACGCCCTTATTATTCGTTTCTTGAATTACTGAAATTGGAATTTGGAATTAGACATATATCGCGAACTCCATTATTGTGCAATGCAACAACAGACCATTCATGGAGGGCATATGTCCACTTTTACCAACACTTACAGCAACAACGACAACTATTTCAGCAACCTGGGCCGCGCCACGCGCGCCTTCCTGGGCGCCCTGCTCGCTTCCAAGCCATACAGCGAACTGGCCCAGAAGGAAGTCATTGCAGCCGGCACCGCCAGCGCCGATGCGGAACGCCATGTGCGTCCCAGCCAGCGCGATTTCGCCCTGCTGAACTCGGAAGCGAACCGCTACGAAAAGCTGATGCCGAATCTGGCTGCCGAGCTCCGCTTCCTGGCTTCCCGCGGTTAAAAAAACGTCCAGGGCGGCGTTGCCTGCGCCTTGCCGTACTTGCGTACTGTCTTCGGCTGGGCGCCTGGCCCTGGGCGTTTTTTTAAGCTAACTATTTACTTACAAGGAAATTTTATGATGTTTCTCGAAACCGTACTGGTCGCCGTCGCCGTCGTGGTCACCGGCATCCATTTTTACCTGATCTCGACCGGCAAAGCCCGTTTCTGATCAGCAAGCAGCAAGGCAGCAGCACGCCGCGCCATGCGGCCAGTCGTGTGCAGCAGTACAAGGAAGTAAAGTGATAGGTCAGCCTGGCAATCGGTCCAGGCTGGCAAGTGGGAAGTAGTACTATCTTAATGTGGCGCCGCGGCGTCCACCGGCGTTTCCAGCAGTGGCGGGGTCTGTCCCTTGCGCACGATCTGCACGAAAATCTCATTCTGTTTGACCATGCCCAGCTCATAGCGGGCACGCTCTTCGACGGCGCCCGTACCATCTTTCAGGTCGCGCACTTCGGATTCGAGCTTGGCGTTGCGCGCCTTCAATTCCATGTTTTTCTTGTTGGCCACCGCCACCTGGGCTTCCATGTCGGCAACACGCAGCCAGCCGCCTTTACCCAGCCAGAGGGGAAATTGGATCAACAGCAGCAGGGCTGCGAGGGCGAGCGTAATGAGGCGCATGGGGCATTCAGTTAAAAAACCGGCCGGAACATCTCCGGCCGGCCAGTGGGTTTTACAGCAGCTTACTTCAGATTATAGAACGCATCGCGTCCTGGATAGCTGGCGATGTCGCCCAGGTCTTCTTCGATGCGCAGCAGCTGGTTGTACTTGGCCATGCGGTCCGAGCGCGACATCGAACCCGTCTTGATCTGCAGGGCGTTCGTGGCAACGGCGATATCGGCGATGGTCGAGTCTTCCGTTTCGCCCGAGCGGTGCGAAATGACGGCCGTGTAGCCGGCGCGCTTGGCCATCTCGATGGCGGCGAACGTTTCCGTCAGGGTGCCGATCTGGTTGATCTTGATCAGGATCGAGTTGGCGATGCCTTTCGAGATGCCTTCTTTCAGGATCTTGGTGTTGGTGACATACAGGTCGTCGCCGACCAGTTGCACTTTCTTGCCCAGTTCCTTGGTGAGGATCGCCCAGCCGTCCCAGTCGCCTTCGTGCATCGCGTCTTCGATCGAGATGATCGGGTACTTGTCGCACCAGGTCGCCAGCAGGTTGGTGAACTCGGTGGCCGTCAGGCTCAGGCCCTCGCCTTCCATTTCGTACTTGCCGTTCTTGTAGAACTCGGACGCGGCGCAATCGAGGCCGATGGCGATCTGCGTGCCTGGCTCGTAGCCTGCTTCTTCGATGGCCTGGATGATCAGCTTGATGGCTTCTTCATGGTTGGCCAGCGATGGCGCGAAACCGCCTTCGTCGCCCACGTTGGTGTTCAGGCCCTTCTTGTGCAGGATCTTTTTCAGCGTGTGGAACACTTCCGCGCCGTAGCGGACGGCTTCCTTGAACGTCGGGGCGCCCACGGGAATGATCATGAATTCCTGGATATCCAGGTTGTTGTCGGCGTGCGCGCCGCCGTTGATGACGTTCATCATCGGCACTGGCATCTGCATGGCGCCCGAACCGCCGAAATAGCGGTACAGCGGCAAGCCCGCTTCTTCGGCGGCAGCCTTGGCCACGGCCATGGAGACGGCCAGGATGGCGTTGGCGCCCAGGCGCGATTTGTTTTCCGTGCCGTCCAGGTCGATCAGGGTACGGTCCAGGAAAGCCTGTTCATTGGCGTCCAGGCCCATGATGGCTTCGGAGATTTCGGTGTTGATGTTTTCGCATGCTTGCAGCACGCCCTTGCCGAAATAGCGCTTGGCATCGCCATCGCGCAATTCCACGGCTTCGCGCGAACCGGTCGAGGCACCCGACGGCACGGCCGCACGGCCCATCACGCCCGATTCCAGCAACACATCGCATTCGACGGTCGGATTGCCGCGCGAGTCCAGGATCTCGCGACCGATAATATCAACAATAGCACTCATGTCATTCTCCAAAGTTAAGCGTAACAGGGGCTGCACACTGCGTTCTGATGCGCAATTGCACAAAGTGGGCAAAGAAACTCCCGGCGCAGACTGGCAGGCCGGGAGCTGTCTTACGGGTAATACTGTCGCAAGCGACCCGCGTTATTCCGCGGCGGCGTTGGCTTCCTTGTGCGCCAGCGCTGCCTTGATGAACGAGGTGAACAGCGGATGGCCGGTGCGTGGCGTCGATTTGAACTCAGGATGGTATTGCACGCCCATATACCATGGGTGGGCATTTTCACCCGTGCGTGGCAATTCCATGATTTCGCACAAATCTTCGCTCGGCGTACGGGCCGACACGATCAGGCCAGCCGCTTCGACACGGGCCAGGTAATGATTATTGGCTTCGTAGCGATGGCGGTGACGCTCGGTCACCACGCTGCCGTAGATCTCGGCAGCGAGGGTGCCCGGATTGACGGCGCAGGTCTGCGCGCCCAGGCGCATGGTACCGCCCAGGTCCGAGTTTTCATCGCGCAACTCGACTTTACCATCGTGGTTTTGCCACTCATTGATCAGCGCAACGACAGGTTGATCCGTATCAAGGTCGAACTCGGTCGAATTCGCGTTCGGCATGCCTGCCTTGTTGCGCGCGTATTCGATCAGGGCCACTTGCATGCCCAGGCAGATGCCCAGGTAAGGGATCTTGTTTTCACGGGCGAACTGGGCGGCCTTGATCTTGCCTTCCACGCCGCGCTTGCCGAAGCCGCCCGGTACCAGGATGGCATCGTACTTGGCCAGGTTGTCGCAACCCGTCGTTTCGATTTCTTCCGAATCGATGTACTCGATGTTGACGCGGCTTTCCGTGTGGATGCCGGCGTGGCGCAGCGCTTCGATCAGCGACTTGTACGACTCGGTCAGTTCGACATACTTGCCGACCATGCCGACGGTCACTTCCGCCTTCGGATGCTCCATCGTGTAGATCAGCTTGCTCCAGATCGACAGGTCGGCCGGTGCGGGATCGAGGTCCAGCGCGTCGCAGATGATCTTGTCGAGGCCCTGGTCGTGCAGCATCTGCGGCACTTTGTAGATGGTGTCGACGTCCCACACGGAAATGACGGCGTCTTCCTCGATGTTCGAGAACAGCGAGATTTTCGCGCGCTCGTCTTCCGGGATGGCGCGGTCGGCGCGGCACAGCAACGCGTTCGGCAAGATGCCGATTTCGCGCAGCTTCTGCACCGAGTGCTGGGTCGGCTTGGTTTTCAGTTCACCGGCCGAGGCGATGTAAGGCACCAGGGTCAGGTGGACGAACGCCGTGTTCTTGCGGCCGGCGCGCAGGCTCAGCTGGCGTGCCGCTTCCAGGAACGGCAAGGATTCGATATCGCCGACGGTGCCGCCGATTTCGCACAGGGCCACGTCGTAGCCTTCGGCGCCACGGCGGATGTAATCCTGGATTTCATTGGTGATATGCGGAATCACCTGCACGGTCTTGCCCAGATATTCGCCCCGGCGTTCCTTGCGGATCACCGATTCATAGATCTGGCCAGTGGTGAAGTTATTCACCTTTTTCATGCGGGTGGAAATGAAGCGCTCGTAGTGACCGAGGTCGAGGTCGGTTTCAGCCCCGTCGTCGGTAACGAATACTTCACCGTGTTGCATAGGGCTCATCGTGCCAGGATCGACGTTGATATACGGGTCGAGCTTGAGCATGGTGACTTTAAGGCCGCGCGATTCGAGGATCGCGGCGAGGGAGGCGGCGGCAATCCCTTTTCCAAGGGAAGACACAACGCCACCAGTGACGAAGACAAATTTGGTCATTGCAGATGGTGCCGAACGGCACGTGCGGGAAATTGAAATTATACACTAAAGCCCGCCTGCGTCGCCCCCCGCGCGTGGAAATTTGCGCCAAATGCCGACTATCCCTCCCCCTCCTGCTGTCTACGCACAACAAAATTGCGCAATGGCAATAATTGAAATATTTCAAATTCCATACTTTGTGTGGGAGACCGAACAGACCCTGCCGCGCCCCGGCCGCAGACTGGGATTTTTCAACAGGAGGTCCATCATGAGCTACGAAGAACGCGACGCCTACGGCATGTATGTGAACCGCGGCCACAAAGGTCCCGGCCCTGAACTGATGGGTGCCGACACCCTGATCGGCGACCATGTGCATAACGCCAGGGATGAACACCTGGGCGAAATCAAGGAAATCATGATCGACATGCGCAGCGGCAAGATCGCCTATGCCGTCATGTCGCACGGCGGCGTCTTCACCATCGGCGAAAAGCTGTTCGCCGTGCCGTGGGAAGCGCTGCTGCTCGACACCGTCAACAAGCGCTTCACGCTCAACGTCGACAAGGAGCGTATTGAAAACGCCCCCGGCTTCGACACGGATAACTGGCCGAACATGGCCGATACCACGTGGGTCAATACCATCCATAGCTACTACGGCACCACGCCGCGTTGATAACACCTGACAAAACTTAATGCGCGGTGCGCTTTGCGGCCGGCGATGCTCACTGTGCTATAGCACAGCTGCGCTTCTCGGCCACAAATCACATCCGCTCGCTACAGTTTTGTCAGGCGTCGCAGCTTTGCTAAAAAACTAGAAACGGTATTCCAGCCCCGCCACATACGTCCTGCCCCTTGCCGTGCTCAGCGGCGTGTTGTCCTGCGACTGGGACGGCATCGAGTTCAAGCGGTTCAGGGCTTCCGAGAAATCCTTGTTCATGGCGTTCTGCACGGACAGGCGCAGGAACAGGTTCCTGCTGACCTGGTAGCTGGCGTACAGGTCGATCACGGCCGGGATCTTCGGATTGTCCACTTTCGTTACTTCGCCCGTCGCCTCGTCCGCTTCATTGTCCGGCGACAAGCGGCGGTTCGCACCCGTGTGCTTGAGGATGGCGCCCACTTCCAGTTTGTTGTCCAGCAATCGCGTACCCACGTCGAGGTTGTAGTAGGTGCTGGGCAGCTCGCTGATGTCGGCCGCGCCAAACCACGCGCTGGCGATCGAGGTGGGCTGGCTGGTCTTTTCGCGCGTGTACGACAGGCGCGCAAAAGCCGGGCCCAGCTGGTACTGCGCTTCCAGCTCCCACCCGCGCGAATGCACGGGCGTGGCCGAGTTGATGTAGATATACATATTGGTCACATAGTCATCCACATTCTGCCAGTCCTTGGCGATCACTTCCGCGATATTGCACTTGCGTCCGCTGTCGCACACGAGGAAGGACTGGCTGGTGATATAGCCGTCGATCTTGCTCTTGAAATACAGGGCCTTGAAGTGCAGCGCGTCGTTGGCGCTCAGCAAGCCGTGCAGGCTGGAATTAAAGCCCAGCTGATAGGTCGTCGCCTTCTCGCCCTTCAGGAACGGATTCATCGACGCCCCGCCGTCATTCGAGAAAAACACTTCCTGCGGATTCGGCCCGCGCATGGTGCGCTCGGCGCTGGCAAACGGCTGGAACCACGGCGTGACCTGGGCGGAGACGAGCAGCGAGGGATTGATGCCGTGCTCCTTGAGCGCAATATTGCTTGCCCCTTGCGGGAAGCACTGCACGCGCAAGTCGCAGGCGGGCTTGTAGCCGGTCAGGTTGAAGTGCGTGTAATTGAGGCCCGCATTGACCTGGTAGATGCCGCGGTTGTATTGCAGGCCCGCATACAGGCTGTCGATCTTTTGCACGCCCTCGGGACCGAAGGTATTGTTTTCGATCGATTGCTGGTTGGCATCCGGATTGTCGGGATCGTCGACCAGGCTTTCCACGTGCTTGCTGTACTTGTTGCGCATCAGTTTGCCGCCGATGGTCACCAGCGCATCGCCGCCCGCCAGCTTGAAACTGCTGGTGTTGTTGATGTCGAGAGCATCCGCGCGGTTGGCCACATTGGTATTGATAAAGTTGGTCAGCGCCTCGGGCATGTATTTCTGGTTGCCGCGGCTGCTGCTGGCCACCACATTGAGGTCGATCAATTCCGAAAACGGCGTGTAGTGGTATTTGACGTAGTAGTCATCGCTCTGGATGTCGCGGCGCGTAAACGTGCTGCGGTAATCGCGCGCCGACAGTTCCAGGGAGTGGAAGTCGCTCAATTTGAGGTCCAGCTTGAGCAATTGCGACTTGGGCTTCTGCTTGTAATAGCGGTTGTAGCCGAAACCGAATTCCTCGCTGTTGACGCCCTTGGCATTCTTGTAGTTGTTGCCGATCACGCTGGCACTGGTGGCGGCCATGAAGCCCACGCTGCCGCCGTCGAAGGCGGGATTTTTCATGGCCACGGCCAGCATGGCGCTGCGTCCCACACCGTTATTGCCAGTGGACATCTTCGTGCGCGCCCCCACCTTTTCACCGGCAAACACGACGTCATCGACGCCGATGGTGCGGAAATTGGCGCTGCCGGCCAGCGCATTGACGCCGTCGCCGCCGACGACATTACCGCGCGACACGTCGACGCCGATGATGAAGTTGGGGTCGATCAGGGCGCCGAACTGGCTGCTGGGCACGCCGCCATGCGACACGGACGATGGCGCGCTGCCATAGTAATTCTGGCTCACGCCATCGACCATCATGTTGACGCGCCCCAGGCCCGACAGGCCGCGGATGTTGACGCTGACGGCGCCCTGCGCCGGGTCGATCTGCGTGAACGTGCCCGGCATGCTGCGCACGATCTGGTCGACGCTCTGCAGGCGCGTATCGGCCCCGCGCGCGCTGACGGCGCCCGGTTTTTCCAGCGCCTGCCGTTCCGCCGGCACAGCCTCGCCCGACACATTCAGCGGAGAAAATTCCACCTTGCCGCTTTCCTGCGACTGCGACTGCGACTGCGCCCCGGCCTGCTGCGCCAGCAACGCCATGCAGACGCCCACGGCTTGCGCCATCTTCTTGATATGCATACACCCTCGATTTGTCATGGATAGATTTTTTTAATGAAAAGCAATCGGCATCCTCATGCCTGGTCTTGTCCGGGTTCCAGCTTGAACGAGACGGGCAAGGTGACGGTCACCGTGCCCTGGTGCAGGACGTTGTCGGGCGGCGCCGGCAACGGCTGCGCGCGCTGCAGCACTTGCAGCGCTTCGCGGTCGAGCAGGACCGTGCCCGACGACGTGAGCAGTTCGCTGGCCAGCAGCTTGCCGTCGCGGTCCACCTGGAAGCGCACCCAGGCGGCGCCGGCCCGCTTGCGCTGGCGCGCGTCGCCCGGATAGCGCTTGAAACGGGCCAGATGGCTGAGCACGCGGCTTTGCCAGCTGGCGGGCGCCGCGCTGCTTGACGGCGTGTCGCTGTCGAACGGCGCCGCCTGCGGCCCGCGCACGGC
>NZ_WFLL01000032.1:0-72258 GCF_009208755.1 Janthinobacterium sp. FT14W | reverse complement strand
CGCGCCAGCCGGGCGCCGCCAGCGCCGCATCGGGCCCCAGCCGGCCCGTGGTGTCGCGCAGCATCTGCAGGTGGCCGCTGGCGGACACGGGCTTTCCGCTGGCCGGCAGCACCAGGGGCGCCGGCGCGGCAAGTGCAATCTGGGGAAACAGGGCGGTAAACAACAGGCAAATGGCGAGCAGGATTTTCATGGCGAGGCAGCTTACCACGGCCGGCGGGCCAGTCAGAAAGACAACTTCCCGGCCCCACGGCGATCGGTTATCCTTGCGCCATGTTGAACCTCATCCTGCTTGAAGACGAAGCCGTGCTGCGCCACGAGTTGACCGAGTTTCTCGGCGATTGCGGCTACCGCGTCAGCGCCGTGGCCGACCTGGCCGCCTTCCACGCCTGCTACGCGCCAACCGTGCACCGCATTGCCATCATCGACCTGGGCTTGCCCGATGGCGAAGGCATGGTGCTGGTGCGCGCCTTGCGCGCGCAGGGACAGCCGATCGGCATCGTCGTGTTTACGGCGCGCGGGGCCACGCAGGACAAGGTCAACGGACTGGGCGGTGGTGCCGATTACTACCTGCCCAAGAGCGCCGACCTCGATGAGCTGGCCGCCACCCTGGGCGCGCTGGCCCGGCGCCTCGATGCGCCGTCGCCTGCCGCCGCGCCGCCCTCCACGGCCTGGGTGCTGGAACTGGGACCGCGCCGCCTCTTGCCGCCCGGCTGCGGTGCCATTGCGCTGTCGCAACAGGACGTCACCGTGCTGCACGCGCTGATGGCCGAGCCGGAACGCATCGTCAGCCGCCAGCAGATCGTGCAATCGCTGGGCGAGGATTTTCTCACTTACGACCAGCGCCGCCTCGACACCCAGATCAGCCGTTTGCGCCGCAAGGCCGAACAGGCGGCGGGCCTGGCCTTGCCCATCAATACCGCCCGCAATGCCGGCTACCGCTTCTATGCCGACGCGGAAGTGCGCCCCTGAACGGCCCGGCTGCCGCTGCTGAGCAGCTGTGGATAAGCCTGTCGATAAGTGGTCTGGCAACTTGTTGGCAAGCTGTGCGCAAGCGGTGTACAAGCAGTGTGCAAGTTTCGCTGTGGATACTTTTTCTTGCCTGTCTGTCGCTCTTCATGAACGGTGCAGCGCCTGCCTTGGCCATCGCGTGCCAGTCCAGGCGTGTTTCCTGCCGCGTCTTGTCCTGCTGCCCTTGCCTGCTTGCGTGTTGCCTGTGCAGGCGCTTGTGTATAAGTGTGTGCATAAGAGCCGCATAAGCGGTGGAAAAGCACGGTATAAAGCTGTGGGCAAGCGGTGGGTAAGTTAAATCGAAGAAATCACACGGCGATGCGCGTCTCGAATTTGCTGCGGAACGTGGAAAAATAGCTTTTCACGTTGCGCACATTCGCGTGCGCGGCAAACAGGCGGTGCGCCAGCGCGTGGTAGGCAGGCATGTCGGCCACCTGCACCATCAGCACGAAGTCGGGGCCGGGCGAGACGCGGTAGCATTGCAGCACGGCTGTTTCCATCGCCACGAGCTGCTCGAATTCCGCCATGCGTTCCGCCGCCTGCACGTCGAGCGTGATTTCCACGATGGCCGTCAGGCGCGCGCCCACCAGTTGCGGCGCGACGATGGCCACCTGCCGTTCGATGACGCCGCTATCGGTCAAATGCTTGACGCGCCGCAAGCACGTGGGGGCCGAAACGTGCACCGAGCGCGCCAGCTCACTGTTGGTTTGCGATGCATCAACTTGCAAGGCATTCAGGATGCGACGATCGATCTCGTCCAGGGTAATGTTGCTATCGCTCATGATTATGAAGAATTGGAAAATAATTCAATTCTAAATGAAATAATATTTCACTGTAAAATAGTGATGAAATATTCAGTCAAAAATTCTATGATTTAGAAAGCATATTTCATACGCTCTGCATTAGCATGCATGCATTGATTAAATTTTAGACAGAGGTTTCCATGTGCGGCATCGTCGGCGCGGTAGCGCAACGTAATATCACTCCCATCCTGCTCGAAGGCTTGAAGCGCCTGGAATACCGCGGCTACGATTCCTGCGGCATCGCCCTGCATGCGGATGGCCGTTTGCAGCGTTCGCGCTCCACCGCGCGCGTGGCCGAGCTGGAAAAGCAGATTGCCGAAGAAGGCTTGAGCGGCTTTACGGGCATCGCCCACACGCGCTGGGCCACGCATGGCGCCCCTGTCTCGTTCAATGCCCACCCGCACTTTTCCCCAACGGAAGAGAACGCCCGCGTGGCGCTGGTGCATAACGGCATCATCGAAAACCATGACGAACTGCGCGCCGAACTGACGGCCCTCGGCTATGTCTTCCAGAGCCAGACGGACACGGAAGTGATCGCCCACCTGGTCGAGCACATGTACAACGGCGACCTGTTTGAAACCGTGCAGCAGGCCGTCAAACGCCTGGACGGCGCGTATGCGATTGCCGTCTTCTGCCGCGACGAGCCGCACCGCGTGGTGGCCGCGCGCCAGGGCTCGCCCCTGATCGTCGGCCTGGGCAATGGTGAAAACTTCGTCGCGTCGGACGCCATGGCCCTGGCCGGCACGACGGACCAGATCATCTACCTGGAAGAAGGCGACGTGGTCGACCTGCAACTGTCGCGCTGCTGGATCGTCGACGTCGATGGCAAGCCCGTCGAGCGCGAAGTGAAAACCGTGCATGCGCACACGGGCGCGGCCGAGCTGGGCCCGTACCGCCACTACATGCAGAAGGAAATCTTTGAACAGCCGCGCGCCATCGGCGACACGCTCGAAGGCGTGACGGGTATCATGCCGGAACTGTTCGGCGACAATGCCTATGCCATCTTCAAGCAGATCGACCGCGTGCTGATCCTTGCCTGCGGCACCAGCTCGTATGCGGGCATGACGGCCAAGTACTGGATCGAAGCGATCGCCAAGGTGCCCGTCAGCGTGGAAGTGGCCAGCGAATACCGCTACCGCGACAGCGTGCCGCACCCGAACACCCTGGTGGTGACGATTTCGCAAAGCGGCGAAACGGCCGACACCCTGGCCGCGCTGAAACATGCGCGCAGCCTGGGCATGCAGCACACCTTGACCATCTGCAATGTGGCCACCAGCGCCATGGTGCGCGAGTGCGCGCTGGCCTACATCACGCGCGCCGGCGTGGAAGTGGGCGTGGCTTCGACCAAGGCGTTTACGACGCAGCTGGCGGGCCTGTTCCTGCTGACCCTGTGCCTGGCGCAAGTCAATGGCCGCCTGGACGAAGCACAGGAAGCGGCGCACCTGAAAGCCATGCGCCACCTGCCCGTCGCCATCGCGTCCGTGCTGGCGCTGGAGCCGCAGATCATCGCCTGGTCCGAGGAGTTCGCGCGCAAGGAAAACGCCCTCTTCCTGGGCCGCGGCATGCACTACCCGATCGCCCTGGAAGGCGCCTTGAAACTGAAGGAAATTTCGTACATTCACGCCGAAGCGTATCCGGCCGGCGAACTGAAGCATGGCCCGCTGGCCCTGGTGACGAATGAAATGCCCGTCGTCACCATCGCGCCAAACGATGCGCTGATCGAAAAGCTGAAATCGAACATGCAGGAAGTGCGCGCCCGCGGCGGCCAGCTGTACGTCTTCGCCGACGTCGATTCCCGCATCAGCTCCGGCGAAGGCCTGCACGTGATCCGCCTGCCCGAGCACTACGGCGACCTGTCGCCCATCCTGCACGTGGTCGCGCTGCAATTGCTGGCCTATCACACGGCCCTGGCGCGCGGCACGGATGTGGACAAGCCACGCAATCTGGCCAAGTCGGTGACGGTGGAGTAAGCCGCCTGGATGTGGCCTGTCGCTGGCGGCGCACTGCCGCCGGCGAGGCGGCCGTCATCCAGAAGCCGGGTGGGTGCGGGAACGGTACTGCTCTATCCACTTCACGGACTGGGCGATGCCGCCAAAGGGAAAGAAATGCAGGCTGACCTTGCCATGTGCTGCGGTCAGCCCGGCGGCAAGGCGCTCGACAAACAGGTCCGGCCCCGCCGTGCCGAACAGCTTGCCGATGGACACGCCGTATTTGGACCACATCGACGCGCAGGCGCTTACGCCGCACAAGGCCGCATAGCGGGCCAGCACCGCGATGCTGGCGGGGCCCGGCACGCCCACGCGCACGGGATGGTCCATGCCGCGTTCGCGCAGCGCTTTCAACCACGTCAGCACGATGTCGGCATCAAAGGCAAACTGCGTGACGATCAAGGGCGTCATGCCGCGCTGCGCGATGCTGCGGCACTTGCGTTCAAGCACATTCCACTGATCGGCCGTACTCATGACCGGATGGCCTTCCGGGTGGCCCCCCACGCCGATCACCTTGATGCCCGCGCGCTCGAACACGCCTGTGTCGATCAGCGCGGCACTGTCGGAAAACGGCCCCAGCGGGGTGGATGGGTCGCCGGCGATGACGAAGCAGCGCTCGACGCCCGCCTCCGCCACGGCGCGCTGGACGAACGACTCAAACTCGGCGAGCGAGGCGATACGGCGCGCGGAAAAGTGCGGCATGGGCTCGAAGCCGAGCTTGCGCACGGCCCGCACGGCGGCCAGTCGCGCAGCGTTGTCCTCGCGCGGCAGGTAGGGAATGGCAATCGTTGACCCGGGCACGATGCGGGGTGCCGCTGCGCTCAACGCGGGCATGTCCTTCGCGCTGACTTCCAGCGAGTAGGCGTGCGTGATGTTGCCAGCGGGCCTGGGCTGAGCGGGATGCATCAACGGTTTCACCTTATTCGTTGTCTTGCGCGATGGCGACGGCAGGCTGGCGGGCCAGTGCGATGAAGGCCCGCACGTAGTCGATGGCGGTGTCCGTTTCGCGCGCCCCCAGGAAGATCTGCTTGGCCACGCCATGCACGCCCAGCCGCACAGGCACCACGTCCATCTTGAGCGCGTATTCCTCGACCAGCCAGCGCGGCAGGGCGGCCACGCCGCGGCCGCTGGCCACCATCTGCAGCATGATGTCGGTGGTTTCGATGGCTTTGTGGCGCTTGGGCGTGACACCGGCCGGCAAGAGGAACTGGTTATAGATGTCCAGGCGCTCGATGTCCACGGGGTAGCTGATGAGCACTTCCTGCGTCAGTTGCCGGGGCTGCACATAGGCGGCCGACGCCAGGGCATGGCCCTTGGCCACGACGAGCACCTGCTCGTAGTCGAACACGGGTTCGAATGTCAGCCCCGGCTTGTACAGCGGGTCGGGCGTGACCAGCAGGTCGATTTCGTAGCCGAAGAGCGCGCCGATCCCGCCGAACTGGAACTTCTGCTTGACGTCCACGTCCACGTCGGGCCATGCGGTCAGATAGGGCGACACCACCTTCAGCAGCCACTGGTAGCACGGGTGGCATTCCATGCCGATGCGCAGCGCACCGCGCTCGCCCTGCGCGAACTGGCCCAGGCGTTCTTCGGCCAGGTCCAGCTGCGGCAGCACCCGGTTCGCCACCGCCAGCAAGTACTGGCCGGCCTGCGTCAGGCGCAGGTTGCGCCCTTCGCGCAGCCAGACGTCGGTGCCCAGTTGCTGCTCCAGCTTTTTCATGCTGTGGCTCAGGGCCGACTGGGTCAGGTGCAGCACGCCGGCGGCGGCCGTCAAGGACCCCTGTTTTTCGACCTGCTGGACGATGCTGAGGTGGATGCGTTCAAGCATTGAGATGAGCCATGTTCATGGATGTATGAAATAAGACCATTATACTTCATCGATCCCCGCCGCTATCATCGATCCCCTTGCTGCCGGCATTTGTCGGCCCTCGCGCATCCATCCATATGAAAGCAAACATGACACGTCCACTGCGTTTAGTAGCGGTTTCCGGCGGGCTGCAACGCCCGTCCAAGGCTGCGGCCCTGGCAGGGCACCTGCTGGACCTGATCGCCGACGCCGTTCCGTGCGAGCAGCGCCTGGTCGAACTGGGCCAGCTCGCACCGCAGCTGGCCGGCGCGACCTGGCGATCGCAACTGCCCCATACGGTGGAGCGGGAACTTGCGGCGGTCGAGCAGGCGGACATCCTGGTGGTGGCAACCCCGGTCTTCCGCGGCTCCTACACGGGGCTGTTCAAGCATTTCTTCGATTTTATTGACCAGGATGCCCTGATCGACAAGCCCGTCCTGTTGGCCGCCACCGGCGGCAGCGAGCGCCATGCGCTGATGATCGACCACCAGTTGCGGCCGCTGTTCAGCTTTTTCCAGGCACGCACCTTGCCGCTGGGCGTGTACGCGACCGACAAGGATTTCGCCGACTATCGCCTGCAGAACGAGGCCCTGATCCAGCGGGCCGCACTGGCGGTCCAGCGGGCATTGCCGCTGGTCGAATTGACGCGCCATGCGCGGCCTGCCGCCGCCAACGAAGCGGTCGCGGCCTGATACGCAGACCAGAACTTTTTAAAACACTGAATCGGCCATCATTAGATTCAGATTTTTTCGCAGACATCGGGACAGCAGATCACCATGAGCAAAGACTTTACATTCAGCATCAAGAGCATTGTTTTCGATGAAAACTATCATCCATCGGACAATACGCGCCTGACGACCAACTTTGCCAATCTGGCCCGGGGAAAGAGCCGCCAGGAGAACTTGCGCAAAACCCTGAAAATGATCGACAGCCGCTTCAACAGCCTGGCGCATTGGGATAACCCGACGGCGGACCGCTATGCTGTCGAGCTCGAAATCATTTCCGTCGAGTTGAATGTCGACGTGCAAGGCAGCAATATCCCATTGATCGAGATATTGAAGCCGACCGTTATCGACAAAAAAACCAACGAACGCATTGATGGCATTGCAGGCAATAACTTCTCCTCTTACGTGCGCGATTACGACTTCAGCGTCGTGCTGCCAGAGCACAACAATGATAAATCCACCTTCGGCGTTCCGGAGAATTTCGGCGACTTTCATGGCAAGCTGTTCAAACACTTTGTCCAATCCAATGCTTACAAGGAGCGCTTCAGCAAGCCGCCCGTCATCTGCATCAGCGCCTCGAGCAGCAAGATCTATCATCGGACGGAAAATCATCACCCGATACTGGGCGTGGAGTATCAGCAGAATGAATTTTCCTCGACCGATCAATATTTCGAAAAAATGGGCTTGCAGGTGCGCTATTTCATGCCGCCAAACAGCTTGGCCCCGTTGGCCTTTTATTTTGTCGGCGACCTGCTTGGCGACTACACGAATCTGGAGCTGATCGGCACCATCAGCACGATGGAGACATTCCAGAAGATTTACCGGCCCGAAATCTACAATGCCAATTCGGCGGCGGGGAAGTTGTATCAGCCCAGCCTGAAGAACCAGGATTACTCGCTGACGCAAATTGTGTATGACCGGGAAGAGCGCAGCCAGCTGGCTGTCAAGCAGGGCAAATATACAGAAGAGCACTTCATCAAGCCATACAAAAATATTCTTGAACAATGGGCTGCGACCACGCTCTCTCATTAACCTCAATACACGAAATCATTGATCATGAAAAAATTATTGCCTACTTCGACCGCCGGCAGCCTGCCCAAACCTTCCTGGCTGGCACAGCCTGAAAAGCTGTGGTCGCCCTGGAAATTACAAGACGAGGAACTGGTTGAGGGAAAACAGGATGCGTTGCGTCTGTCGCTGCAGGAGCAGCAGCAGGCAGGCATCGATATCGTCAGCGACGGCGAGCAAACCCGTCAGCATTTTGTCACCACGTTTATCGAGCATCTGAGCGGCGTGGATTTTGAAAAACGCGAGACCGTCAGAATCCGCGACCGCTACGATGCGAGCGTGCCGACCGTCGTCGGCGCCGTGAGCCGCCCCAAGCCCGTGTTTGTCGAAGACGCCCGGTTTTTACGCCAGCAAACCACGCAGCCCATCAAATGGGCGCTGCCAGGCCCGATGACGATGATCGATACGCTGTATGACAGCCACTACAAGAGCCGCGAAAAACTGGCCTGGGAATTCGCCAAGATCCTCAATCAGGAGGCCCGGGAATTGGAGGCTGCCGGCGTCGACATCATCCAGTTTGACGAACCCGCATTCAATGTTTTCTTTGATGAGGTGAATGATTGGGGGATTGCCACCCTGGAGCGGGCGATCGAAGGGCTCAAGTGCGAAACGGCCGTCCATATCTGCTATGGCTACGGCATCAAGGCCAATACGGACTGGAAAAATACGCTGGGGTCCGAGTGGCGTCAATACGAAGAGTCGTTCCCCAAGCTGCAGCAATCGAGTATCGACATCATCTCGCTGGAATGCCAGAACTCGCGTGTTCCCATGGACCTGATTGAACTCATCCGCGGCAAAAAAGTGATGGTCGGCGCCATCGACGTGGCCTCCAATGCCATTGAAACGCCGGAGGAAGTGGCCAGCACCCTGCGCAAAGCGCTGCAGTTTGTCGATGCCGACAAGCTCTATCCGAGCACCAACTGCGGCATGGCGCCCCTGGCGCGCCGGGTCGCCAGAGGCAAACTGCATGCGCTCAGTGCCGGCGCAGAAATCATCCGCAGAGAAATCTCGTAACAGGCTGGGGAAGTGCCGGACAGCCGAGTTTTGCCTTGCCGCACTGAGCGGCATGGTGTGCCACTGTATTGACCTGCATACGGTCGCGTAACAGGACGCAGCCTATGCTGCATGACGCCACAGACACCGGCAGGTGTCTGTGGCGTTTTTAATGCGGCCTTAGAACTCTTCCCAGTCGGCCGAGGCCGTTGCTGCGGGCGCGGCTTTCCTGACAGCCGGCACACGCAGGGCGATGGCGCGCCGGCGCGGTGCTGTGGTCGCGGTGACTGGCGGTTTGTTTGCCGGTGCGCCGGCATCGAGCTTGAAGGCGCTCACCACCTGCGCCAGGGTAGCCGCCTGCTCCTGCATGGCCGCCGCCGCGGCCGCCGATTCTTCCACCAGGGCCGCGTTTTGCTGGGTGACGTTGTCCATCTCGCTGATGGCCTGGTTGATTTGCTCGATGCCCGCCGTCTGTTCCGCGCTGGCCGAGGTGATCTCCTCCATGATGTCGGTGACGCGGCGCACGCTGTCGACCAGGTCGCTCATGGTGCTGCCCGCTTGGTGCACGAGCTCGCTGCCGGCCGCCACGGTTTGGGTCGAGTCGTCGATCAGGGTCTTGATTTCCTTGGCCGCAGCGGCCGAGCGGTGCGCCAGGCTGCGCACTTCCGTGGCCACCACGGCAAAGCCGCGGCCCTGTTCGCCCGCGCGCGCCGCTTCCACGGCCGCGTTCAAGGCAAGAATATTCGTCTGGAAAGCGATGCCGTCGATGACGCCGATGATGTCGGCGATCTTGTTCGACGAGGCGTCGATCTGCCGCATGGTCGCCACCACTTGCGCGATGACGGCGCCGCCGCGCTGCGCCACGCCCGAGGCCGTGTCGGCCAGCACGTGCGCCTGGCGCGCATTGTCGGCATTTTGTTTGACGGTCGACGTCAGCTCTTCCATCGAGGACGCCGTCTCTTCCAGCGAGCTGGCTTGCTGCTCCGTGCGCGCAGACAGGTCCAGGCTGCCCGCCGCCACTTCGGACGAGGCCGAGGCGATCGTTTCCGTGCCGGCGCGCACGGTACCCACCGTTTGCGCCAGGTTGTCGTTCATGCGCTTGAGCGCCTGCAACAGCTGTCCCATTTCATCGCGCGCATGCACGCTGATCTGGCTGCGCAAATCGCCTGCGGCTACCGTGTTGGCCAGCTGCAGCGCCGTGGCGACGGGACCGGTGATGGAGCGCGTGATGCCATATGCCAAGGCCGCCGCGATGGCCAGCGCGGCCAGCGACATGCCGATCAGCAAGGCGCGCGTGTTCGCATAGGTGGCATTGGCGTTGTCGCCCGCCGCGTTGGCCAGGGTGTTTTGCAAACTGATCTGTTCAGCGATCAATTGCTTGTAGACAAGCAATACGGGGCGCAGCTGGCCGTACAGGTAGGCGCTGCTATCGTCCGGCGTACCGCTCCTGATCAGTTCCAGCAGCACTTCCTGCCCCTGCGCATAGCGCGTGTTGGCATCGTTCATCTTGGCCAGCAAGGCGCGTTCGCGCTCTGAATCGAGCATGGGGTCGAGCTTGCCGAGATTGCCGGCCGCCGCCTGGCGCGCGGCCAGGATGGCGTCGGTCTGCTTGCGCTGGTCGGCGGGATCGGCGCTGAGCATCATGTTGCGCAGGGCAATGGCGATGTCGTTGATGTTGGCCGACACGCTGTTGGCGAGCTCGATCTTGGGCATGCTGTCATGCACGATATGGCCGGTGCCCTGGTTGATCTTGCCCAGCATGGCGATGCCCAGGCAGGAAATGAGGATCAGCATGGCGCCGATGGCGCCAAAGCCTGTGGCGAGGCGCGTGCCGATGGTCAGGTGGGATAAAAACTTCATGGCGGTCTCAATACGGAGGGAATGGTGAAAAGGTCGGCGGCGTGCAGATGGGTGCCGCGCCGCCAAGCGGAGGACGATCCTAGACCTTTTCATGTGACATTTCCATAGGGCAATGTGCCTAGACGCCCTCGGCGCGCACCTTAGATCCGCCCATCTGGCGGGTTGGCGCCGTTTTCAGCTATATTGACTGGCCATACGCCGGGACGGCGCCATCCGCGCGGTGCCGCCACCGTCGCCGTTGCACCGGATGCGGCCGCTCACGACACCACCTTGTTTTCAGACAGCACTCATTTTTCCAGCCATAGGTCCGCATGACTTCTTTCCGCCTCCGCTTTTCCCCCTTCCTGCTGCCGCTGCTAGTGACCCTGCTGCTGGCGTGCGCGCTATCGGCGCCGCCGGCCTGGTCCCAGCCCGTCGATGACGCGGCCACGGCCGACCAGCGCCTCGATGGCTTGCGCAGGCAGATCACGACCATCCAGAAGGCGCTCGATGGCGAGGCCGATCTGGATGACGCAACTTTGTCGCAGATGCGGGCCGATGCGCTGGCCGCCAGTGCCGAGGCGGACAAGGTGGCCGAGTCGCTCGCGCCCACCCTGGCCAGCGTGCAGGCGCGGCTGGCCGAGCTGGGCAAGCCGGCAACGGGAGTCAAGGATGCGCCGGACGTGGCGGCGCAGCGCAGCCAGCTGGACCGCACCAGCAGCGCCCTCGATGCGCAGGTGAAGCTGGCGCGCCTGCTGGCCGTGGAAGCGACGCAGGCGTCGGAACAGGTGTCGACGGCGCGCCGCGCGCAGCTGCAGGCGCGCCTGGGCGAGCGCACGGCCTCGATTTTGGCCGGTTCTTTCTGGAAACAGCTGCATGCCGAATTGCCGCAGAATCTGCAGCGCCTGCGGGCGCTGGAGCTGGAGCTGGCGAATGCGGCAAGCGCCACGCCATGGTCGGCCTGGGGCGGCTTGCTGGCCGGTATCGTGCTGGTGATCGGCGCCGGCGTCTGGGCGTCGCGCTATCTGCTGGTGATCACGGCCACGCGCGTGCCGCATGGCCGTTTGCGCCGCTCGCTGCATGCGCTGGCCGTGCTGGTGCTGGCGCTGGCCACGCCGGGGCTGGTGGCGGAATTGCTGGCCATGGGCTTGCGCTGGGATGGCGGCCTGTCGGACAAAACCTCGACTTTCCTCAGCAGCTTGATCGGCATCATCTGTTTTGCCGGTTTTACGGCGGGCCTGGGCCATGCGCTGCTGTCGCCCTGGCGCGTGTCGTGGCGTCTGCTGCCCCTGCCCGATGCGCTGGCGCACCGCTTGCGCCATTTTCCCTCGATGTTTTCCTTCATCGTCGTGCTCGTGTGGGCCACGGAGCGCGTCACCATCGTCATCAATGCGGGCCTGTCGACGGCCGTGGCCGTCAATTGCATCGTCGCCCTGGTGATGAGCACGACCATCGCCTGCGGCCTGATGCGCGCCGAGCGCTGCTGGCGCCAGTTGCGCGAGGCCGATCCCGCCACCCTGGTCACGCCCCTGTGGCTGCGCTGCGTCACGGTGCTGCTGTGGCTGGCGCTGGCGTCGAGCGTCATCAGCTTGCTGGTCGGCTATGTGGCGTTCGGCAGTTTTATCGCCAAGCAAATCGCCTGGGTCATCGTGGTGGTGGGCAGCACCTATCTGCTGACGGTGCTGGTCGATGACATCTGCATGCTGCTGGCCTCCGCGCCGCCGCCGCCGGACGCGGCCCACCCCGTGCTGGCCACGCCCAAGGCGCGCGACCAGGCGGCCGTGCTGCTGTCGGGCATTGGCCGCGCCATCGTCGTGCTGCTGGCCCTGATGCTGCTGCTGGCGCCGTTCGGCGAAGGTCCGGGCGAACTGTTCCAGCGGGTGGGCAAGCTGCAGGATGGCCTGGCCATCGGCGAAGTGGCGATCCGCCCTGCCGCGCTGATCCAGGCCCTGCTGGTGCTGGTCGTGGGCTTTGTTGCGCTGGGCCTGTTCAAGCGCTGGCTGCAAAACAGTTATTTGCCGACCACCAATCTCGATACAGGCATGCAAGTGTCGTTCATCACCCTGTTCGGCTATATCGGCGGGGTGCTGGCCGTGGCGCTGGCCCTGTCGGCGGCCGGCATCGGCCTGGAACGCATCGCGTGGGTGGCGTCGGCCTTGTCGGTGGGGATCGGTTTCGGCTTGCAGGCGGTGGTGCAGAACTTCGTCTCCGGCCTGATTCTACTGGCCGAGCGCCCCGTCAAGGTGGGCGATTGGGTGTCCCTGGGCGGCGTGGAAGGCGACATCCGCCGCATCAATGTGCGCGCCACGGAAATTCAGCTGGGAGACCGTTCCACGGTGATCGTGCCGAACTCGGAATTCATCACGAAGACGGTGCGCAACGTGACGCTGGCCAATCCGCTGGGCCTGGTGCAAGTCAAGCTGCCGTTGCCGCTGGGCACGGACGCGCAGGCGGCGCGCGCGCTGATCCTGTCCACCTTTGTCGACAATCCCGACGTGCTCGATACGCCGGCGCCCAGCGTGCAGCTCGATGGCATCGACAATGGCTATCTGCTGTTCAACGCCACGGGCTTTGCCGCGTCGCCGCGCCTGAGCTCGGGCATCCGCAGCGCCCTGCTGTTCGAGCTGCTCAAGCGCCTGGACGCGGCGCATATCGCCATCGCCAAGCCCAGCACGATGGTGCTGAGCACGCTGCCGGCCCAGCCGGAGACGCCGGCGATGTCGGCCGTGGCGGCGGCACCCGCAGCGTCACCCGCGGCGTCACCGGCGCCCGTGCCGCCGCTGACGAGCTAATCAGCGGACCGTCGACCACAGCAGCGCCGCCAGGTACAGGCCGATGCCGAACGCCGTGTGGGCCATCAGGCTGCGCAGGCGGGCGGCGTTCGGATGGGGCGTCTTGCTGGCGGCCAGGCCGGCTCCCATGCCCGGCTGCAAGATGCAAAACGGCGCGGCCACGCTCAGCACGCCCGCCAGCAGGGCCGGCACCAGGGTCGGCTGCCGCACCCATTCCTGCCCCGCCAGCGCCAGCAGCACGGCCGCAAACAGCACGCCGACCGCATAGTGAAACGTCCAGCCCACGATCGCTTCATCGCGCACGGGCGCCGCCTGGGCGATGCTGGCGTGGCTGAAGGTGCCGCGCGGCAAATGACCGAGCCAGCGCCCCACCATCGCAAAGTTCAACGAGGGCAGGCACCAGAAGCGCTTTAACGCCACCGCCCACACATCCATCACCGCCGTCGCGCCCACGCCGATCGCCAGCGCATCGAGCCAGAGTATGTGCATTGTTGCTCCTAACATTCAATTGATTGCTTGAATGTTATAAGGGTGCTAGCATCGTGTCAATGAAAAATGCCGATATCGAATTTCTGACCGGTTCCGCCGGCTTTGCCCATATTTTAGGCAGCGCGCCGCGCCTGCGCCTGCTCGAGCAGGTCGCGCAGGGCGAGTTTGCGGTGGAACAACTGGTGGAGTTGACGGGCCTGTCCGTGGCCAATACCTCGCAGCATTTGCAGCAGTTGCGGCGCGCCGGATTCGTGCAGGCGCGGCGCGACGGCAAGCGCGTGCTGTACCGGCTGGGCAGCGGCCCCATCGTGCAATTGCTGGCCGCATTGGAACTGTATGCGCAGCATCAGCGCAGCGAGTTGCAGGCGCTGAGCCGGGGCGACCACGTGGAAGCCATCACGGGCGACGAGTTGCTGGCGCGCATGCAGGAAGCCAGCATCACCGTGCTCGACGTTCGGCCCGCGCAGGAATTTGCGGCCGGCCACTTGCCCGGCGCGATCAATATTCCTGCCGACGACTTGCAGCGCCGCCTGGGCGAATTGCCGGCGAATGCAGAAATTGCCGCCTACTGCCGCGGCCCGTATTGCGTGCTGTCCGTGCAGGCGGTGGCGGCGCTGCGCCAGCATGGCTTGCATGCGCGCCGTCTCGGCAGCGGCTACGACGATTGGCTGGCGGCTGGCTTGCCTGTCGTCAAGGCAGCGTGATGGCCATCCCCAACAGCAAGCAGGAACTGGTCGACGCCATCAACGGCACGTATGCGAAGTTGATGCAGGAATTCGCGCGCGTGCCGCCCGCACTGGCGCGCGCCCCCGTGCTGGAAGGGCAAGTGGCGGGCACGCGCATGAGCGTGTGCGACCTGCTCGCCTACCTGGTGGGCTGGAACGAGCTGGTCTTGCACTGGCACGCGCAGCTGCGCGACGGTCAACGCATCGAGGACATCGCCTTTCCCGCCGAAGGTTTCACGTGGAACGCTCTGGGAAAACTGGCGCAGCGCTTCTATGCGGACTATGCTGAACTGGGCATGGACGACTTGCTGCAGCGCCTGGAGCAGGCCAAAAACCAGCTGCTGGCGCTGATCGACAGCCATGACGACGCGCAGCTGTATGGCCAGCCCTGGTACACGCATTACACGATGGGACGCATGATCCAGTTCAATACGGCGTCGCCGTATGCAAATGCGCGCACGCGTTTGCGGGCCTGGCTCAAGACCTTGTAGCGGCCAGTTCGGCGGGCTTGCACGATTGCATCAGTACGCTGAGAAAATTTTTCAGGCAGGATAGTGGTTTCAAGCGCAGTGGTTTCAAGCGCAACCCTCTGAAGGATCACCATGCTGACCATTGCCCTCGCCCAGATGAATCCCACCGTGGGCGATTTCGACGCCAATGTCGCCGCCCTCATCGCGCGCATGGAGCGCGCGAGCAGCGACGGCGCGGACTTGCTGGTGTGCCCCGAACTGTCGCTGTGCGCGTACTACCCGGGCGACCTGTTCGAGGATGCCGCCTTTCTGCGCGGCATGCGGCAGGCGCTCGGCACCTTGCTGCAGGCCTCCACGCGCTGGCCCGCGCTGGTCACCGTCATCGGCGCGGCGCGGCCCAATCCCGGCATCGGCAAGCCCCTGTATAACGCCTTGCTGGCGATGCGCGACGGGCGCATCGTGGCCGAATACTACAAGCAGCTGCTGCCCACGTACGGCATCTTCGACGAGGGCCGGCATTTCGAACCGGGCCCGCCCGGCGCCTGCACCCTGACGATTGCCGGCTGCAAGGTGGGTTTCATGATCTGCGAGGATGGCTGGAACGACGATGGCCGTGCCTACGCCGTCAACCCCTTCGACGCCCTGCATGCGGCGGAGCCGGACCTGATCGTCAGCATCAACGCCAGCCCGTCCGACATCGGCAAGCGCGCGCAGCGCCACGCCGTGTTTGGCGCCGCCTGCGCGCGCGTGAACTTGCCCTTGCTGTTCGTCAACCAGGTGGGCGGCCAGGACCAGCTGGTGTTCGACGGCGCCTCGTTTGCCGTTTCCCCGCGCGACGGCGTGCAATTCGAGGCGGCCCGCTTCGTCGAGGATTTTCAGTTGCTGCGCTTTGCCGGCGGCCGTTTTACCCGCACCGATGGCCAGCCCTTCCCCGTGCCCGACCCGGACGGCATTCCCGCCGTCGAATTTGCGCGGCGCCAGATCGTGCTCGGCTTGCGCGACTATGCGCGCCGCTGCCGCTTCACGAAAGTGGTGGTCGGCTGCTCGGGCGGCATCGATTCGGCGCTGACCCTGGCCCTGGCCGTCGAGGCGCTGGGCGCGGACAACGTGGTGGCCATCACCATGCCGTCCGTGTTTTCCAGCGCCGGGTCCGTCACCGATTCCGTGGCCCTGTGCGCCAACCTGGGCATCGCGCTGTACACGCACCCGATCCGCGACATCGTGGCGCAATACGAAGCCGGATACGCTGCCGCTTTCGACGGCAAGCTGCAGGGGCTGCCGCTGGAAAACCTGCAGGCGCGCGTGCGCGGCACGATCCTGATGGAATACTCGAACGCGTTCGGCGCCCTGCTGCTCACCACCGGCAACAAGAGCGAAATCTCGGTTGGCTACTGCACCCTGTACGGCGACACGAACGGGGGACTGGGGCTGATCGGCGACCTGTATAAAACGGAGGTCTTCGCCCTGTCGCTCCACGTCAATGCCAGCGCGGGGCGCGAGCTGATTCCCGTCGCCGTGCTCGACAAACCCCCGTCGGCGGAACTGGCGCCGGGCCAGCGCGACACGGACAGTTTGCCGCCGTATCCCGTGCTCGATGAAATTTTGAAGTGGCATATCGAGGGCAGGCGCCTGCCGGCGGCCGACAGCGCGCAAGCGTCGGCCTTTGTCGGCCAGCTGCGCCAGACGGACGACGGGCGCGCGCTGGTGACGCGCATCCTCGGCATGGTCGCCCGCAACGAATACAAGCGGCGCCAGGCGGCGCCCATCATCCGCGTGCGTTCGCGCGCCTTTGGCAGCGGGCGCCAATTGCCGATTGCCGCCCACTACCCCACCGGAGACGACGCATGACCCTCGCCTATCCCGCCGACGCGGCCATCCTGATCGGCCGCTTCCAGCCTTTTCACAATGGCCATGCCGGCCTGCTGCAGAAGGCGCTGGCCACCGCGTCCAGCGTGGTGGTGGTGCTCGGTTCCGCCTTCCATGCGCGCAGTCCGAAGAACCCGTTTACGTGGCAGGAACGGGCCGCCATGATCGCCGCCACCCTGCCCGAGGCGCAGCGCGCGCGCGTGCATTACGTGGCCGTGCGCGATTACTACGACGATGGCCTGTGGGCCGACGCCGTGCGGCACGCCGTGGCGGGCGCCCTGCCCGCGGCGCAGCGCGTGACCCTGGTGGCCTGCTTCAAGGACGCCACCAGCTATTATCTGCACCACTTCCCCCACTGGCAGCTGCTGAACCTGGAAATCGACGCGGGCGCGCCCATCGGCGCGACGGCCATCCGCAACGTGCTGTTCGAGGCGGAGGACGTGGACGTGTCGCTGAGCGCCGTGGCGCAGCTGCTGCCGGCGGCCATCGGCCAGTATGTAAAAGCGTGGACCCTGCTGCCGTGGTACGCGCCGCTGGTGCAGGAATACCGCGCCATCGAAGCCTATAAAGCGCGCTGGCGCGCGGCGCCGTATGCGCCCATCTTTTGCACCGTGGATGCGCTGGTGCAGACGGGCGGCCACGTGCTGCTCGTGCGCCGCGGCGGCTATCCGGGCAAGGACTTGTGGGCCTTGCCCGGCGGTTTCCTGGAGCCGCGCGAACGGCTGCTGCAGGGCGCCCTGCGCGAGCTGGCGGAAGAAACCCAGCTGGGCGTGCTGGCGCCCACCCTCGTCGAGGCGCTGGTCGGCGTGGCCGTGTTCGACCACCCGGACCGCAGCCAGCGGGGGCGCACCATCACGCATGCGCACTATTTTGACTTGAAGACGCGCCAGCTGCCTGCCGTGACGGCGGCCGACGACGCGGCGCTGGCGCAGTGGGTGCCGGTGAGCGCCCTGCCGGCCATGGAAGAGCAGTTCTTCGAAGACCACTTCCATATCCTGAACCACTTCCTCAAGCTCACGCACGAGGGGCGCTGAGGGGGCGCCGCGGCGCGCTTTTCCCCGCGCCGCCCGTCAGGACGTCACGCGTTCCCAGCCATGCCTGACGGCCGCCTTGAAGTCGTCCCACGCGGACTGGGGATACGTATGTTCCCAGTTGCTGCGCAGCTCGGGCTCGACCTGCTCCCAGCTTTGTCCCCGGTAGCTGTCGCTGCCCGCCATCGAATGGCCATAGCGGTAGGCGGGATCGTAGTCGTCGAAGCGCCCGCCGCTGGAGGCGTACTGGCTGCTCCAGTGGTTGCGGTAGTACTGCTCGTCGTCGTAGCTGCTGCCGGGCAGGTTGTCGGCGCCGGGATAGCGGCGCACGTTGGCGCCTGCGCCGGACGGCGGCGGCGCTGCCATGCCGCCCGCAAATTGCTGCGATGTCGATGCCGCCGCGTTCACGTTGCCGGCCGGCGTGCCCTGCTGCGATGGCGCGCCTGACTGCATGCTGGCACCCTGGCGCATCGCGCTGTCGCCGGTGGGCGCGCCTTGCCAGCCGCCGGCGCGCCAGTGCTCGGCGTGCGCATCGATGTCGAGCGGCGCGTAGCGCTCGACGAGGTCGGTGGCGCGCTGGATATCGGCGTCGCTCGCCCCTTCCAGGGTCAGCACGACATGCCCGCGCCGTACGGCTTCCGCATAGATGTGGCGGTCGGCGTGGCTGCCGAACAGGTCCGTAAAGAAATGCCTGATGTTGTCGAGCAGGTTGTCGCTGTCGTCGCGGCCGGTGTTTTCCTCGGCGGAAATGTCGTCACCGCCCGCATCGTGCAGGCGGATGTTGGCGCTGGGAAAGCCAGCCGTGATCAGGTCGTGCCGGGCGCGCTCGGCCATATCGCGCAGGACGAAAACTGCTGCCAATGTATGTGCCATGATGGTCTCCAATCGGTGAACAACGTCCTTTCAGTGTAGGCCGTGAAAAACGAAAGGGGCGCTCGTTTGCCCTTTGGAAATCGTTGCGTTCGACAAGTGTTGGCGACGTGATAGGGGCGCCGTGGCGCCACGTGAAACCTCAGGCGGGCGTGCCCACGAACGCGCGCAAAAAGTCGATAAAGGCGCGCACTTTTTCCGCAATATGCTGCGTGTTCGGATACACGGCATATACGCCCTGCTCCGGGAAGACGACATCGGGCAGCAGGCGGCGCAGGCGACCCGCGCGCACCTCGGCGGCCACCAGCCATTCGGGCAGCAGCGCCACGCCGCAGCCGCCCAGGGCAAAGCCCAGCAGGGCCGAGGCGGAATCGGAATGGATGGCGGCGTCGTCCTGCGCGGAGAAGACGGCGGGGCCGTCCGGCGTCTGCACGTCCCAGCGCAGGGGCGACGCGAGGCGGCTGTGCGCCAGCCAGCGCGCGCGCTGCAGGTCGGGCACGGTGGCGATGTCGCGGCCGGGCAGGCTGGCCAGGTAGGCGGGCGAGGCGACGGGCCAGATCGCGTACGGCTCGATCAGCGCGGCGCGGTAGCTCGAATCGTTGAGGGAACCCATGCGGATGGCCAGGTCATAGCCGCCTGAAATCAGGTCTTCGTGCGAGGAGGACGAGGAATGCTGGATCTGCAGTTGCGGATGGGCGGCGGCAAAGGCGATCAGCGCGGGGACCACCGTGCGGCTGCCGTATTCCACGGTGGTGGTCAGGCGCAGGGTGCCGCGCAAGCCCTGGTGGCCCTGGCGTGCCGTCTCGATGGCGCCGTGCGCTTCGCTGAGCACGCGCTGGCAATCCTCGTAAAAACGTCGCCCCACGTCCGTCAGCGCCAGGCTGCGCGTGCTGCGCGTGAGCAGCGACACGCCCAGCTCCGCTTCCAGCTGTTTCAAATTGAAACTGACGACGGCCTTGCTCTGGCCCAGCACGGCGGCGGCGGCTGTCAGCGAACCGGCGTCGACGATGGCGATGAAAATACCCAGGCGGTCAAGACTGATCATAAATAAAAATGAGTAAACATGCGGTTTTCCGAGGTTTGTCAAAATTTGTTTGACAGTGTAATCGGGCCTGGCCCGTTACGCAAATGGCCTGCGGCGCTTAAGCTGGCCGTTTGCCATTCGGAGCACCATGGACTATCGCAAAAAGGTCGCGGCCATCTATCTGCTGGGGTTTTTCGTCGACCTGATCAACATGTTCATCACCAGCGTCGCCTACCCCGACATCGGCCATGCCTTGCACGCCTCGGTGGCGCAGCTGGCCTGGATCAGCACCGCCTACATCCTCGGCCTGACCATCGTCATCCCCGCCAGCGCCTGGCTGGCTGCCTATTATGGCAGCAAAACGGTGTTTGTGTCTTCTTTGCTAATCTTTTTGTGCGCCAGCATCGGCGCCGGCCTGGCGCAGTCGATCGAGGCGCTGATCGCCTGGCGCTGCGTGCAGGGCCTCGGCGGCGGCTTGCTGATCCCGCTGGGGCAAAGCATGACCTACCAGCTGTACCAGCCCGCCGAGCGCCCCGGCCTGTCCTCCGTCATCATGCTGGTGGGCTTGCTGGCGCCCGCCCTGTCGCCAGCCTTCGGTGGCGTGATCGTCGACAGCCTGTCGTGGCGGGCGATCTTTTATCTGAACGTGCCGTTTGCCGTGCTGACGCTGTTGCTGGCCGTCTGCTGGCTGCGTCCCGATCCCCCGCGCGCGGCCGTTCCCCGTCTCGACACGGGCGGCCTGCTGGCGGGCAGCACGGCGATTTTGCTGCTGCTGCTGGGCCTGACCATGCTGGGCACGCCGGGCGAGTGGCTGGCCGGCGCCGGCGTGCTGGCGCTGGGCGCCGCCTGCGCCTGGGGCTATGTGCGCGGCGCGCTGCGCACATCCACGCCGCTGCTCAACCTGCGCCTGGCCACGGAACCCCTGCTGCGCGTGTCCATGCTGATGTACCTGCTGGTGCCGGGCGTGTTCATGGGCGTGAGCCTGCTGGCCATGCTGTACCTGCAGGGCGTGCTGGGCATGCCCGCGTCCACGGCGGGCGCGCTGATGCTGCCGTGGGCGCTGGCCTCGTTTGCGGCCATTTCGCTGACGGGGAAAAGCTACCGCCGCGTGGGGCCGCAACCGCTGTTCATCTTTGGTGCGCTGCTGCAGGCGGCGGGCATGCTGATGCTGCTGCGGGTGGACTCGGCGGGCCAGTTGTTCTGGCTGGCCGGCGCGTATGCCGTGATGGGCTTTGGCGGCGGCTTGTGCAGCAGCACGGCGCAAAGCACGGCGTTCCTGCGCACGCCGGATGGGCAGCTGAGCCAGGCCAGCGCCGTGTGGAACATCAACCGCCAGCTGGGCTTTTGCCTGGGCGTGGCGCTGCTCAGCGTGCTGCTCAACAGCCTGCTGGCGGCGCGCGGTATCGCCACGCTGGACGACCCGGCCCAGCATGCGCGCGCGGCGCAGGTGTTTCACTGGTGTTTTGCGCTGGCCGCCGCCTCGTGCGTGCTGCCTTTGGCGCTGTGCGCGCGCATCGATAACCGCGCCATTCTCGACCTTTTACATCACCATGGAGCAAGCAAAAAATGAATGCCTCTCACCCCTGTTTTGACGACGTTTTATCCACGCATGTGCTGATCCGCGAGTGGCTCTCCGGCGAAGCCACGGCGCCCGAACATTGCGCCGCATTGCTGGCGCGTTTTTCACCTGACTTTACGATGGTGTCACCGGGCGGCAAGCCGCTCGACCATGCTGGCTTGACGGCGTTTTTCCAGGGCGCCGGCGGCAGCCGTCCGGGCCTCCTCATGCGTATTTTCGACCTGACATTGATCCAGGACAGCGCCACCGGCGCCAGCGTGGCTTACCGCGAGTATCAATCGCTGCCCGGCGGCGACAGCACGGCGCGGCTGTCGACCGTCGTGTATGACAAAACACCGGCTGGGACGCTGCTGTGGCGCCATCTGCATGAGACGTGGACCGCTTGATCTAACTCAAATCGTGCAAGTGTTTTTGCTGCGCCGGACCGATGGAAAACCGCGAAAACACCACTTCCAGGCCACCGCGTTCCGGCGTGCAGCACATGGGCCCGACGCGGTAGCGCGATGCAGCGGGAAACGGCGCCAGGCGCAGCAGCGGCCAGCGCTGGCCATCGGTCGAATACTGCACGCGGATGGCGCCTTGCGCCACCGTCACGCGCAGCCAGAAACCGTCGGGCATGGCGGGCGCGCTGCTGACGGCCCAGTCGGATTTGTCCTGCGTCAATACCGTGCTCAATAAGAGCTGGCCGTCGGAAAATTCGACGCCGCATTTGATCCAGTTCTGCTCGTCGATGCGCACCATCAAGCCGGCCTGGTCGTACAGTGCGGCATACGGCGCCGCCACGTGCAGCTGCGCCGTAAAATCGCCGTCGACGGCCGTGCCGAAAAAGTGGCCGCTGTCGCGGATAAAACCATACGAAGTCTTGCGCCAGAAATCCGTGTTGGCATCCGTTGTCACGCGCAGCTGCGCGCCGTCGGCGGACCATGTTGCCGGCTGATTCAGCCAGCTGCCTTGCGTGAACATCGCGTCTCCTCCTGAGCAAAAAATGCTACATAGTTTGCCCCCATCCCAGCGCCTTGTACAGGGCAATCGCGTCGATGTAGGACGCCGTTTCCGCCAGCAGCGCCTCGCGCCGGATATCGTACAAGGCGCGCTGGTTTTCCAGCACTGCCTGGTAGCTGCCGGCGCCGCCCCGATAGCGCGTGCTGGCGATATCGAGCGCCGCATTGCCGTGGCGCGCCGATTCCAGCAGCGAGGCTAATCGTGCCTGGTTTTCCGCCAGCTGCGTGACGGCGTTTTCCACGTCTTCCTGCGCGACCAACAGCGCCTGTGCATAGCGCGCCAGCGCGCCTTGCGCCTCGGCCTGCGTGCCGCGCAAGCGTGCCTTCACGCTGCCCAGGCGGAAGGCCGGATAGCTGACGGAGGGCGCCACCTCGAAGGCGCGCGCGCCGCCGTCGAACAGGCTGCTGCCGCGCAGCGCAAAGAAGCCTAGAAAACCACCGAGGCTGAGGCGCGGATACAGGTCCGCCGTGGCGGCCCCCAGGTCTTCGCTGGAGGCGGCCAGCAGGCGTTCGGCGCGCGCCACATCGGGACGGTGCTTGATCAGCTGGTTCACGTCGCCCAGCGGCAGCTGGCCCGCCAGCGGCGCCTGTTGCCGCGGCGTGGTGGCCAGCGCGATGGCGCCCGGCGCCTGTCCGCTCAAGACGTCGAGCCGGTACTGCGCCTGGCGCAAGCCCGCCTGCAACGGCGGCAAGGCCGCCTCGCTGCGCGCCAGGTTGGCCAGCGCGTTGTGGCGCTCTTCCGGCAAGCCGCTGCCCGCGCGGATGCGCGCGTCGGTCAAGGCCACCGTGTCGCGCCAGCTTTGTATCTGCGCCTGCGTCAGCGCCAGGTTTTGCTGGTAACCGAGCGCCTCGTAGTAATTGCGCGCCACCTCGGCGGCTATCGTCAGCTGCACTTGCCGCAAGTCCGCCTGCGCCGCGTCGGCGCGCGCCTGCGCCGAGCGGGTGAGGTGCGCGAGGCGGCCGAACAGGTCGATCTCCCATTGCGCATCGAAACCCGCGCGCGTGCTGGCGCTGGCGGCGCGGCTGTCTGGCGCATCCTGCTGCACGCTGCGCCGCCAGCCCGCCTGGCCCGTGACGGCGGGCAGTTCATCGAGGCGGCGCTCGTCGAAGACGGCGCGCGCGGCCAGCAGGTTCGCCTGCGCCTGCGCGATATCGAGGTTGTGCGCCAAGGCGCTGGCGATCAGCTGCGACAGGCGCGCATCGTCGAAAAACGTCCACCAGGCGGTGGCGCCGGCAGCGGCCTGGCCAGGCGCAAACTGCGCCTGCTGCGGGCTGGCCAGATGGATGTCGGGCGTGCCCGGCGCGACGTAGGCGGGGCTGACGGCGCAGCCGGCCAGCAGAGCAATGACAGCAAGGGGAAACAGTCGTTTTTTCATGTGGATTCCTTAGTGCGGCGCAGCGTCTTGCGCCAGTGCCTGCGACAGATCGCGTGCGCGCGGCGTGGCATCGTCGGCCGCGTGACGGCGGGCCAGGAAGGTGTACACGGTGGGCAGCACGAACAGGGTAAAAAAGGTGCCGATCAACATGCCCGACACGATCACCACGCCCAGGCCGAAACGGCTGTTGGCGCCCGCGCCGGACGCGAACAGCAGCGGCACCAGGCCCACCACCATGGCGGCCGTCGTCATCAAAATCGGACGCAGGCGGATCTGCGCTGCCTTGCGGATGGCGCCGAGGCGGTCCAGCCGTTCATGCACCTGCAATTCATTGGCAAATTCCACCATCAGGATCCCGTGCTTGCTGATCAAGCCGATCAGGGTCACGAGGCCGATCTGCGTGTAGATGTTGACGGTGGCGTAGCCGAGGGCCAGCGGGATCAGGGCGCCGCAGATCGACAGCGGTACCGTGATCAGGATGATCAGCGGGTCCGTCAGGCTTTCATACTGCGCCGCCAGCACCAGGTAAATAACGACGACAGCCGCCAGGAAGGCCAGCAGCAGGGCATTGCCTTCCGTGGCGAACTGGCGCGCGTCCGATTGCCAGTCGTAGCTGAAGCCGGGCGGCAGGGTTTTCGCCACGCCATCGAGGAAGGCCACGGCGTCGCCCAGGGTCACGCCGGGCGCCGGCACGCCCTGGAAGGTGGCCGCATTTTGCTGGTTGAACTGGGTCAGCATGTTCGGCTCGATCTGTTCCGTCACCGACACGACGGCGGACAGGGGCAGCAGGCTGCCGTCGTCGGCGCGCACGTACTGCTGCGTCAGGGCTTGCGCCGTGAGCCGCTGCTCGTGCGGGCTTTGCGCGATGACGTCGTACGCGCGGCCGTCCATGCCGAAGCGGTTCAGATAATTCTCGCCCACCAGCACGGCCAGCGATACACCGATGTCCTGCATGCGGATGCCCAGGCTGTTCGCCTTCGAGCGGTCCACGCGCACCTTGACGACGGGGTTGTTGTAGTCGAGGTCGCTGTCGACGACGGCAAACAGGCCGCTGGCGCGCGCCCGCTGCTTGACGTCTTCCATCGTGCGGAACAGGGTGGCGTAATCCTGCGCGCTGCGCAGCACCATCTGCACGGGCAAGCCGCCGCTCGATCCCGGCAAGGGCGCCAGCTGGAAGGCGAAGATGCTGGTGCCTTCCACATCGCCCACGGCGTGCTGCAATTCGGCCTGGATGACGGCCGCATTGCGCGAACGTCCGGCCCACGGCGTCAGGTTGATGCCGCCGATGCTCGACGCCGGGCCTTCGCCGCCGTTGATGATCCAGCGCGAGTCCGTTTCGGGGATATTTTTGTAGATCTCATCGAGCTTGTACGAGAAGCGTTCCACATAATCGAGGTTGGCATGCTGCGGCGCCTTGATCGCCGTCAAGACGCTGGCCTGGTCTTCCGCGGGCGCCAGTTCGCGCTGCGGCAGCAGGTACAGGAACGGCAAGCTGACCATCACCAGCGCGGCGAAACCGGCACTCAGCCAGCGGTGGTGCAGCGAGCGGTCCAGCAGGCGCGCATAGCGCGTGGTCAAGCCGTCGAAGAAATGCTCGGCGGCGCGCGCCATGCGCCCTTCCGTCTGTTTCGGCTGCAGCAGCAAGGAGCTCATCACGGGAGACAAGGTCAGCGCCACCACGCCCGATACCACCACGGCGCCGGCCAGGGTCAGCGCGAATTCCTTGAACAGCGCGCCCGTCAATCCCCCCATCATGCCGATGGGCGCATACACGGCCGCCAGCGTGATGGTCATGGCGACGACGGGGCCGGCCACTTCGCGCGCACCCACCAGGGCGGCCGCCACGGGCGTCTTGCCTTCCTCGATGTGCCGGTGCACGTTTTCCACCACGACGATGGCGTCGTCGACCACCAGGCCCACGGCCAGCACCATCGCCAGCAGGGTCAGCAAATTGATGCTGAAGCCGAAGGCCAGCATCAGCGCCGCCGCGCCCAGCATCGACAGGGGGATCGTCACGACGGGAATGAGCACGGAGCGCAGGGAACCCATGCACAGGTAGATGACGATGACGACGATGAGCAGCGCTTCGAGCAGGGTGTGCGCCACTTCGTCGATGGAGGACTGGATGAAGCGCGCCGTCTCGAACGCCAGCTCGACTTTCACGCCCGGCGGCAGGGTTTTCTGGATCTCGGGCAGCAGTTTCTTGATGCCGTCGACGATCACCAGCGGGTTGCCGCCGGGCGTGGGCGACAGGCCCAGATACACGGCCGGCACGCCGTCCATGATGCCGCTTGTTTCCGTCGCCGCCGCGCCCAGTTCCACCGTGCCCACGTCCTTCAAACGCACGAGGGCGGCGCTATCCTTTTCATCGCCGCCCTTGCGGATGACCATGTCGCGGAATTCCGCCACGCTGGTCAGGTCCGTGTTGACGCTGATGTTGGCGACGACGAACTGCCCCTTCACCTTGCCGGGCGCCGCCTGGTAGTTATTGCGCCGCACGGCATCGGCCACGTCGGCCGCCGTCAAGCCCCGCGCGGCCAGTTTTGCCGGGTCGATCCACAAACGCATGGCCAGCTGCTGGCCGCCATACACGTCGACTTTGGCCACGCCGTCGATGGTGGCGAACATCGGCTGCACCACGCGCGCCAGGTAATCCGTCAGCGCGGGCGCGGACACGCTCTCGCTGGCAAAGCCCACATAGGCGACGGCCGAGGAATCGCCGGCCGCGCGCTCGATCACGGGGTCGAAAGCGCCTTCGGGCAGCTTGTAGCGCACCTGGTTGACCTTGGCCATGACTTCCGTCAGCGCCTGCGTGGAATCGCGGTTCAGTTCCATGCGCACGGTGACCGTGCTGCTGCCCTGCACGGACGACGACGTCAGGTAATCGATGCCTTCCACGGACGACACGGCTTGCGCGATCGGCTGCGTGACAAAACCCTGCATCAGTTCCGCCGAGGCGCCCGGATACGTGGTCGTCACCGTGATGGTGGACGATTCGAGCATCGGGTATTGGCGGATCGGCAGCTGCTTGATGGCGATCACGCCCAGCATCAGAATCAAGGTGCTGATCACCAGCGCCAGCACGGGGCGGCGCACGAATAAATCGGTCAATTTCATGGTGGTGGCCTTCCCTTAAGAACCGGCTTTGGGCGCGGCGCGCTTGACTTCATCGAGGGTATTGGCCACGGCCTGCACGGCCATGCCGTCGGCCAGTTTCAGCTGGCCCGAGGCGACCACGCGCTGGCCCTCGCGCAAGCCGTCGAGGATGGCCACCCTTCCCCCTGCCCGCTCGCCCAGTTTCACGCCCACGCGCTTGACGGTGAGCGGCTGCCTGCCTTCCTGCTGCGCGACGAAGACCGTGTCGCCATACGCGCTGTAGGTCACCGCCGTTTCCGGTACCGTCAGCTGCCGGCCAGCCTCGCGGGCCACGCGCACATTCGCGTACATGCCCGCCTTGAGCACGCCACGGGGATCGCTCAGCGCCGCCTGCACCTGCACCATGCGCGAGCGGGCGATCAAGGGGTCGATGGCGTTGATCTTCGCCGTGAAGACCTGATTCGGATAGGCGTCCACCAGCACTTGCACGGCCTGGCCCGGCGCCAGTGCCGCGCTGCTCTGTTCATCGAGGGCGAAGTTCACCAGCAGCGACCTTGTGTCGATCAGGCTGGCCACCGTGTCGGCCGCGTTCAGGTACTGGCCCGCGTGCACCTTGCGGATGCCAAGCTGCCCCGCGAACGGCGCGCGGATGGTCTTTTGCGCGATCAGCGCCTCCGTCTGGCGCACGTCGCCCAGGGCCGCATCGCGCGCGGCCAGGGCCGCATCGAGCTGCTCCTGCGTAGCCGCTTTTTCCCTGGCCATCTGCGCCGTGCGGGCATGGCTGCTCTCCGCGTTTTTCAGCTGCGCGCGCTGGCGCAGCAGGGCCGCCTGTTCCTGGGCGTCATTCAGCTGCACGAGGATGGCGCCGGCCGCCACGCTCTGCCCCGATTCGAAGCGGATCTGCGTGACGCGCCCGCCCGTTTCGGCCGCCACCTGCACCTGGCGCGCCGCTTCCAGCTCGCCCACGCCGGCAAAAAAACGCTCCTGCGTGCCCAGCACGACGGGCACCAGCGCCACCTTGGTGGCGGGGTAGGCGGCGGCATCGGCCGCATGGGAGTCGGCGCGCGGGTAGAGCGCGGCGCCCGCGACGGCCAGGGTAATGGCCAGCGCGGAGGCGCCAATGATTTTCGTATTCATGATGAAGTCCTTTACTGCAAGAAAGGGATAACGGGAAGAAGGGGCGCAGCGGAGGCTGGTCAGGTCCGCTGCGCGTCAGAAGCGAACGTTAAAGAGGAAAAACAGGGCTATGGTCCACAGCAGCAGCACCAGGTGCGTCGTCTGCAAGCCTTCCTGGGCAATCCAGTAGCCGAACCACAGGCCGCCCAGGTGCATCAGCAGCAAAAAGGCGGCCATGGCGCACAAGGCCAGGTTCAGCCAGGGCAGCGCATCCATCCGCGATGCGCCAAGGTACAGCGCCACGCCCGTCCAGGCGGCGATGGCGGCCAGCAGTTGCAAGGCCAGCACTACGCCCAGCGATAGCCGGTGCAAGGCCAGCGAGGTGAGCGCGCGGCGCAGCAGCGGCGTCTCGATGGTCGGGTCCTGGCGCAGCGGGTCCATGCGCATGGTGTTGCCGATGGCCCAGACGGAGCCGTGGAAGGCGTGCAGGTTGTTGAGGGTGGCCAGGCTGAGCCAGATGGCCAGGCCGCTGGCGAGGATGGCGTGAAACAGCCAGATCGAGTCAGACAGTTGCATGGGAAAATCCTGTCAAAAGAGTACCTTGCCGGCATACGGACGTGGAAACTCCTCGACAGCGGGGAACTACCGGCCTATTATGCAAGCAATTAGTTGGTTAACTGGCCCCATGATAGTTGAGCGAAATGAATTACACAAGTAAACGTTTGGATAATCAGGAGGCGCCGCAAACGACGGAGCGCATCCTGTATTTCATCAAGACCAAGGGACCCGTCTCCACGGCCACCCTGGCCAAGACCCTGGACATGACGGGCGAGGCGGCGCGCCAGCAAGTGCAGAAGCTGGTGGCCGCGGGCCTCATCGAGGGGCGCCAGGAAGCGCAGGCGGGCGCGGGCCGGCCGCGCCAGAACTGGGTCTTGACGGAAGCGGGCAATGCGCGCTTTCCCGACACGCATGCGCAGCTGACGATCAAGCTGATCGGTTCCGTGCGCCAGCTGTTCGGCGAAGCGGGGCTGGATAAACTGATCACCCAGCGCGAAGAGGAAAGCCGCAGCGCGTATGCGCTGGCGTGCTCGGCGCCGGACTTGCCCACGCGGCTGCAGCAGCTGGCCACCGTGCGCGACGAAGAGGGCTATATGGCCCGCGTGGAAGCGGATGGCAAGGACTGGCTGCTGATCGAAGACCATTGCCCCATCTGCGCTGCCGCGCGCACCTGCCAGGGCTTTTGCCGCTCCGAACTGCAGCTGTTCCAGGAAGTGGTGGGAGCGGGCGCGACCATTGTGCGCGAGCAGCATGTGCTGGCGAATGCGATGCGCTGCGTCTACCGGATTTCGCCGCTTCCTTAAGCTTTCGGAAACAGGGGGCGGGCGGCCAGCGCCACCAGCCCCGCCAGCCACCACACGACGGGCCAGTTGCTGGCCGCCAGCAGGTGCGGGATGGCGATCGGCGTGAGGAACAGGCCCACATAGACGGCCGTGTTCGCCATGCCCAGAGCTGTGCCCGCGTTGGCGCCACCCGCTTCCGTGGCCAGTTCCGTGTAGGCCACGCCATGCCAGGCGGACACGGCGATGCCGGCCGCCACCACGGCGGCCATCAACAGCCAGCCCGGCGCCGCCAGCCAGGCGATGCATCCCAGCAAAATGAACGACGCCAGCGCCACCAGGGCCGAGCCGCGCAGGTAGGCGGGCCGGTTTGCGTGGCGGTCCGTATGGCGTCCGCTCCAGATGCGCATTACCATGGCGCCCGCCTGCAGGGCCACCATCACGGCCGTGATGGCAGCCAGGCCCTGGCGGCCATGGTCGTGCAGGAAGACGGTGGCGTAGCTGAGCACGGCAAACTGGGGCACGCACAGCAAGCCGATGGCCGCCACCATGCGCCAGACTCTGCGGTTTTTGAGCGGACCTGGCAACGGCGGCGCAGGCTTGACGGCAAGCAGGCCCGTGGACGCGTTGTGCGGGCTCGTGGCGGCCTCGGCAGAGAAATCGGGCTCATGCATCCATCGCCACGTGAAAAACGCCGACAGGCCGCATACGCAGGCCAGGGCGCCAAACACGGGCACGAAGCCGTAATGTGACGCCAGGCTGGGCAGGACGAGGGCGCCGAGGCCGCCACCGAGGGGCACGGCCGTCTGGCGGATGCTCATGGCGAAACCCCGTTCGCCCGTGCCGAACCAGCGCATCACGGCGCGCCCGCTGGCGCCATTCACGCTGCCGCCCAGCACGCCGACTGCCGCCAGTCCCGCCGCCAGCGCCCACAGGGGCGGCACGGCGCCGTCAGCGGGCGTGATCCACAGCAGCAGGGCCAGCAAGGCCAGCATGGTGCCCAGCAAGCCCGCCAGCAGCACGGGGCGGTCGCCCCAGCGGTCGGTGGCCATGCCCCACGGCAATTCAGTCAGGGCCACGCCCAGGCCCATGGCGCCCAGCGCCACCCCCAATTCCGTATTGCTCAGGTGATAGCCGCTGCGCAGCCAGATGGCCGTCGTGGGCATGCCGTTGGCGGCGGCGGAAAAGCTGGCATTGGCGGCCACGCCGACGGCCAGCACTTTCCAGCGGTGGGCATCGCCCGGCACGGGCGAGGGGACGGCGACGGGAACGGGAACGGCTGGGCAGCGGGTGGTCATGGCAGGGAGGGGAAAGTGGTTGACCCTGACAGTGTTGCGCGCTACGATCATTCTGAATATCAGATAATTTACGATTAACCATCCCATAAAACCGGACGATTGCATTTGCCCCATGAGCCTGTTGAATTTCGACATCGCCTTTTTGCGCAGCTATGTGGCTGGCATCGAGTTGGGCAGCTTTGCCCGCGCGGCCGACAAGGTGGGCCGCTCCACCTCGGCCGTCAGCGCGCAGCTGAAAAAACTCGAGGAGCAGGCGGGCATGCCCCTGTTTCGTAAGGATGGGCGGTGCCTGGCGCTGACGCCGGCCGGCGAAGTGCTGCTCGGCTATGCGCGCCGCCTGCTGGAACTGAACGACGAGGCGGCCGTCGCCTTGCGCGGCGCGGAACTGGAGGGCTGGATCAGGCTGGGCTTGCAGGAGGATTTTGGCGAAGCCTTGCTGCCCGACGTGCTGGGGCGCTTTGCCCGCGCGCACCCGAAAGTGCGCATCGAGGCGCACGTGGCGCGCAACACGGAATTGATGGAACGGCTCGCCATGGGTCAGCTGGACCTGGCCCTGCTGTGGGGCGGCGCCTGCATCGCCGACGTGGCCGAGTATCCGCTGCAGCAGCGCCAGCATATTGCCGAGCCGGCCATGCGCTGGATCGCTTCGTCCAGCCTGGACTGGCGCCCCGAGTCGGGCGAGCCCCTGCCGCTGATCACGTTCGACCGCGACTGCCTGTTCCAGCGCTGTGCCACGCAGGCGCTGGACGGGGCCGGCATCGCCTGGCGCACGGCGTTTACCAGCCCCAGCCTGGCCGGCCTGTGGGCGGCGGCCGCTGCCGGGCTGGGCGTGACGGTGCGCACCGGCCTGGGCTTGCCTTCGTCCGTGTGCGCGCTCGATCACGCGGCGGCGGGCTTGCCCGCCCTGCCCCCGCTATCGCTGGAATTGCTGCGCGCCTCCAGCGTGTCCCGGCCGCCCGTCGAGCGGCTGGCCGGCCTGATCATCGAGTCGCTGCAGCAAGGGGCTACCTAAAACTCCTGCACCGTGGGGCGCAGCACGATTTCATTGATGTCCACGCCATCGGGCTGCTCGATCGCGTACGCCACGGCGCGCGCCACGGCAGCGGCGGGAATGGCTTGCTTGTAGAACTCCTTCAGTCCGGCCGCGCTTTCCGCGTGGCTGCTGCCGCCGGGCAGTTCCGTATCGACGGCGCCCGGCAGGATGGTGGTGGTGCGGATGGTCCCGCCGCTGGCGGCCAGTTCATGGCGCAAGCCTTCCGAGATGGCGCTGACGGCAAACTTGGTACCGCTGTAGACGGTGCCACCGGGGCTGAACACTTTCGCGCCCGCCACCGATGAAATATTGATGAAGTGGCCGCTGTTTTGCGCGCGGAAATACGGCAAGGCGGCCGCGATGCCGTACAGCACGCCCTTGATGTTGATATCGATCATGCGCTCCCATTCCTCGACCTTCAGCGCGTCGATGGGAGCGATGGCCATCAGCCCCGCGTTGTTGATCAGCACATCGACCTTGCCGAACACGGCCAGCGCCGTTTCGACCAGGCGCGTCAGGTCGCCCGCCTGGGTCACGTCGGTGCGGGCAATGGCCGCCTTGCCGCCGGCGGCCGTGATTTCTTCGGCGATGGTGTTGAGCAAATCCATGCGCCGCGCACCGAGCACGACGCAGGCGCCCAGCGCGGCCAGATGGCGTGCCGTGGCTTCGCCCAGGCCGCTGCTGGCACCGGTGATGACGACGACTTTCCCTGCAATTGCTTGATTCATGATGGATTCCCTGTGGGGGCAGCACAATGCTGCGGTTGACATCGATCAATGCTGGCGCGCCATGCCAGGAAGCGGCCGAGCTGCAGACACAGCTTAGCGCATTTGCTCCCTGATTTGCTATAAAAATGATAATTATTTTGAGCGTGCAATCAGCACCTGCACGGGTGCCATGGGAAAATCGCTGGCGCTGTACTGCTCCACTTGCCGCCAGCCTGTGTCGCGCAGCAGCTGCGCCAGTTCTCCCTGCCGCGTCACCGTGCGGCCCAGCATGCGCATCGGCAAATAATAGGGCAGCACGCGCGCCGCATCGCCGGGCGCGGGGGGGATTTCCGCCTGCACGCAGACAAACACGCCGCCGGGCTTCAGGGCCGCATGTATCTTGCGCAAGGCACCGGCCAGGTCGGGCACGAAATGCAGCACGGACGAGCACCAGACGAGGTCGTAGCCGCTGCCGATGTCGTCGCTGTCCAGGTCGCCGCCCAAGGTATCAAGGCGGTCCGATAGTTGCGCATGGGCGATGTTCGCAGCTGCCACGGCCACCGTTTCCGGCCAGTCGAAGACGCAGCCGCGCAAGCCCGCATGGGCTTGTGCCAGCGCAATGGCAACCCAGCCGGGACCGCCGCCCACGTCGAGCAGGCGCAGCGGCGTGCTGCCGTCCGTAAACAGGGCGATGCGCTGCATCACGGACAGGGCCGCGCGCATGGTGACGGCGCGTTGTTCCTGGCCGATTTGCTGCTGCGCGGCGGCGGCCCAGTTGATGCCATTGGCCGTGCTGTAGGGTTTTACCGTGCCGCCGTCGCGCACCAGGGTCGTCAGTTGCGTGGCGAAATGGCGCAGCGCATGCAGCCGGTACAGCCAGGCGTCGCCACAAAAGGATGCAGCGTTGCGGCAGAAATACTGCAAGGTGGTGGCCGTGCAGCGGTAGCTGGCCGCCGTGTCGCCGGCGCTGGGGGCCACCCCGCGTTCGAGCACCTGCATGCTCCACAGCAATTCCAGCAGCAGGGCCGTGTGCGGCGCGTGCAGCGACAGGGCCTCGGCCAGTTGCGCCGGCGTGTGCGGCGTGGCCAGCACGTCGAGAATGCCCAGTTCCAGGGCGGCGGCCAGTCCGTCCGCCTGGACGGGCGCGACGGCCAGGTCCCAGTAGGGCTGCAAAGTGTGTTGCGTGGTGAACGGCATGGCGCTTCCTTTCGGCGTGGTGGGCACGAGGTGTGCATAAGCGCTATTTTATGCAACAATGAGAATAATTATCATTTGCATTTGTATGCGGCACGGCGCATTTCGTATGCGCAGCGGTGCGCAGGGACTGGGAGGAGCGAGGATGGAACAGGACAGGGAAGCGGCAGGCTGGACGCGGCGCCAGCTGGACCCGCAGATGGGCGAGTGCCGCGCCGACCAGCGCCAGGTCGACCAGGGCGTGCTGCTCGTGCATTCCGATTACCGCCCGCGGCTTGCGCTCGCCGAGCAATCGAAGCATGACGATGCGGGCGGCCTGGTCATCACCATCGGCCTGGAAGGCGCGTCCTGCTACGCCACGCGCGATGGCGAGCAATTGCGTTTCCAGGGCGGCCATACGACCATGACGGTGTTTCGCCACACGAGCGGCGAGCGCCGTTTCGAAGCGGGCCAGCGGGCGGCGCAATTGCGCGTGCTGGTCGATGAAGACGCGCTGGCGCGCTACTGGCCCGAGGGTTTGACGTCCCTGCTGCCCAACGGCGGCGCGCGCCAGCTGGCGCACGCCGCCACCACGGCGGCCAGCGCCCTGCATGCGCGGGCGCTGCTGCGCGCGACGGACCCGCTGGCCGTGCATATCGGCGTACTCAGCCTGCTGGCGGAGCAGTTGCGGGGATTGCGGCCCGTATCGCCGCACGTGCCGCGCTGGTCCGATACCGATATCGCCAAACTGGAGCGCGCCTACGCGCTGATGCAGGAACAGATGGCGCAGGAGCTCACGCTCGACTACCTGTGCGCGCAAGTGGGGTTGAGCCTGTTCAAGTTGAAGCAAGGATGGCGCTACCGCTACAACGACAGCCCCCAGCGCACCCTGCTGGCGCTGCGCATGCAGCGGGCAAAGTTGCTGTTGGAAAATGGTTGCCAGGTGGCGCAGGCGGGCTGGCAAACGGGCTACCGCCACCCGGCCAATTTCAGCGCCGCGTTCAGCCGCTATTTCGGTTACGCGCCCAAGACCGTGGCGCGCGCGAAGGGCTGAACAGGCGGTGTAGAATCGGCGGGCAGGATCTATTCATTCGACCTACAAGGAGACATGATGGCCCGTAAAATCTTTGTCAATCTGCCCGTCCATTCGCTTGAGCGTTCCGTGGCGTTTTTCACGGCGCTGGGTTTCAGCTTCAATGCCCATTTCACGGATGAAACGGCGACGTGCATGATCGTTGCCGATGATATTTTTGTGATGCTGTTGACGCATGACAAATTCAAGCAGTTCACGCCCAAGCAGCTGTGCGATACCAAGGTGGCGACGGAAGTGCTGGTGTGCCTGTCGGCCGAGAGCCGGGGCGAAGTCGATGCGCTGGTGGCGAAGGCCGTCCAGGCGGGCGGCAGCCTGTACAAGGAGCCGATCGATTACGGCTTCATGTATGGCCACAGTTTTCAGGACCCCGATGGCCATCAATGGGAGCTGATGTACATGGAACCTCATTCTGTACCGCAATAAGCATCGCAGGCGGGATCAGCGGGGCCGCCGCGGTACGCCACGCTAATCCCACCTGCCCACCTGCCCGCCCGCCTGCTTAGCTGGCCAGCGACAATAAATCGACCACTTCCAGGCCCGCCAGGTCTTGCGTCGTGTTGCCCGCGAACGCGGCGCGGCTAGGCTGGCCGTTTTTCAGCCAGGTGCGCGTGACGTCCTTGATCTGGCTCAGGGTGCACGTCAATACGCCCGTGCGGAATTGCTGGCGCACGGCTTCCGTCGTGCCACGCTGCTGCATATTCCACGCCGTCAGCGCTTCCGCGTACGGCGAATGGGGCTTGTCCAGGCCCTTGATGACGCAGATGATGGCTTCTTCCACTTGTTCCTGCGAGAAATCGCCGTCGAGGATCTGGTCCAGGGTCGTGCCGAAGTCGGCGTACGTGCCGGCCAGGCGCGGATCGCGGTAGGAACTGAGGGTAAACGTGCCGGCGCCGGCCGCATAGCTGGCGCTGCCGCCATACGCGCCGCCTTTTTCGCGCAGGGCCGTATGCAGCACCTGGTTGGTCATCAGTTCGGCCGCCACGGCCAGGGCGGACGCGTCCGGATTGTGCACGCCCGGCACGGCCCAGGACACGAAGCAATGGTTGATCTGGCTCGTCGCATGCAGGGCCGTATTGGCCAGCGGCAATGCTGCCGGCGCTGGCGTTGCCGTCGCTGCTGCGGCATCCGTGTTGGCTGCCGGCAATTCCAGCAAGCGGGCCAGGGTGATGCCATCCTGTTCCAGGCCCGCGCACAGCACGGTTGGCGGCTGGGCGATGATGTGCGCGTGCAAGGTGTCGAGTTCGCGGGCGATTTCCTGCAAGCCCTCGGACGTCTTGCTCAGTTGCTGCAAACGGCGGTAGAACGGCAGCGCGGCCGGGCCGCCCACGATGTCGTCGAAGCGGCGCGTAGGCGACAGGGGCGCGGCCGAGGCCAGCATGGCGTAGCGGTTGCCCGATTCGGCCAGGCTGCTCAATTTGTCTTGCACCAGGCTTTCGATCAGGAAAGCCAGACGTTCTTCTTCATCGAAGCGGGGCTTGGCGATCCAGGCTGATAGCACGGCGGCAATGGCTGCGTGTTCTTCGCGCAAGCCGCTGGCCGAGAATGACAATTCCACGCGCATCGCCTGTTGCGGGCGGGGAATGGCTTCCAGGCCGATGTGGAACGAGGGCACCATGCTCTGGCGCCAGGCGCTGGCGTCGTCGAACGACATGTCGCCCACGCCCAGTTCCGGCGCCAGGTCCGTGTACAGGCGCAGCCATGGCCACGACGCTTCCGGCAAGCCCGACACGTCGTACAGCACGTTGGCATAGCTGATGCCGTTCGAGGCGATACTGAAGGCCACGGCGCCGTCGACGGCCGGGGGAATCGGCAGTGCCGGGCGCGGCAGCGCGCTGACGTCGCCGGGGCGGATGCGGGGCAAGACTTCCGAATTCGACGGCAGTTGCTGATGCGCTTCCAGCGCGGCCGATTCGGCCACGATGTGTTCGCGCTCGGCATCCGTCAGCTTCGCCTGCAGGGCCGCCAGCCTGGCGTCTTCCAGGGCGGCGCGGTCCGTGAAGTAGGCGCTGTCGGGCACCACGTGGGTGGTCAAGCGGGTCGGGTTGGCGATCAGCTCGCGCACCAGCTGCTTGAAGAATTCCGGGTCTTCGATCTGCTGTTCCAGGGTTTCCAGGATGGCTGCATTGTCGAACGCATCCATCACGTTGCCGTCGTACATGGCCAGCGGCAAGGCGTGCAGCAAGCGGCCCAGGCCGTAAGGCATGCGGCCGCTGCTGATTTCGCGCTGGCTGTATTTGATGTCGCGCAAGGCCGCGTGCAGCACGGCGGCGGGAATACCGTCTTGCGCCGTTTCTTCCAGCGCCGCCCAGATGCGCTGGTGCGCATCGGCGATCTGTTCCTGCGTCAAGCCTTCCATGCCGATGTGGAACACCATCTGGCGGATGCCCGCGTCGCGGCCATTCATGTCCGATGGGCGGCCATAGCCGGCCGATTCCATGGCGCGCATGACGGGCGCCGACGATTCGCCCAGCAAGCCGTGCGACAGCAGATGCGCGTGATAGTAGGCGATGGGGTCGCTGGACTCGCCCATCAGCCAGGCAAATTGCAGGCCGAATTCATCGTCGCGCGCTTCCTGCGACGGAATCTTGACCACGTTTTCCTGCGGCGCCGTCCATGCGGGCGCCAGCTGCGGCAGGCGACGCGGGCTAAAGCCGCTGAGCTTGGACAGCACGCGTTCAGCCACCTGCTGCTGCACGGCCGACGCTTCGATATTGCCGGACGTCATGATGACGGCTTGCGAAGGATGGTAGTGGCTGGCGTGGAATTCTTTCAGCATTTCATGCGTCAGTTCGGGGATCACCAGCGGATCGCCGCCCGATTCCACTTCGTACGTCGTGCCCTTGAGCAAGGCGCTGGCGATGCCGCTGTCGAGCGCGCGCATGGGGCTGTTGAAGGCGCCCTTCATTTCATTGAAGACGATGCCCTGGTAGACCAGCTTGTCGCCTTCGAACGCATGGCGCCAGCCTTCCTGGCGGAAATTCAGATAATCGAGATTCGGGAAGAAGGCCGCATCGAGGTAGACGTCGAGCAGGTTGAAGAAATCCTTGCGGTCCGTGCTGGCGAACGGGTACACGGTGCGGTCCGGATAGGTCATCGCATTCATGAAGGTGGCCGTCGAGCGGCGCAGCATCGAGAAGAAGGGATCGCGCACCGGGTAGCGGGCCGAGCCGCACAAGGCCAGGTGTTCGAGGATGTGGGCGCGTCCGTCGCTCACTTCCGGCACAGTGGGAAAGGCCACCAGGAACACCATCTCAGCCTGCTCGGTATGCATATGGATATGACGCATGCCCGTTGCCGGCTCGACATATTGCTCGATGGTTGCCTGCAAGACTGGAATGAAGTTGCTGCTGACTTTTTCAAATGTGCTCATGCGGTATGGGATCTCTTCGGTAGGTGATACGGATGGTCGGTAGGGCTGCATGGCATATGGGGCCAAAATGGCGCAATGCCAGAGCCGGCCCGCCAGGGCGGGTGCCAGCTTGATGCCTGTATGAAGCTTTTCCCTATTGTACTAGGAGTATCTGCACGCCGCCGCCGAGGCTTGCTTACGGGACGCAAAAGCAACAACGTTGTCAGATAGTTTACCTACGGGTGGCGCCCCCGGATGAAAGCTTAGCGTACCATGCGCCTTTTCCCCATGCTGACTGAGCCGAAGGCGCTTACCTTGTCCAGACTTTCCTTTCGCCAACTGTTATTTGCCGCCTTCATTCTGACGACGGGTATTTTGACGGCCACTTCCGTGCAAGCCTTGCTGACCCTGGAACACCTGGCGCGGCTGGGGCGCGAGACGGCGGCGCAGGCGATTACCTTGACGGAACAGTCGCAGCGCCTGTCCGAGCGCACCCTGGCCATGGAGCGCAGCGCGCGCCAGTTTCTCGTGCTCGATGATCCCGTGTTCCGCGAGCGCTATGCGGCGGCCCGCGCCGAAGCCGCGGCGGCGCTGCAAGTGCTGAACCGCGCCACGCCCGAGTTCGCACCTCAGCTGGCCGACGAATGGACGGCGCAGGCGCAAGCGGCCTGGGAAGTCTTGCAGGCAGGTAAGCGCCGCAAGCGCGATGGCCACGCCGTCGTGTACCGCGCGTTTGCCCGCATGACGCAGATCAATGACAGCCTGGCGCGCGAAAGCAAGACGGAAATCGGCAGCCGCAACGACGCCCTGCTGGCCGAGCTGGAACGCCAGCGCCGCGTGCTGGGCATGCTGGTGGGCGGCGCCGTGCTGCTGGCGGCCGTGCTGGCCACCTGCTTCGGCTTTCTATTGTCGCGCCCGCTGCGCCGCATCGAGACGGCCATCGAACGCCTGGGCGACAAGCGCTACGACCAGCCCATCGTCGTCGGCGGCCCGGCCGACACGCGCCGCCTGGGCCAGCAGCTGGACTGGCTGCGCCAGCGCCTGGCGGACCTCGATGCCGACAAGGAACGTTTCCTGCGCCACATCTCGCATGAGCTGAAAACCCCGCTGGCGGCCCTGCGCGAAGGCGTGGCCTTGCTGGAAGACGAGGTGGCGGGCAAGCTCAGCGATGGCCAACGGGAAATCGCCGGCATCCTGCAGCAAAACACGGCGTCCCTGCAAACCCAGATTGAAGACTTGCTGCGCTACAATACTGCCGCTTTCGACGCCCAGCATCTGGCGCACAGCAAGGTGGATTTGCTGGTCCTGCTGCAAGATGTGGTGGCCGGGCAGCGCCTGCAATGGCTGGCGCGCCGGCTGACGGTCGAGGTGCAGGGCGCGTCCCTGATCGTGCTGGCCGACCGCGACAAGCTGGCCACGGCCCTGGCGAACCTGCTGTCGAACGCCGTGCGCTTCAGCCCGGAAGGCGGCACCGTGCGCTTTGCCCTGTCCGGCGAAGGGGGCCGCGTGCGCATCGACTGCACCGACGAAGGCGCTGGCGTGGCGCCCGAGGATGCGGCACGCATCTTCGAGCCGTTTTACCAGGGCGTGCGCCAGGCGGCCGGCGCGCGCAACGGCAATGGCATCGGCCTGTCCATCGTGCGCGAATATATCGCCGCCCACGATGGCAGCGTCACTCTTTTACCGCGCTCCGCCGGCGCGCATTTTCGGATAGAACTGCCCTTATGATGACGAGAATTCCCCTGGCCGGCATGGCCGCCTGCGCGCTGCTGCTGGGCGCCTGCGCCACCAAGCCTCCTGTCCAGACGCCCGTGCTGGTGCAAACGCCGCCGCGCGTGGTGGTGGTGGCCGATCCCCAGCTGACGGAACTGCTGGCGTATCAAAGCGCCTTGCGCCTGATGACGCCGTCGGAACTGGGCAAAGCGCAGCTGGACCTGGCGAAGGCCGATCACGCGCCGCCCAACACCATCCGCCGCGCCATGCTGCAAGCGACCGTGCGCGGCACGGGTGACCTGGCCCGCGCGCAAGCGCTGCTGGAGCCGCTGCTGACGGCCACGGGCAAGGACGCGCAACTGCTGGCGCCGCTGGTGCAATTGCTCAGCAGCCAGTACGGGGAGCTGCGCCGCCAGGAAGACAGTATCGACAAGCTCAACACGCAGCTGCGCGACGCCCAGCGCCGCATCGACCAGCTCAATGAAAAACTCGAAGCGCTGAAAAACATCGAGCGCAGCCTGTCCGTGCGCCCCGCCGCGGGAGCGCCGAAATGAGCGAGCACGCCCACATCCTGTTGGTCGACGACGATCCCGACCTGCTGCGCCTGCTGACCATACGCTTGAAGGCGGGCAACTACCGCGTGACGGCCGTGGGCAGCGCGGAAGCGGCGCTGGCGCGCCTGGCCGTGGAATTGCCATCGCTGGTCATTACCGACGTGCAATTGCCGGGCCGCGACGGCCTGGCCCTGTTCGATGAAATCCGCCGCCAGCATGCGGCCCTGCCCGTCATCCTGCTGACGGCCCACGGCACCATTCCCGATGCCGTCGAGGCGACGGCGCGCGGCGCCTTTGCCTATCTGACGAAACCGTTCGACGGCAAGCTGCTGATGGAAAAGGTGGCGTATGCGATCAACCTGTCCACCGTCATGCCGGCGCCCGCGTCCGGCGACGAGAGCTGGCGTGCCGAGTTGATCAGCCGCAGCGCGCAGATGGCCGAGCTGCTGGCCGAAGCCAAGCTGGTGGCGGGGTCCGATGCCAGCATCCTGATCCGCGGCCCCAGCGGCACGGGCAAGGAATTGCTGGCGCGGGCCCTGCACAACGCCAGCCGCCGCGCCAAGGCGCCGTTCATCGCCGTCAACTGCGGCGCCATACCCGAGCAGTTGCTGGAGTCGGAACTGTTCGGCCACGTGAAGGGTTCGTTTACGGGCGCCGTGGGCAACCGCGAAGGCCTGTTCCTGGCGGCCGACGGCGGCACCCTGTTCTTGGATGAGATCGGCGACATGCCGCTGCCGCTGCAGGTGAAACTGCTGCGCGTGCTGCAGGAGCGGGCCGTGCGCCCCGTGGGCGCCGACCAGACGCGTCCCGTCGACGTGCGGCTGTTGTCCGCCACGCACCGCGACCTGGACGTGGCCATGGCGGAAGGGCAATTCCGAGAAGACCTGTATTACCGGCTCAATGTCGTGACCTTGACCCTGCCGCCGCTGGCCGGGCGCCGCGAAGACATCGCCCTGCTGGCGAACCATTTCCTGCAGAAGCTGGCGGCCAAGTACGAAAAACCCCTGAACGGCTTCGCGCCCGACGCCCTGACGGCCCTGGTGGCCGCGCCATGGCCCGGCAATGTGCGCCAGCTGGTCAATGTCGTCGAGCAAGTGTGCGCGCTGGCCACGGCGCCGCTGGTGCCCTTGAGCCTGGTGCAGCGCGCGCTGCGCGTGCCGTCGCTGGAAGCGCTCAGCTACAACGAAGCGAAGCAGCGCTTCGAGCGCGACTACCTGATCCAGCTGCTGCGCCTGACGGACGGCAACGTGGCCGACGCGGCCCGCCTGGCCGACCGCAACCGCACGGAGTTCTACCGTTTATTGCAGAAATACGAGCTGACACCGGCCCTGTTCCGCGCCGACGGCGACCCTGTCGCTGAATAGCGACAAAAATAAAGCGTGGAAAATCAGCGACTTAGCGTAAAACATTGATGGTCTTGCCACAAGTTGTCGCTGTCAGGCGACAAAAAGCGCGGTTTTTCGGGGCGGATAGCCGGAAAACCCGCCGGAAAAATCAGGATCGAATATAAGTCGTTGATTTCAATGGGAATTTAAAAGCTGGCACGGCGCTTGCTGTATGGGTAGATGTGACGCTTCAAAGTGTTGCTTTAACCAAGTAAGAAGCTTTTAACTTCATTGAGAGGAACTACCATGCAAACATCGAAACTGTTCAATACCCTGGTTGCCGCTATCGTACTGTCGGGCGCCTCGATCACCGCTTCGCATGCAGCTGACTCCGCACCAAAAGCACAAGCTCCTGCTGACACTGTCGTGGCCGCCAACGCCGCCGCTGCCGTCCCTGATGAAACCATCACTTCCTCGGCCAAGGCCGCCCTGAGCGCCGATGCGCAAGCCGCTGCCCTGCCCGTCAAGGTGGCAACCCAGCAAGGTGTGGTCGTCCTGTCGGGCGACGTGCCGAGCGCCGAAGCGGGTGACCGCGTCGTGCAGATCGTCGCTTCCGTGAGCGGCGTGAAAGAAATCAAGAACGAGCTGAAAGTCAAAGCCGCCGGTTAATCCCCCTCGCGCTGTACTTTACTCCGGGTTGCCCTGTCTGCGGACAGGGCATTTTTTTGTCCGCGCGGTTTTACCCGGCCAGCCATGCTGATGCCGCCAGGCAAGGAGGAGGGAAATACAAGTAGAATAGCCAGCACTGACGCCGCTCCCGGCGCTGTTTGTCATCTCCGGCACAGCATGCTGTTGCAAGGCTGCGCCGTTACCAGGCTACCGCATGTCTTCTTTTTCTCCCGCTGCCCTGCTGCGCAATCTGAAACCCGATAATTTCACCATCGCCCTGCTCGTCACCGTGGCACTGGCCACGTTCCTGCCCTGCACGGGCACGACGGCCGTGGTCTTCGGCAATATCACCACCGTCGCCATCGGCGCCCTGTTCTTCCTGCACGGCGCCAAGCTGTCGCGCGAAGCCGTGGTGGCCGGCGCCATGCACTGGCGCCTGCATTTGCTGGTGCTGGCCAGCACCTTTGTCCTGTTTCCGCTGCTGGGCCTGGCCCTGCGTCCGTTGGCGCTGACGTTTCTCACGCCCGACCTGTACATGGGCATTTTGTTCCTGTGCGCGCTGCCGTCCACCGTGCAATCGTCGATCGCCATGACGGCCATGGCGCGCGGCAACGTGCCGGCCGCCATCTGCAGCGCCTCGGCCTCGAATTTCATCGGCATTTTCCTCGCCCCCATCCTGGTCGGCTTGCTGGTGGCCAAGGGCGCGGAAGGCAAGTCGTCGGTGGACGCCGTGCTCTCCATCGTCATGCAGCTGCTGCTGCCCTTCCTGGCCGGCCAGTTCCTGCGCCGCTGGATCGGCCGCTGGGTCGACCGCCACAAGGCTACGCTGAAATTCGTCGACCAGGGTTCGATCTTGCTGGTGGTCTACACGGCCTTCAGCGAAGCCGTCAGCGAAGGCCTGTGGCATACGATCTCGGTGGAAACCCTGGTGGCCCTGGGCTTGATCAGCCTCTTGCTGCTGGCGCTGGTGCTGGGCATTGCCACCTTCGTCAGCCGCCGCCTGGGTTTCAACAAGGAAGACGAAATCGCCATCGTCTTTTGCGGCTCGAAGAAAAGCCTGGCCAGCGGCGTGCCCATGGCCAAGGTGCTGTTTTCCACCCGCTCGCTGGGCATGGTGATCCTGCCGCTGATGCTGTTCCACCAGATTCAGCTGATGATCTGCGCCGTGATCGCGCAGAAATATGCGCGGCGCAAGGATGGCCTGGACAGCGAAAAGGTGGCCGCCTGAAGCCGTATCAGGGGCCGCTTGAAGCAAGTTCAGCCGTCTTGACTTGCGCCATGGCAGAACGCTATATATGCGTGTATATTACGGTCCTTGTTCACCGTTCACTTTACAAGGATACGATCATGCGCCTCACCTCCCTCGCCCGCCTGCTTGGCACCGCCTTGCTCGCCACCGCCGCTACCTCCGCCCTTGCCGGCGAAGTGGTGGTGTCGGCCGCGGCCAGCCTGACGAATGCGTTCAAGGATGCGGCGCAAAGCTACGAGGCGCAGTATCCGGGCAGCAAGGTATCCTTGAACTTCGCCGCCTCGGGCGTGCTGCTGCAACAGATCGTCAAGGGCGCGCCCGTGGACGTGTTTGCCTCGGCCGACCAGGAAACCATGGATGCGGCGCAAAAGCAGGGCCTGGTATTGCCGGCCGACCGCATGGACTTCGTCAGCAACAGCCTGGTGCTGATCGTGCCGCACGATAGCAAGCTGGGCATCAAGAGCTTGAGCGACCTGACGCACAAGGGCGTGACCCGCGTGGCCATCGCCAACCCGGCCAGCGTGCCCGTCGGCCGCTACTCGGAAGGCGCGCTGAAAAAGGCGAACTTGTGGGATGCCGTGCAACCGAAGGCCATCGGCACGCAGAACGTGCGCCAGTCGCTCGACTACGTGGCGCGCGGCGAAGTCGATGCGGGCTTTGTCTACGCCACCGACGCGGCCATCATGAAGGATAAAGTGAACGTGGTGCTGGACGTGCCGCTCGAGGCGCCCGTGCTGTACCCGATCGCCACCATCAAGGGCAGCAGCAATGGGGCCGAAGCGAAGCGCTTCGTCAGCTACCTGCAGACGGCGCCGGCGCAAGCCATCCTGGCCAAGTACGGTTTCAAGAAGCCATAGTTTAGGTACGCGCCCGCATGGATATCGCCTGGACCGCGCTGGCCCTGTCGCTGAAGGTGGCGGCGTGGGCCACGGCGCTCAATTTGTTGCTTGGCATCGGCACGGGCTATCTGCTGGCGCGCACGCGTTTTCCCGGGCGCGAGCTGCTCGACGCCCTCCTGACCCTGCCGATGGTGATGCCGCCCACCGTGCTTGGCTATTACCTGCTGGTGCTGCTGGGCCGGCGCGGCACGATGGGCATCTGGTTGCAGGACAACTTCGGCATCAACCTGATCTTTACGTGGCAGGGCGCCGTGATCGCTTCCACGGTGGTCGCCTTTCCCCTCGTCTTCAAGCCCGCGCGCGCCGCCTTCGAGGCCGTCGACGGCCAGCTGGAGCAGGCGGCCCGCGTGCTGGGCATCTCGGAAATGGCCATCTTTTTCCGCGTGACCCTGCCGCTGGCCTGGCGCGGCATCCTGGCCGGCGTGCTGCTGGGCTTTGTGCGCGCGCTGGGCGAGTTTGGCGCCACCCTGATGGTGGCCGGCAGCATTCCCGGCAAGACGCAGACCCTGTCCGTCGCCGTGTATGAAGCCGTGCAGGCGGGCCAGGACGACGTGGCCAATACGCTGGTCCTGATTACTTCCGCCGTGTGTATCGTGGTGCTGCTGTCGGCTGGCCGCCTGGCGCCCGGGCGCATCGCTCACAAATAACGCCATGCAACTCGACCTCGACCTCCGCGCCACTTTGCGCTCCGGCAAACGCCGTTTCGACATGCAGGTGCAATGCACGTCCGGCAGCCAGCGCATCGCCCTGTATGGCCCGTCCGGCGCCGGCAAGAGCATGACCCTGAAAGCCATTGCCGGACTCTTCACGCCGGATGCTGGCCATATCCGCCTGAACGGCCGCACCCTGTTCGATTCCGCCGCCGGCATCAACCTGCCGCCGCAGCAGCGCAACGTGGCCTATCTGTTCCAGGATTACGCGCTGTTCCCGCACCTGACGGTGCGCCAGAACGTGGGCTTTGGCCTGAGCCGCGGCTGGTTCAATCCCCGTGCGCGGGAAAAATTGCAGAAAGTCGAGCATTGGCTCGATGCGTTTCACTTGCAGGAACTGGCGCACCAGTTTCCCGACGAGTTGTCCGGTGGCCAGCGCCAAAGGGTGGCGCTGGCGAGGGCACTGGTGGCCGAGCCCAGCGCGCTGCTGCTCGACGAGCCGTTTGCCGCACTCGATCCGGCCCTGCGTGTCAAAATGCGTTTGGAACTGAGCCAGTGGCAACAGCGCCTGGACGTGCCCATGATCCTGATCACCCATGATCCGGAAGATGCGCGCATCCTCGGTGAACATGTGCTTTACTTGCGTGACGGACAAATTGACAGCATGGAAGAACATAGGGCATTGGGTGAACGCATTGGATAAATCAACGGCAGCGGAAATCGGCCTGCAAGGCTCGGTATGGATGACGGTGGGCGGCGAGCACCTGGGCGGCGTCGGCCGGGTGGAATTGCTGGGCGCCATCGCCGAGTGCGGCTCCATCACGCAGGCGGCCAAGCTTGTGAAGATGAGCTACAAGGCGGCCTGGGACGCCATCGACGCCATGAACAACCTGGCCGGCGAGCCGCTGGTCGAGCGCCTGACGGGCGGCAAGGGCGGCGGCGGCACGCGGCTGACGCCACGGGGGCGCCAGCTGGTCGACAATTTCCGTATCATCGAGCGCGAGCATGCCCGCTACCTGCGCCAGCTGGGCAGCCAGGCGGAAGGCATCGCCGACGATCTTTTACTCATACGGAGAATGGCCATGAAAACCACGGCACGCAATCAATTCCTGGGCAAAGTTGCTGAACTAAAACAGGGCGCCGTCAACGACGAAGTGACCCTGGAATTGCCAGGCGGCCAGCACATCGTCGCCATCGTCACGCGCGACAGCAGCGCAAGCCTGGGCCTGGTGCCGGGCGCGGAAGCGTTCGCGCTGGTCAAGGCATCGTCCATCATCCTCGTGGCCGACAGCGAAGGGGCGCGCTTTTCCGCCCGCAACCAGCTGACCGGCACCGTCACGCGCGTGCAAACGGGCGCCGTCAACACGGAAGTGGTGCTGGACCTGCCGCGCGGCGGCACGATAGCCGCCATCATCACGAACCAGAGCAGCAGCGACCTGGCCATCGAGCTCGGCAGTAATGTGACGGCCATCTTCAAGGCGTCCAGCGTGATCCTGGGCGTGCCGGCGTAAACGGCGACGCTGAGCAAAGTTCCGGGGTCAGACCCGGCGGGTCTGACCCCAGCTTTACGTTGCAGGCCTAATCCTGCAACCGCGACAACCAATCGGCCGCCGCCGCCAGCGCCAGTTCCAGTTCCTGCGCCGTGTGCGCCAGCAGCGCCGGCACCGCATCGAAGCGGCCCCCATCGATGGCTTCCTCGGTGGCAAACGCGGCGCGGATCAGGCGCTTGGTGCCCAGGGTGCCCACGGAACCGCGCACGCCGTGCAGGATGCGCGCCACGTCGCTGTGGCGGCCCGCTTGCAACGCCGTTTCGGCGTCGCGCACGGGCGTCATGCCTTTGTTCAGTGCGTCTTCCACCATGCGCCGCAGCACGCCGCGCCCCTTTGCATCGCGCCCCATCACGCGCATCAGGGGCGCCATGGAAAATACTTCCTCGTCGGCACCGGGCACCGGCTCCGCCGTCTGCACTTGCGGACGCTTGGGCAGGTGGCGCAGGATGACTTCCATCATCTCTTCCACCACCACGGGCTTGGCGATGAAATCGCTGATGCCGGCCGTCATGCAGCGTTCGCGTTCGGACGCCAGCACGCCGGCCGTCATGGCGATCACGGGCAGGTTCAACCGCAGTTCCGTGCGGATGATGTGGGTGGCGCTGAAACCGTCCATGACGGGCATCTGCATGTCCATCAGCACGATGTCGTAGCGCAGCGCCTCCGTGCGCAGCCGTTCCACGGCCTGCAAGCCGTCGCCCACCACGTCCAGGGTGGCGCCCATGTGTTCGAGGATGCCGCGCGCCACGGCCTGGTTCAGGTGGTTGTCCTCCACCAGCAGGAAATGCACGCCGGCCAGTTCCGTGCCCAGCGGCTGGTGCAGGATGCGCTGCTCGCCGCCGTCGTCCTTGGCGATCAGCGCCTGGTGCAGGGCATCGAACAGGCTCGAGCCCGTGATCGGCTTCATCAGCACGACGTCGGCCTCGGCCGCGCTGGAGATTTCCTCCAGGTGGTTGCGGGCAAACGCGTTGACCATCACCACGATGGGCTGGCGCTGGCCAGCGGCGGCCTGGCGGATGGCCTTGGCCGTGGCCAGGCCGTCCATCACGGGCATGTGCCAGTCGGCCAGCACCACGTCGTACGGCTGCTGCTGCGCCAGGCGTTCGCGGTACAGTTCGATGGCGGCAAAGCCGGAATCCACTTCGTCGGCCAGCCAGCCCCATGCCTCGATCAGTTTGACGATCAGTTCGCGCGTGGTGCGGTTATCGTCCGCCACCAGCAGGCGCAGCTGACCCAGGGCCGGCGTGCGCCGCGTTTCGGCCGGCTGCGCCAGCATCTCGAACGGCACGCTGAACCAGAAGCGGCTGCCCTTGCCTTCGCTGCTGGCGACGGCGATTTCGCCGCCCATCATGTGGATCAGCTGCTTGCTGATGGCCAGGCCCAGGCCCGTGCCGCCGAAGCGCCGCGTGATGCTCTGGTCGCCCTGTGAAAACGCGGCAAACAGCTGCTGTTGCTGCTGCGCCGTCATGCCGATGCCCGTGTCGCGCACTTCAAAGCGCAGCCGGGCGCTGCCCTGCTGGCTGTCGGCCAGGCTGACGGCCACCACCACTTCGCCGCTCTCCGTGAACTTGATGGCATTGCCGGCCAGGTTGACGAGGATTTGCTGCAGGCGCTGGGCGTCGCCCACGAGGCGCCGCGGCACGTCGGGCTCGACGGCGATGGCCAGTTCCAGCTCCTTCTCGCCCGCATTCATGGTCATCGTCGTGGCCAGGGTATTCATGACTTCGTCGAGGTCGAATTCGACGGGCGACAATTCCATGCGGCGCGCCTCGATCTTCGAGTAATCGAGCACGTCATTGAGGATGCCCAGCAGCGACTGGCCCGCCACGCGCACCATGGTCAGGTATTTGCGCTGTTCCGTGTCGAGTCTGGTGTTGCCCAGCAAATACACCATGCCCAGCACGGCATTGAGGGGCGTGCGGATTTCATGGCTCATGTTGGCCACGAAGTCGCTCTTCGCGCGGTTGGCCGCCTCGGCCCGGTCGCGCTCCCGCTCCAGCTCTGCCGCGCGCGCTTCGAGTTCCTGCTGCAGGCGGTCGCGTTCGCTCATCAGGCCGTTGAACGCTTCCGTCAGTTCGCCGATCTCGTCGCGCTGCTGCACCGGCACGGGTGTAAAACGGCTGCCGCTGCTACGCAGGGCCAGCAGGGTGTCGCGCAGGCGCACCAGCGGCGACAGCAGGCGCACGGTCACCCAGCCCAGAACGGCAGCGGCCAGCAGCGAGGCGAGGATGCTCCACAGCACCAGACGGTACAGCACGCCATCGAACGGTTCGAAGGCGTCTTCGACGGGCAGCGAGGCGGCCAGCAGCCAGTTCACGGACTTCAGGCGCTTGAAGCTGTTGACGGCCGTGACGCCGCGGCTGTTGGTGCTGACCATGCTGCCTTCGCCGTCTTCCTTCAGCAGCTGCGTGGTCGTCAGGTTGGCATTCGGCTTGCGCGGCTGCAGCAAGCGGCTGGTATCGGGATGCAGCACGTAGCGCGGCACGTCGCCGCGCGTGAGGATGAAGTAATAGCCGCTCTTGCCGATCTTTTCCGTGCGCAGGCGCCCCAGCAGGTTGTCCTTGTACAGGCGCAGCACGCCGATCACCACGCCAGCCACCTGGCCATCGGCAGCCAGCACGGGCGCCACCATCTGCACGATGGGCATGCCGCTCGATTTGCCCAGCATCGGTTCGGTGATCATGGGCTGGCGCGTGCGCAGGACGGTCTGGAAATACTCGCGTTCGGCGACGTTGATGCCGGCGCGTCCTGTCACCAGCGGCATGTCGGCCACGACGGCGCCTTGCGCGTCGAGCACCAGCACGTCGTCGAACAGCACCAGCATCGAGCGGCGCGCATAGTATTCGCGCAGCTTGGCGGGCTGGGCGATCAATTCCGGCGGCTGCTGCCGGGCCGTCAGGGTGACGATCTGCAGCAGCATGGCCAGCTTGTCGTCGAGCTCGGCAGCGGTGCGGCTGATCAGGGAAGACTGCTGGCTCAGCAGTACTTTGGTGAAGTCGGCGCGCATGTGCTGCACCTGGATCATGGTGACGAGCGCGATCATGGCGATCGAGGTCAGGCTGGTGGCCAGCGCGACTTTTGCTTTGATGCCGAGAGGCTTCATGATTTCCTTTTCAGTACCGGGCGGCACAGGCGGCAGATAATGCTGTCAGGAATTTTCCTATCAATGCCCGAGCTTGGCAAGCGCCGCTGCGCAAATTGCCTTGCCCCATACGGGCTTTTGACGATGTTGCCATATAATTAAAGGCTGGACGTCGTTTATTCGCCGAAATTACCGTGAAATTGGCACACGGCAACCCTGTATGCAGTAAACTTGTTGTTGCATTTTCTAAAAGGTACCGACATGACTGAAGCGTTACTCACTCCAACCTTGCCCACAGTGAACGTGGAGGCGTTGCGTGCGCGATGCTCGACCTGCAGCATGCATCAATTGTGCCTGCCGATGGGCCTGGATGTGGGTGATATGGACCGGCTGGACCAGATCATCGGTCGCCGCCGCAAGATCGCGCGCGGCGCCTCGCTGTTCCGCATCGGCGACTCGTTCCAGAACCTGTATGCGATCCGCCTGGGGCACTTCAAGACCTACCAGATCAATCCGGGCGGCGAAGAGCAGGTGACGGGTTTCCAGATGGCTGGCGAACTGCTGGGCATGGACGCCATCAGCGCCGACCGCCACCACTGTAATGCCGTGGCGCTGGAAGACAGCGAAGTGTGTGAAATTCCGTTTTCAAGCCTGGAACAATTGCTGGGCAATATGCCGACCCTGCTGCGCCATTTCCACCGCATGATGAGCCAGGAAATCACGCGCGAGCAAAGCGTCATGCTGTTGCTGGGCAATATGCAGGCGACCCAGCGCTTTGCCGCCTTCATCGTCAACCTGGCGTCGCGCTACGAGGCACGCGGCTATTCGGGCAGCAATTTCCAGCTGCGCATGTCGCGCGAGGAAATCGGCAACTACCTGGGCCTGACCATCGAGAGCGTCAGCCGCTTATTGTCGAAATTCAAGAAGGAAGGCTGGCTGCGCGTCTCGAACCGCGAGATCGAGATCCTGCAGCCGGCCAAGCTGAAGGCCATTACGGCCGGCACGGACAACTGCAAGTAAGATTTACAGCTCTTCATCCGCCTGCAGCGCGATGCTGCGCTGCAGGGGCCAGGTCCAGATGCCGGACAGGCGCCATTCGCGTTTGTCGTTTTCCACCAGCACCTGCCAGCGGCTGCGCTCGAGCATGGGCAGCGCCACCGAAAAGTTGCCGGCCGCATCAGGCTGCAGCAGCAGCTTGATGTCTTTTTCCGGCTGGGTCGCGTGCGCCAGGTGCAGCTGCAGCGGCGCCCGATACGCCTTGCCGAAGCTGTGCACGGAACCGCTGAGGCGCGCTGCCGCCACGTCGTACGATAGCTTGCTTGACATGGCCAGGTCGCTGGCGACCGTATCGCGCCGCAAGTCCTGGTTGATCGCCTTGCCCTGCTTGTAATAATCGCCCACCACCAGCGCGTCGGGCTGCGTAAACGCGATATAGCCCATGGTGCTGCCGACGACGACGGACAGGCCGGGGCCGATCATCAGCAGCCATGGCCAGCGATGCTTGTACCACGGCGCCACGGGGGCTTGCAGCTTGAGGCTGTCGGACATGATATTTCTCCTGTTTAAGCGGCCAATCCCCATGCGGGGATTGGCCTTCCTGCATTAGCGCGGCACGATGAAGACCGCGCTTTCACGCACGTGCAGCGATGGGTCGTCCAGCGATTGCAGCTCGATCGCAATCTTGTTCGAGCCCTTCTCGCCCACGCCGTGCGGCGCGCGCAGGCGGATGGGCCAGCCCAGGGTTTCCGTCGGCTGCAGGGTCACTTCATCGCGCGTCAGCAAGGTCAGGCCCGGCAAGCCGGATACGCTGATTTTAAAATGCTGGCTTTGCTCCGAGGTGTTCATGATCTGCAGCCGGTAGACGTTCTCGATCATGCCGTCTTCCACTTCGCGTCCCATCGAACCGCGGTCGCGGATCACGTCCATTTTCAATGGCGTGCGCAGGGCCAGCGAGGTACATACGGCGATGATGATCAGGGCCAGGATGGAAGTGTAGATCAGGACGCGCGGGCGCATGGCGCGCTGGCGTATCTGCTTCGAATTGAAGTTGTTTTCCATCGCATGGTCGGTACTGTAGCGTACCAGTCCCCGTGGCCGGTCGACCTTGTCCATCACGCTGTTGCAGGCATCGACGCAGGCGGCGCAGCCGATGCATTCATACTGCAGGCCGTTGCGGATATCGATGCCGGTCGGACACACCTGCACGCACAGGGTGCAGTCGATGCAGTCGCCCAGCTTGTCGTTGTTGCCGGCCTTCTTGCTCATGGCGCCACGGGGTTCGCCCCGCTTGGCATCGTAGGTGATGATCAGCGTGTCCTGGTCGAACATGGCGCTCTGGAAACGCGCGTAGGGGCACATGTATTTGCACACCTGCTCGCGCAGCCAGCCCGCGTTGCCGTAGGTTGCCAGGCTGTAGAACAAGACCCAGAACCATTCCCAGGGACCGAAGTTCAGGGTGGTCACCGCCTGCGCCAGTTCCTTGATCGGCGTGAAGTAGCCGACAAAGGTAAAGCCCGTCCACAGGGCGATGGCGCCCCACACCAGGTGCTTGGCCGTCTTCTTGGCCGTCTTGCGCAAGGACGGGCCCTGCTTGTCGAGGGCCATGCGCGCGCTGCGCGTGCCCTCGATCTTGCGTTCCACCCACAGGAAGATTTCCGTGTATACCGTTTGCGGGCAGGAAAAGCCGCACCACACCCGCCCGGCAATGGCCGTGACGAGGAACAACAAATACGCACAGATGATCAGCAGGGCCGCCAGGTAGATGAAATCCTGGGGCCACAGCACGACGCCGAAAATGTAGAACTTGCGCGTGGTCAAATCGAACAGCAGGGCTTGCCTGCCATTCCAGGTCAACCACGGCAAGCCGTAGAACGCGAGCTGGGTAAGCCATACGCATACCCATCGCCAGGTAGCGTAGCGTCCTTTGGCCTCGCGAGGGTAGATTTGCTCGCGGGCCGCATACATCTTGATGACTTGAGGTTCCATTACATCATTTCACGGGCGTCTGGGGATTCGACAGGCTCCAGACATACGCCGACAGCACGTGTACCTTGGACTCGCCGAGGAAATCGCTGAAGGCCGGCATGGTGTTGTTGCGTCCCTTGCGTACGGTTTCCATGATGGTGTCGGCGCTGCCGCCGTACAGCCAGATCTTGTCCGTCAGGTTGGGCGCGCCCAGCATCTGGTTACCCTTCGCATCGGCGCCATGGCAGGCCATGCAGGCGCCGAACTTGGCCTTGCCCAGCACGGACTTGACGGGGTCCGAGGTGGAACCGGACAGGCTCAGCACATAATGGGCCACGTTCTCGACATCCTTTTCGGAGCCCAGGGCGGCGCCCATCGGCGGCATCTGGCCGTTACGGCCGTGCATGATGGTGGTCTTGATGATGTCGGGATCGCCGCCATACAGCCAGTCCTTGTCCGTCAGGTTGGGGAAGCCCTTGTTGCCGCGCGCATCCGAACCGTGGCATTGCGCGCAGTAGGTCAGGAACAGGCGCTGGCCGATGGCTTGCGCCTGCGGATCGGCCGCCACCGTCTTCAGGTCCTGGCTCAGGTACTTGTTGAACAGGGGGCCGTAGTCGGCTTCCGCCTTCTTCAGCTCTTCCTCGTACTGGCCCGTCGATTTCCAGCCCAGGCTGCCGGCATAGTTGCCCAGGCCCGGATACAGGAACAGGTATGCGAGGGAGAAGACGATGGTGATGTAGAACAGCCACATCCACCAGCGCGGCATCGGCGTGTTGAGTTCCTTCAAGTCCTCGTCCCACACGTGGCCCGTGGTGCCGTCGGCGGCGGCGCCGGCGGCCACTTTCACTTTCGACTGCGAGTACAGCAGCACGCCGCAGCCGATGATGCCCAGCAGGGACAGCACGATGATGTAGATATTCCAGAAACCATTGGTAAAGTCAGCCATGGTGATGCTCCTTCGCCAGGTTCATCCCGGCCTCGGCCGGATAGTCGAGCGCGTCGTCGGCGAACGGCAGGCGTGCTGCCGCGTCGAAGTCGCTGTTGCTGCGGCTGAAGGTCCACCACAGGATACCCACGAACGTCGTAAAGGAAACCACCGTCATGACGCTGCTGGCGCTGTCAAACAGGTTTTCGATTGCCATGCTAATTCCTTGTTTTGATTAATGTACCGAGGCCTTGCAGATAGGCGACCAGGGCGTCTTCTTCCGTCTTGTCCTGCAGCTGCGCGGGGCCGGCGGCGATCTCTTCATCGCTGTACGGCTGGCCCAGGCGTTGCAGGGCGCGCATCTTCGGCATGATCTCGTCAGGCACCAGCTTGGTCTTCGCCAGCCAGGGGTAGGCCGGCATGTTCGACTCGGGCACCACGTCGCGCGGGTTGTTCAAGTGCGTGCGGTGCCATTCGTCGCTGTAGCGGGCGCCCACGCGGGCCAGGTCGGGCCCCGTGCGCTTGGAACCCCATTGGAACGGACGGTCGTAGACGAACTCGCCGGCGACCGAATAGTGGCCGTAGCGTTCCGTTTCCGCGCGCAGCGGACGCACCATCTGCGAGTGGCAGTTGTAGCAGCCTTCGCGCACGTAGATGTCGCGGCCCGCCAGGCGCAGCGGCGAGTACGGCTTCAGGCCGGCGACGGGTTCCGTCGTGCTCTTCTGGAAGAACAGGGGAACGATCTCGACGGCGCCGCCGATGCTGATCACCACGGTGACCAGGGCGATCAGCAGCCAGGGGTTTTTCTCAATCCATGCATGTGAAAATTTCATTTGCTTTCGCTCCTATCAGGCGTGCGCCGCGTTCAGTTCCGGAATGCGGGCGACGGGGAGTTTGCTGCCGCGCAAGGTCATCCAGGTGTTGTAGCCCATGATGCACATACCCGACAGGTACAGCAGGCCGCCGGCCACGCGCACCACGTAGTACGGATACGTCGCTTTCACGCTCTCGACAAAGGTGTAGGTCAGGGTGCCGTCCGGATTGACCGCGCGCCACATCAGGCCCTGCATCACGCCGGCGATCCACATTGCCGCGATGTACAGCACGATGCCGATGGTGGCCACCCAGAAGTGCACGTCGACCAGGCGCGTGCTGTGCATCTGCGTGCGGCCGGCCAGGCGCGGCAGCAGGTAGTAGATGGAACCCATGGTGATGAAGCCCACCCAGCCCAGGGCGCCCGCATGCACGTGGGCAACGGTCCAGTCCGTGTAGTGCGACAGCGAGTTGATGGTCTTGATCGACATCATCGGACCTTCGAAGGTGGCGATGCCGTAGAACGACAGCGAGACGATCATGAATTTCAGGATCGGGTCGGTGCGCAGCTTGTGCCAGGCGCCCGACAGGGTCATGATGCCGTTGATCATGCCGCCCCAGCTTGGTGCCAGCAGGACCAGCGAGAAGACCATGCCGATCGATTGCGTCCAGTCAGGCAATGCCGTGTAGTGCAGGTGATGCGGGCCCGCCCACATGTAGGTGAAGATCAGCGCCCAGAAGTGGACGATGGACAGACGGTACGAGTACACGGGGCGCTCGGCCTGTTTCGGGATGAAGTAGTAGACCATGCCCAGGTAGCCGGCGGTCAGGATGAAGCCCACCGCGTTATGGCCGTACCACCACTGGATCATGGCGTCCTGCACGCCCGCATACGCGGAATACGACTTGGTGAACGAGGCTGGCATGACGGCGCCATTGACCACGTGCAAAATCGTCACGGCCAGGATGTAGGCGCCGAAGAACCAGTTGGCCACGTAGATGTGCTTGACCTTGCGCTTGATCAGGGTGCCGAAGAAGACGATGGCGTACGCGATCCAGACGACGGCGATGAGGATGGCGATAGGCCATTCCAGTTCCGCGTATTCCTTGCCGCGCGTCATGCCCATGGGCAGGGTGACGACGGCGCACAGGATCACCGCTTGCCAGCCCCAGAACGTGAAGGCGGCCAGCTTGTCGGAAAACAGGCGTACCTGGCAGGTGCGTTGCACCACGTAGTACGAAGTAGCGAACAGGCCGCAGATGCCGAAGGCGAAAATCACCGCATTCGTGTGCAGCGGACGCAAGCGTCCGTATGTCAGCCAAGGTATGTCGAGGTTCAGGGCAGGCCAGGCCAGCTGAGCGGCGATGATAACGCCAACCAGCATGCCGATGATGCCCCATACCACAGTAGCGACCGCGAATTGCTTCACGATCTTGTAGTTATAGTTCAGCGATTGATCCACAAAGACTCTCCCTGGAATTACTATTTATGATGGTGGCCAGAGAGTAAGTGTTTGACCGCGAAAAAACTTTGATGTGGATCAAAATTCCCCGGATGAAATAAGCGTAGCGAACTGGCATCGAAATAAAGTGATATTTCGATCAAAAAAGCCATGCAAGATCCCTGCAACAGCTTGCTTGATGTGGCGTAAAACGTGCGCATGAGCAAGGGCTTAGAGTGGCCAGTCCAGTCATGATGAGGGCTAGCCATGAGTCATGCCGATAGCGCGCCAGCGGATGGTGAAGATATTAAGTTGGTTGTGGGAAAGTTCAGCGGAACGTCCCTGTTCTGCCACAGCCTGCTCGACTGCCTGCAGCAGATGCCGTCGCCGGGCATTGTCATCTTCGTGCACGGCGTCAATTCCGAAGGCGAGTGGTACGGCGCGGCGGAAGAAGGCCTGTGCAAGGGCTTGAATGCGCGCATGAAGCGTTGCGACGAGCACCTGTGCCACGCCACGCCCGAGGCCGGACAATTGACGCCGCTGCGCTACCGGCGCGAACTGAGCGATGACGGCTATGTCGATCCCGACTACACGGCCAGCACCTTCGTCGCGCCGCAAGCGCATTTCTCGCCCGTGATCCAGTTCCGCTGGGGCTACAAGGCCAGCGACACCGAATTGCAGAAATATGGCGATTCCGTCTACCTGAACGAACACGCTTACTGGGGCGGCGGACCGTTCGCCAATGGCTGCTCTGCGCTGCCGGACCTGTGGGGCGAGGGTCTGTCCGACGCCCTTTTCCTGTTCATCCATATCGAGCATCTGAATCCCGTCAACGACCGCATCGTGTATGCCTGCCCGCCGCGCCCCTACTTCGTGCTGGCCGCGCTGCGCCTGGCGCACCTGGTGGCGGCCATCCGCCGGCAGCAGGCCGACGCGCCCATCACCCTGGTTTGTCACAGCCAGGGCAATATGGTGGGCATGGCGGCCGCGTTTCTGGGCAACAAGATGCCCGACGTGCGGGATGCGGCAGGCAAAAGTGGCCGTTGCGTGGCCGATACTTATGTCTTGTGCAACCCGCCCTACAGCCTGTTGCGCAGAAACGATACGGAAGGCTGGCTGCAGGGGCAGGTCAGGGATGTCGATGGCAATGTGGGCCGGCAGAGCGGCAAGGCGCGCCGCCAGACCCTGGCGGCGTTCTTCGACATCGTGCGCGGCCAGGCGTCGGAACCGGCCATCGATCCCTGCCTGCGCCGCATGGCGGACAACGAGACACATGATTTCAGCGTGGACAAGGACAAGGCCAGCCATGGCTGCGGCCCGCAGAAAGGCACGCGCGGCCGCGTCACCCTGTATTGCAATCCGCACGACCAGGTGATTTCCGCCACGCCCATCCAGGGCATCGGCTGGCTGGGTCTCAGCGCCGAAGAGATCAAGGCTACGCGTGGCGACGGCGTGTTTACCCAGCGCGTGTTTGCGCAGGGCTTTCCCGTTGGCCGGCGCGGCGATTATGACTATTGGAGCAATCACTATCGCCAGCCCGCGCGGGGCAGCGCCGATTTCTGGCACCCCCGTTCGCCGATCTCCAGCTACGATCCGAATAAAGGCGTGCGCGCCAGCACCAGCGCGGCCGGCAAGGAGGCGAGCGTGCGCACGGCCGCGGCCATGTCGGCCCTCATGAAGATGCTGAAGACTCCCATCAATGCCGTGCCGCCCGACGACTGGCGCATCCCCGTGACGGCGCCCGCCTTGCCGGAAGTGTTTGCACCGCAGGCCATGCGCTTTGGCGTAGCCAGCCCACAGTTCGACCAGGATATCGACCCGCCCGGCACGCACCGCCATGCGGGCAAGGCGCGCCAGGAAGGCGACCCGTACGCCGATGACGGCGTGGGCGGTGCGCCGCAGGGCAACCGCGATACCGAGGCGGCATTGCGCTACGAAGACCATGCCCGCCTGCGCATGAAAGCCCGCCGCGAGAAGTTCGACGGCAATGACGGCAAGGCGATGATGGAAGATGACCTGTCCACCGCCACGCCGGAATATCTGCAATGGCGCCGCCAGGAAATCGCCGCACAGCTGGTGGCCACCTGCGACACGCACGCGACCGACCACTCCACCATCCTGAGCAATCCCGGGCACGCGGAAAAGGCGCTGGCGTATGACGTGGCGATTGGGGTGTGCCATATCGGCGAGAAGGCGATGCGACAACTGCGTATCGCGGCAGATTGGCGTTTGCTGAAAGGCTTGGATGATAGTGATAGTCAAAAGATATTTTATGAATATTTTCTTTGGGGGAAATTCAAAAAAATCTCGTTGCTGGATTGGGTACGCAGCTGTGGCAGTACGGGAAGCATGCCTTCTGAAATTGTGGATGAGCGCACGTACAAGCGCCCGGAGACATCCTGATGCGCAACTTGATTGCTACCTTACCGCGCAGGCTGGGCTGGAGCATGCTCGTATTCAGTCTGGCGTCCGGTATTGCACTCTGGTCGATATTGCAGACCGGGCCAATCGATGTTCCATTTAAAGAAGGATTGCTGATGAAACGACTGTTATTGATGCCAGCCCTGCTGGCGCTTGCCGTGCTTTTTCTGACGTCGGCCTGCGCCAGCAAGGCGCCCGTCGCGGCACCGGTTGCCGCGGCCGTACCCGCTGTGCCCGCGCAGCCGTACATGGCGCAAGTCGTGGGCGTGCAGTGGCTCAATCCGCTACAGCGGCGCGACTATCCGACCGAATGGCAATTGCTGTGGACGCTGGGGCTGGCCAAGCCGAACAAGGACGATAGCAAAGTAAAGGAAAATCCCGTACGCTTTGGCAAGGTGCAGTCAATAGGGATGATTGCCTACGGTAATAACGGTAGCGAGACCTTCAAAGGATATCATCACAAATACATTACCGAATTGATTTATCTCTTTCATGACATATATTTTTCCAGCAAAGAATATTTTTACAACGCCCACTCGCTGACCGACAAATCCACGCGCCGCGAATTGGCGGGCATCCACGTCGAATATGCCTTGCCGGCCGGGCGGCTTGATCCAGACGAGGCGGGAAAATACGTCATTGAAACGATGACCGATGCCTTCAGCATCGGCAACCCCTCCTTTCCCGATTCCTGGACCACGGCCACACCGCCCGACGTGCGCGTGACGATGGGCGGCGCCAATGCGGGGTTTGCTTCCCTGGCGGCGGGGCTGGCGTATCTGCAGGCGAACCCCGACAAGACGGTGTGGGTGATGAACTGGGACGCGCCCAGCTATCCGCCCAAGGATGAGCAGATCAATGAAAACATGGTCTTGCTGGTGCTGGCCGGCCCGAGCTATAAGACGGACCGCGCGCCGCTGGCGTGGCTGGGCTTTCCCGCCACGCGCAGCGCCACCGATTTCACCGCCGGCAAGGGACAGTCTGCGCGCGCCGTGCAGGCCTGGAGCGGCGCCATCGACGCCGCCGCGCGCAATGCGCAATTGACCGATGACGCCATCGGCTACGTCGTCCACGATGCGGGCAGCACCTATCCTGTTTCGTCAGAGCGGATTGGCCCGCTGGCGCAAAGCCTGACGGAGCAATTGCCCGACTTCGATTTCAACCGTCAAACCTTCAACATGCCGGCGCTCCTGGGTGAGACGGGCGCCGGCACGGCGCTGACGAACGTGGCGCTGGCCATCGCCCACGCGAACCACGTGGGCCGGCCCGTCCTGGTGGCGGGCACCAGCGACGCGCAGACATTGACCGCGCTGGTGGTGGCGCCGCCGGCCGTCGTGCGGCCCGTCGATCACGAACAGCCGTGGTTCCGCGCGCACGGCGGCAATACCGTGTTCCTGCCATGGTGGGGCCGGCGCTTCGACGCGCGGCCGGGGTCGCAAGGCTATTCGCGCTGAGGAGCCGGCGGGGCGGCCGCTTCCGGCGGCGTATCGTCGTCCTGCAGCACGCGCAGGCCAGGTCCGACGAGGTCGTCGAACTGGCCGCTGTCGGAGGCCGTGAAATACACCCACAGGGCGATGAAGACGACCACGACGCTGAGGGGGATGAGGAGGTAGAGAGCTTCCATTAGACTTTCCGCAGGCGCAGGGCGTTGGCGATGACGACGGCCGAGCTGGCAGCCATGCCGACGCCGGACAGCCAGGGATTCAAGAAGCCCAGCGCGGCGGCCGGGATGGCCGTCAGATTGTACAGGGTGGCCCAGCCCAGATTCTCGCGGATGATGCGCATGCTGCGCGCGGCCGTCCTGGCCGTGTCGAGCACGGAAACCAGTTGGCTCGACAGCAGCACCGTGTCCGCATGCGCCTGCGCCAGCGCGGCGCCGGAACCCATGGCGAACGAGACGTCGGCCGCGCTCAGCACGGCGGCGTCGTTGATGCCGTCGCCCACCATCGCCACCACGGCGCCCGTGGCCTGCAGCTGCTGCACGAAATCGAGCTTTTCATCGGGCAGGCATTCGCCGCAGGCCGTGGTGATGCCCAGTTGCGCCGCCACGCTTTGCGTCAGCGCTTCCTGGTCGCCGCTCAGCAGCACGACTTGCTTGCCCCGCCGGTGGAAATACGCGACCACGTCCACCGCTTCCGGACGCAGCGCATCGCTGAGCAGGAAACGCGTCAGCCAGCGCCCCTGCATGCCCAGGTACAGCGGCGTCATGCCCTGCACGCCGACGGCCGTGTCGCCCAGCGGCGGCCCGGCGATGGCGGCCACGAACGCGGCATTGCCCAGGCGGTAGCGCACGCCGTCGACGATGCCTTCGAGTCCCTGCCCCTGCACTTCCTGCAAGTGTTCCGCATGCGCGCGCGGCTGCTGTCCTGGCAAGCCTTCGGCCGCATGCAGGATCGCCTGCGCCAGCGGATGGGCGCTGCCCGCTTCCAGCGCGGCGGCCACCTGCAGGCACGCGTCCTCGCCCATGCTGCCCAGGCCCTCGACTTGCTGCAGCACGGGCCGGCCCAGGGTCAGGGTGCCCGTCTTGTCGAAGACGATGTGGGTGGCGCGGTGCAGGGTTTCCAGCACATGGGGCTGGACGATCAGCACACCGCGCCGCAGCAGGCTGTCGGTGGCGGCCGCCAGCGCCGTCGGCGTGGCCAGCGACAGGGCGCACGGGCACGACACGACCAGCACGGCAATCGCCACGGGCCAGGCCTGCGCCGCGTCGTGCCAGCTCCAGAAGGCGAACACGGCGACGGCAAACAGCAGCAGGCCCAGCACGAACCAGGCTGCCACTTTATCGGCCCACTGCGCAATCTGCGGCTTGCCGCTGCCGGCCCGCTCGATGAGTTTCAATAAATCGGACAGGGTGCTTTCGCGCGCCGGTTTGAGCACGCGCAAGATGATCGCCGCGCTGGCATTGATGGCGCCGCCCGGCACCCGCTCTCCCGTTTTTCTGCGTTGCGCCGCGCTCTCGCCCGTCAGCAAGGATAAATCGAGCGCGCTCGTGCCCTCGACGATGACGCTGTCGGCGGCAATCGCCTCGCCCGGTTTCACGAGGATGACGTCGCCGACGGCCAGGCTGCCGGCCGACACCAGGGTGGTGGCGCGGCTGTCGGGAAAGCCCGCCATCAGCGAGGCGGATGCGGGCAAGGCGTGCTGCAGCCGTTCGAGTGCGGAGGCAGCCTTGCGGCGCGCCTGCAGCTCGAAATAGCGGCTGCACAGCAGCAGGAAGATGAACATCGTGGCCGAGTCGTAATACACCTCGCCGCGGCCCGTCAACGTCGCCACCACGCTGCCGAAGAAGGCCGCCAGGATGCCCAGCGCCACGGGCACGTCCATGCCCAGGGTGCGCGCGCGCAGGCTGGCCCAGGCGCCCTGGAAGAACGGCATGGCCGAATAGCAGATGGCGGGCAAGGTCAGCAGCAGGCTGGCCCAGCGCATCAGGCTGGCCATGCTGTCGTCCAGGGTGCCATCCTCGGCGGCCAGGTAGGACGGCGCCACGTACATCATCACCTGCATCATCGACAGGCCCGCCACGAACAGCTGGCGGCCCAGGGTCTTGCTGGCCTTTTGCAGGCGCTCGCCATGGCGCACGGCGTCGTAGGGATAGGCCGTGTAGCCCACTTGCCGCACGGCTTGCAGGATGTCGCCCGGTTCGCATTCGGCGCGGCTCCAGCGCACGTACAGGCGCTCCGTGGCGACGTTCAGGCTGGCCGCCTGCACGCCGGGCAAACGCGTCAGCTGGCGCTCGATCAGCCAGACGCAGGCGGCGCAGCGGATGCCTTCGACGGACAGGGTCGCTTCGCAGCTGCTGGCGTCGCGCGCGAATTGCGCATCGTCATTGCTGTACAGGCGCAGTTCGGGCGGCATCAGGGTGGCGTCAAATGCGTTGACGGCGTATTCGTCGCGGTCGCGGTAATACGCGCTCTGGCCGATGTCGACGATGGTTTGCGCCACCGCTTCGCAGCCGGGGCAGCACATGGCGCGCGGCACGTCGTCGATGGTGACGCTCCAGCTGGCGCCGGCGGGCACGGGCAAGCCGCAATGGAAGCAGGCGGCAGGTTTCAGGACAGCATTCATGGGTTTGTTTTCAGGCGTCTTTTCATGGATGGCCCGTGACGCACAGGGCGTCGAGCCAGCCCAGCGACACGCCGTTGGCGGCGCGCAGCAGGCCCAGCAAGCCAAAGCCCAGCACCAGCAAGCCGCTGGCGATGCGCACGGGGCGGCGCTGCATCTGCGCGCGCAAGCGCGTGCCCAGCAAGCCCATGCCCAGCAGGGTGGGCAGGGTGCCCAGGCCGAAGGCGGCCATGGTGGCCGCGCCCTGCAGGGCCGAACCTTGCATCATGGCCGTCAGCAGCGCGCTGTAGACCATGCCGCACGGCACCCAGCCCCACAGGCCGCCCACGGCCAGCGCTTTCAGGGACGTATCCATGGGCATCAAGGGTTTCAGCAGGGGCCGCACGCGGCGCCAGACGACATTGCCGGCCGCTTCCAGGCGGGCCAGGCCGCGCCAGGCATCCATCAGGTACAAGCCCAGGGCGACGAGCATCAGGTTGGCCAGCCAGTAGCCGGCCACTTGCAGCGACGCCAGGTGCAGCATGCCCGCGCCCGCCAGGCTGCCGGCCAGGGCGCCGGCCAGCATGTAGCTGGCGATGCGCCCGCCGTTGTAGGCCAGCACGCGCAGCACGTTCGCCGGCAAGGTGCTCTGCAGCGCCGGGCGCGCCACGGCGATGGCGATCACGGGGCGGCCGGGTGCGGGCGTGGCGCCGCCCAGCGACAGGGCGCCCACGATGCCGCCGCACATGCCGATGCAGTGCACGCTGCCGGCCAGGCCGACCAGGAACATGGGCACGAGGCTCAGGGCATTCATCGCGCTGCGCTACACCGTTTTCGAGTAGCGCAGCGGCTGCACCGCATCGGGCGCCGTATTGGCGCGCGCCAGCGTCAGGTAGCGGTCGAAGACCATGCAGATATTGCGGATCAGCAAGCGCCCTTTCGGCGTCACCGTCAGCCAGTCTTCCTCGATGACGAGCAAGCCGTCGCGCGCCAGTTCGCGCAGCTTTTCCAGCTCGGCGGCGAAATAGCTGCGGAACTTCACGGGATGCGCCTGTTCGATGGTGGCGATCGACAATTCGAAATTGCACATCAGCATCTGGATGATGATACGGCGCAACAGATCGTCCGTATCGAGCTTGATGCCGCGCGCGATCGGCAGCACGCCTTCGTCGAGCTTCTCGTAGTACGCGTCGAGCGTCTTTTCATTCTGGCTGTAGACGGCGCCCACGGAACTGATGGCCGACACGCCGCAGGCGATCAGGTCCGCTTCCGCGCGCGTCGAATAGCCCTGGAAGTTGCGGTGCAGACGGCCCTGGCGCTGCGCCACGGCCAGGTCATCGGTGGGCTTGGCGAAATGGTCCATGCCGATGTACACATAGCCGGCCGCCGTCAGGCGCGCGATGCACAGGCCCAGCATGGCCAGCTTGGTGGCGCTGTCGGGCATGTCCGCGTCGAGGATGCGGCGCTGCGGCTTGAACAGGTGCGGCATGTGCGCGTAGTGGTACAGGGCGATGCGGTCCGGGCTGGCGGAAATCACCTTGCGCAGGGTTTCCGTCATGGTCTCCAGGCTCTGTTTCGGCAAGCCGTAGATCAGGTCGATGCTGATCGAGCGGAAACCCGCGTCGCGCGCCGCCTGCATGATGGCCACCGTTTCCGCCTCGGGCTGGATGCGGTTGACGGCCTTCTGCACGTCGGCGTCGAAATCCTGCACGCCCAGGCTGATGCGGTTGAAACCTTGCGCGCGCAGCGAAAACACGCGCTCGCGCGACACGGTGCGGGGGTCGATCTCGATCGAATATTCGCCGTCTTCATCGGAGGCGAAGTCGAAATGCTGGCGCAGGTGCGCCATCAGTTCGTCCATCTGTTTTTCGCTCAGGTAGGTGGGCGTGCCGCCGCCGAAATGCAGCTGTTCGATCTGCTTCATGCCGGCAAACAGCTTGCCCTGCATGGCGATTTCCTGCTTTAAATAGCTGAGGTAGGTGGCGGCCTTGCTGCGGTCTTTCGTGATGATCTTGTTGCAGGCGCAGTAGTAGCACAGGGTGTCGCAGAACGGCACGTGCACGTACAGCGACAGGGGACGGCGGCCGCCGCGCATGCGCAGGGCGGCCAGCGCTTCGAGGAAGTTACCGTAGCCAAATTCTCCATTGAAACGGTCGGCGGTCGGGTAAGACGTGTAGCGGGGGCCGGACTGGCTCATCTTGCCGATGATGACCGGGTCGAATTCGACGACGGCGTCCAGGTCGGCGGAAGCACTGCTGAGTAGTGTAGGCATGATGTGTGTAAAGTCTTGAAAGGTTTAGGCGGCCAGGCGTTTCAGGCCGGCGGGTTTGCCCGCGTTCGCGGCGCCGCTCTTGCCGCCAGGCATGGCGACGCGGCGCGGTGGCGGCATCTTGCCGAAATTGAACAGGCTCACGGCTTGCGACAGGCTGGCGGCTTCTTCCGCCAGGCGCGTGGCGGCCGCGGCGGCTTCCTCCACCAGGGCCGCGTTCTGCTGCGTCACCTGGTCCATGTGGGCGATGGCCTGGTTGACCTGGTCGACGCCGATGCTCTGTTCGCGCGAGGCGATGGAAATTTCCTGCATGATTGCCGTCACCTGCTTGACGGAGCTGACCACCTGTTCCATGGTGGCGCCGGCGCGGTTCACCTGCAGCATGCCGGCGCCCACCTTGCCGACGGAAATTTCAATCAGTTGCTTGATGTCCTTGGCCGCCACGGACGAGCGCTGCGCCAGGTTGCGCACTTCGCCCGCCACCACGGCAAAGCCGCGGCCCTGCTCGCCCGCGCGGGCCGCTTCCACGGCCGCGTTCAGGGCCAGGATGTTGGTCTGGAAGGCAATGCCCTCGATCAGGCCGATGATGTCGACGATCTTCTTCGACGAGGTGTTGATTTCATCCATGGTGGTGATCACGTCGGAAACGATCTCGCCGCCCTGCACGGCCACTTTCGAGGCGGCCACGGCCAGTTCGTTTGCCTGCACGGAGTTGTCCGCGTTCTGTTTCACGGTCGACGAGAATTCCTCGATGCTCGAGGCCGTCTCTTCCAGGCTGGCCGCCTGCGATTCCGTGCGGCCCGACAAGTCCATATTGCCGACGGCGATTTGCTTGGTGGCCACGGCCATGGTTTCCACGTTGATGCGCACGTCGCGGATGGTGGCGATCAGGTTGCTGTTCATCTGTTGCAGCGCGCGCAGCAATTGCCCCACTTCATCCGTGCTTTCCGTCTCAAAACTGCCCGACAGGTCGCCGGCGGCAATCGCCCGCGCGCCGTTCAGGGCCTTGCCCAGCGGCTTGAGCACGGACATGCGCAAGGTGTACCAGAGGAAGACGTTGATCAGGAAGCCGAACAGGGTGGCGCCGAAGATGGCGTAATTGGTGATCTGGCCGCCGCTGGCGAACAGGCTGATGACGCACACCAGCAGCTGCAGGCAGTTGACGATGGAAGTGGCGGCCCAGATGCGCAGGTTGAGCGACATGTGCGTCAGGTTGTGCAGCAGGTGCGCCAGGCCCGGGCGCACGATCTGCCCGTTCTTGATGACGATGTTGCCGCCTTCCTTGTTGCGGATGGCCGCATACGCTTCCTCGGCCGCTTTCACCTGGTCCTTGTCGGCCTTGACGCGCACGGACATGTAGCCGATGGTCTTGCCCGCTTCGCGGATGGGCGTGACGTTGGCGCGCACCCAGTAGAAGTCGCCGTTCTTGCAGCGGTTCTTGACCAGGCCCGTCCAGGGCGTGCCCGCCTGAATCGAGGCCCACAGGTCGGCAAACGCTTCGGCCGGCATGTCCGGGTGGCGCACGATGTTCTGTGGCGAACCGAGCAGCTCTGCCTCGCTGAAGCCGCTGACCTGGCTGAAGTACGGATTCACATACACGATATTGCCGTTCATATCCGTTTTCGACACGATGGCCTGATCGTCCAAGACGAGGACTTCACGGTTAGTCACTGGCAAATTTTGGCGCATGGTCGCGGCTTCCTGATCGGTTAAATAAGTAATTGGTGAGTAAGACTTGCACGATTGCAAGAATGGAGATCAGTGTAAGGAGTCGCCTACGCAAATTTATTGATGTAGATCAAAATCCTCCAGATTGGTCGTGCTTAGACGCATTTAGCGATAGCAATGCGGCATTGTTTTAAAGGTATTGGTTGCCGGGGATGTCTAATCGACGCCCGCCGTCAGCGGCCGCAAGCTGCCCACGGCGTAGCCTTGCGCGTAGTCGATGCCCAGTTCGCGGATGATGGCCAGGGTTTCCGCGTTTTCCACGTACTCGGCCACCGTTTGCAGGCCCATCACGTGGCCCACTTCATTGATGGCCTTGACCATGGCGCGGTTGATGGCATTGCTGGCGATGTCGCGCACGAAGACGCCGTCGATTTTCAGGTAGTCGACGGGCAGCGCCTTCAGGTAGCCGAACGAGGAAAAGCCGCTGCCGAAGTCGTCGAGCGAAAAGCGGCAGCCCAGGGCCTTGAGCTGGCGCACGAACACTTGCGCCTTGGGCAGGTTGGCGATGACGGCCGTTTCCGTGATTTCAAAGCAGATTTGCTCGGGTGCAATCGCGTATTGCACGAACTGCTCGGTGATGTAGTCCTGCAAGCCCGTGTCGGCCAGCGACATGCCCGACAGGTTGACGGAATACAGGGCCGGTGCGCGGCGCCGGCTTTCCGCCAGCGCGGCCAAAGGCGGCAGGCTGTCGCGCACGCTCTGGATATGGTGGCAGACGGCGCGGATGACCCAGCGGTCGATGGACAGCATCATGTCGTAGCGTTCGGCGGCGGGGATGAAGGCGCCGGGCAGGATCAGGTCGCCCTGGCTGTTGCGGATGCGGATCAGCACTTCGTCGTGGTGTTCCGGGCTGTCGTGCAGGTGCACGATGGGCATGGCGTACAGGCGGAAGTAATCGTGCGTGAACGCTTCGTTCAGGCGCGAAATCCACAGCATTTCGCCATGCCGCTGCGCCAGCATGACGTCGGACTCCTGGTACACGTGCAGGCGGTTGCGGCCCTGCTCCTTGGCCAGGTAGCACGCCTGGTCGGCGGCGCTCAGCAACTCGCTCATGGACTTGCTGTCCTGGTTGATTTCCACGATGCCGATGCTCACGCCCAGTTCGAAGCTGCGTTCGTCCCAGGCGAAATGGAATTCGCGCACGGACCGGCGCAGCTGTTCCCCGATCAGGCGCGCATGCTCGATGGGACAGTGGGGCAGCAGCACGCCCAGCTCGTCGCCGCCGAGGCGCGCCAGGATGTCGCTGTCGCGCATCTGCCCCTGCAGCATCTTGGCCAGCAGTTGCAGCAGCACGTCGCCGGCGCCGTGGCCGCAGGTGTCGTTGATGACCTTGAACTGGTCCAGGTCCAGGTACAGCAGCGCATGCGCGTGGCCGTCCTGTTTGGCCGTGCGCAGGGCGTTGGCCACCAGGTGCTCGAATTCGCGCCGGTTGATCAGGCCCGTCAGGGTGTCGTGCGTGGCTTGCCACGACAGTTGCTGGCTCAGCTTGCGTTCGTGGCTGACGTCGCGGAAGACGACGACGGCGCCGAGGATGTCGCCGTCGCGCGACCAGATGGGCGCGGCGGAATCCTCGACGGCGATGCGCCGCCCTTCGCGCGTGATCAGCTGCGAGCGGGGCGAGATGCCGATGGCCTGGCGCTGTTGCAGGCAGCGCATGGCCACGTGCTCGCGTGCTTCGCCCGTGCATTCATCGGCCAGCGGCAGGGTCAGTCCGATGTCCAGGCCCTGCGCCATGTCGTTGGTCCAGCCCGTCAATTGCTCGGCCACGCGGTTCAGGTAGCGCGTCTTGCCCTGCGGATCGGTGGTGATGACGCCGTCGCCGATGGAGCTGAGCGTCACTTCGGCCAGTTCCTTGCGCTCGGCGATCATGATTTCGCGCGCCATGTGCTCGGTGATATCCCAGATGATGCCCAAGGTGCGTTCGGGATGGCCGCCGCCGTCCATGAAGACCTGCGCCTTGGCCGCCAGCCAGTGTTCGCTGCCGTCGGGCCAGACGACGCGGTATTGCAGGGCGTAGCCGGCGCGCCGGCGCACGCCGTCCTGCAGCACGCCAAGCACCTTGTCGCGGTCGCTGGCGTGCACGCAGTCGAGAAAGCTGCGGAACGGCTGCGTCAGCGCGCGCTCTTCCAGGCCCAGCAAGGTGGCGCCCTTGGCCGACCAGCTGACCGTGCCGTCGATGACCTGGCCTGCGACGATGCGCGAATCCCAGATCGCCATGTGCGCCGCTTCCAGGGCCATCTGTAAACGTTTCTGCTGGTCGCCCATCATCCTCTCCCGACTTGGATACTGGGATAGATGCGCTGCCGGTGTTTAAGTTCCCGGCAGCTCGGCGGGGGCGGTGGCCGAGGCGCGCGCCACGTCGCGCACATTCTTTTGCACGGCCACGGCCGCAAACAGGCTGAGCAGGAATGCCATGGCATAGAAACCCTTCTCGCTGTTTTGCAGAGTGGCATTCCACAGGCCGACGGTGAGCAGCAGCAAGGCCAGCAGCACGGAAATCCAGCACAGGCCGAAATAGATGCCCGTCACGGCGATGCCCTCGCTGCGGTCGCGCACGGATTTCTGCAGCGAGATGGCGGCGAACAGGCCGTACATGAGGATGGTGAAGTAATAGCCCTTTTCGTTGAGGGCCATGCCGGCATTCCACAGGCCGGACAGGTAAGTGACGATGCCGATCAGCAAGGCCGCCCAGGACGCGCCGATAAAGGCGCTGCTGGGGCGTGGGGCGGGGGACGTCTGCATGAGGTCTCCATGGGCAGCGGGCGCCGCCGGCATGGCCGCGGCGGCAGGCACGGATGCGCCTGCCGCCCCATCAGACCAGAAAGTTCATGTGCGCGATTTGAGCATGCGCAACAAAGCCGACACGGCCGTGACGCCGGCCAGCACCAGGCCGCCGGCGATGACGCCGGCCACCGCATTGATCAGGCTGGGCGTGACGGCGGCCAGCACGGGGCCGATGCCGGCCACGCTGCCCACCGCTTCCTCGACGTGGTGCAGCATGCCGCTGGCCCAGGGCCAGCCGTGCGTCAAAATGCCGCCGCCCACCATGAACATGGCCAGGGTGCCCACCACGGAGAGGAATTTCATCAGCTTTGGCGCCGCCGACACCAGCATGCGGCCACACGCCCGCACGCCCTGCATCAGCGCGCCCGCGCCCTTGCGCGCGGACAGATAAAACCCCGCGTCATCGAGCTTGACGATGCCGGCCACCAGGCCATACACGCCCACCGTCATGATGATGGCGATGCCGACCACCACCGCCACCTGCTCGGCAAAGGTGGCCGCGGCCACCGTGCCCAGGGCGATGACGATGATTTCTGCCGACAAGATGAAATCCGTGCGGATGGCGCCCTTGATCTTGTCCTTTTCCAGCGCCACCAGGTCCACCTGCGGGTCGCGCAGCGCCTGCGCCAGCTCGGCCTTGTGGCTGTCGTCCGGGTGCAGATATGTGTGCGCGATCTTTTCAAAGCCCTCGAAGCACAGGTAGGCGCCGCCCACCATCAGCAGCGGCGTGATGGCCCACGGCGCGAACGCGCTGATGGCCAGTGCGGCGGGCACGAGGATGGCCTTGTTCTTCAGCGAGCCGACGGCGACGGCCCAGACGACGGGCAGCTCGCGCTCGGCGCGCACGCCGGCCACCTGCTGCGCGTTCAGGGCCAGGTCGTCACCGAGCACGCCGGCCGTCTTCTTGGCCGCCACCTTGGTCATCAGGGAAACGTCGTCGAGGATGCTGGCGATGTCGTCGAGCAGGGCCAGCAGGCTGGAGCCGGCCATCTCAGCGTACTCCCGCAGTGGTGGCAGGGAAGCGTGGGGCGAGGCAAGTGTTCTTCTTCATGATGTTATTCTTGGTTGTACGGCAAGGGACGATAGGGCTAAGGCTAGACCCCGATCTTACCTCAGGCGGGGCCGGCAGGGCCGCACGGGGCGGGTTAAAATTGCCTCTCATCACCATTTTGGGACACCGCATGCACTTTGCCACCTGGATCACCTTTGTCATCGCCGCCTCCATCATCGCCGTCTCGCCCGGCTCGGGCGCCGTGCTGTCGATGTCGCATGGCCTGTCGTACGGGGTGAAAAAGGCCAGCGCCACCATCCTCGGCCTGCAGCTGGGGTTGCTGGTGGTGCTGGGCATCGCGGGCGCCGGCGTGGGTTCCCTGCTGCTCGCTTCCGAAGTAGCCTTCAATATCGTCAAGACGGTGGGCGCGCTGTACCTGATCTACCTGGGCCTGTCGCAGTGGCGCGCCAGGGTGGCCGTGACGGGCGACCTGCATGCGGCCGCCGTGCTGCCGACGGGCCGCCGGCGCGTGCTGACGGGTTTTCTCACCAACGTGACGAATCCGAAAGGCATCATTTTTATGGTGGCGGTATTGCCGCAATTCATCAGCCCTGCGTCGCCCCTGCTGCCGCAGCTGCTGATACTGGCCGTCACCATGTGCACGATCGACCTGGTCGTCATGCACAGCTACGCCTTCCTCGCATCCTCGATGCAGCGGTTCTTCCGCGACGCCAGCGCCGTGAAAAAGCAGAACCGCTTCTTTGGCGGCTTGCTGATGGCCGTCGGCGCGGCCCTGTTCTTTGTCAAGCGGGGTGGCCAGGCGGCATCCTGAGCCAGGTCAACATGCAAACATTTGTAAGCCCGCTTGCGATGCCCGCCCGATGCGGATGTAATCGATAGCATGTCATCCTTGTAAGTCCTGCCTGGAGCGCTGCCATGCGTCCTATCCTGTCTCTCCCCCTGTTGAACGCCGTGTGCGCCGTGCTGCTGTCGTCGGCGTGCACCCTGGCCCTGGCGCAGGACCCGCCCGCCCGCGTGGGGCGCATTTCCACCGTCGAAGGACAAGTGCTGGTGCGCGCGGGCGACGGCGAGGCGCAAAATGCCTTGCTGAACTGGCCCGTCACCACGGACAACCGCCTGACCACCCTGCGCGGCGCGCTGGCGGAATTTCGCGTGGGCGCGGCCGCCGTGCGCCTCGACGGCGATTCCGAGCTGGAAGTGAACGCGCTCGATGACGACAGTTTCACCTTGCATCTCAGTTATGGCACGGCCAGCGTGCGCGTGCGCAATCCCGATGCGCTGCGCGGCTTCGAGCTGACCACGGCCCAGGCGCGCGTGATCCTCACCCAGCCGGGCTGGGTGCGCATCGAGGCGGGGCGCCAGCCCGGCACCAGCGTCGTCAGCGTGCTCGAAGGCGCGGCCGACGTGGATGGCGCCACGGGCAGCGTCACCTTGCGTGCCGGCAAGCGCGCCGAGCTGACGGACGAGGAATTGCGCACGGGCGCCCTGCAGAGAGTCGCTTTCGACAACTGGCCCGTAGCCTTGCCCGCCGCCGCGCCGGCCTTGCGCTATGTCACGGACGATACCACCGGCTATGAAGAGCTGGACCGCTACGGCGCCTGGCAGGACGATGCGGAATACGGCCCCTTGTGGCTGCCCAGCGCCGTGCCGGCCGGCTGGGTGCCGTACAGCGACGGACGCTGGACGTGGATCGCGCCGTGGGGCTGGACCTGGATCGACAATGCGCCGTGGGGCTACGCGCCCTCGCATTACGGCCGCTGGGTGCTGCTGGGCCACCGCTGGGGCTGGGCGCCGGGCCGCGAACGCGGCCGCGTGCCATGGGCGCCCGCGCTGGTGGGCTGGGTGGGCGGCAACCAATGGCAGCAGCATGGCCAGCGGCCCGCGCCCGGCGTCGGCTGGTTTCCCCTGTCGCCGCACGACCGCTACGTGCCCGGCTACCGCGCCAGCGCCGACTATGAACGCCGCATCAACCGCGTGGCCGAAGGGCGCCGTTCCGTGGCGGGCGAGCGCGAACGCCGCGAAGGCATGAGCATGCTGCCGGGCGAGCGTTTTGGCCAGCAGCGCACGATCGACGTGCCGCGCCGCAACCGCACCAGCATGCCGCCGCCCGTCATGCAAAGCTTGCCCTTGAGCACGGCGCCTGCGCCGGCGGGCAACTGGCAGCGTCCCGCCGATGCACCGCGCGGCGACACCGGGTTCCGGCGCGACTGGGTCAACCGTCCCGGCCGCTTGCAGACGGACGATGGCCAGGCGCACATGGCGCCGCGCCCCATGCAGCCGAACCGGCCGCCCGTGCCGCAACAGCCGCTGCAGCCGCTGCAGCCGCTTCAGCCACCGATACCGCAACGGCCGCCGATACCGCAACAGCCCGTGATGCCGGCGGCGCCGGCCTTGCCGCCCGTGCAAGATCCGGTGGCGCATCCCGGCTGGCGTGCCGAGCAGCGGCCCCGCGCCGACTGGCCCCGCGCCGAGC
>NZ_WFLL01000031.1:0-74123 GCF_009208755.1 Janthinobacterium sp. FT14W | reverse complement strand
TTTCGCCGCCACTTTTGCTGCTGGATTGGCTGCCGGTTTTGCTTCTTTAATGACCCCGCGACCACCGAGATCTACACCTTATAGAACACCCTTTCCCTCCACGCCGCTCTTCCGATCTCCCCCCAGGCCGGCCAGGGCCGCCAGGCCCGCCGCCAGCAGGGCCAAGGTGCCCGGCAGCGCCATGGGCGTGACGCCGGGCACGTAGGCCAGTTCGGAACTGTTCAGCATGTTCAATACCAGCGTATAGCTGCCTGCCACGAGGTTGTCCGTGACGGCGCCGTACTGCCCGCCGCAGCTCGTGCCGATGCCCGTGCCCGTGGGGGCGCCGCAGCCGCTGGGGTCGTAGGTGAACACGCTGCCGCTGGTCAGCGGCGTTTGCGCGTAGCCCGTATTCAGGCTGGCGGCGTCGGCCAGTTCGGTGCCGCCCAGGATGCCCGAGCCGAGGCTGCCGTCGGGGGCCCAGTTGAAGACGATCTGGCCATTCTCATCGATGATGGTAAACGTCAGGGCCATGTTGGTGGTGGCCGCCGAGCCCGTGCCTGCCTGCGCATCGAGGTATAGCTGCATGAAGGGCAGGGCCTGGAACTGGAAGGCCAGGGTGGCGCCCGGTTCGCCCACGACGAAATTGACGGCCATCGCCGTGCTGGAACCATTGCGGCCCGAGGCGTCGGCGCTGCCGCCGCCCGTCAGGAAGGTTTCCGCCGCATTCACGGTATGCGTGCTGGTCGAGCCAGGCGGAAAAGGGGGGATTTGCGAGCTGACGATTTGCGCGTCGCCGCGCGCATACGAGGCCTTGCCCATGCCTTGCTGCGTAAAATCATTCTGTCCCTTGCCGACGGCGCCCCGTGCCGCTTGCTGCGCATCGATTTCATTGCTGCCGCCGTGGATGACGCTGCTGCCGTTGAGCGTGGCGGTGGTGCGCGACAGGTCGACATTGCTGATGAGCGAGGTGGAGCCGGTGGGATTGCTGACGACCAGGCCAAAGACATTGGTGTATGAATAACCGTAGGCGGCTGCGCTGGCGCCGCCTTGGCAGGCCAGCAACAGCAGGGCGAGCAGGGCAGCGCGAAATCGGGTGCGGGGAAATTTACTCATGGAAATCCTTTGGACATCCTTTGCTGGTGGGAAGCCAGCGCAGCGGCCGCTTGCCGCATGGCCGCCGCGCTGTAAGGAAAACCGACAGGGTTCGGCATGAAAAAGGCGAGGTCAGCCCCTCGCCTTTGCATCTCCCCGTCGCCAGGTTCAGGCGGCAACCTTGCGGCGGCGGGCATAGCCCAGGCCTGCAAGTCCCAGGCCCAGCAAGGCCAGGGTGCCTGGTTCGGGCGTCGCTTGCTGTTTCACCAGGTCCACGCTTTCCACGGCATTCAGGGTCAGGGTGTAGTTGCCTGCCGTTAAAGCATTGCTGACGGCGCTGAAGTTGCTGCCGCAGCCCGTGCCCACGCCCGTGCCCGTGGGCGTACCGCAGCCGGAAGGGTCGTAGGTGAACAGATTGCCGCGCGTGAGGAAGTTGGTCGCCAGGCTGGTGTTCAGGTTGGCGCCGTCGGCGCTCTCCGTGCCGCCCGAAATGCCCGAGCCGATCACGCCGTCGGGCGTCCAGTTGAAGACCGTTGCACCCGTTGAATCGGTGATGGTGAAGGTGACCACCAGGTTGGCCGTCGCCGTGGACAGGGAGCCGACATTGCTTTGCAAGAAAACCTGCATGAACGGCGATGACAGGAAATCAAAGCTCAGCGTCGCCGTGGGCGAGCCGACCACGAAGTTGACGGAAAAGCCCGTGGTCGAGCCATTGCGTCCGGACGCGTCGGCCGTGCCCGCGGGATCGGCCAGGTGGACTTCGGCCACGTTGACGGCTTGCGTGGAAGTCGAGCCGGGCGGGAACGAGGGAAACTGCGTGCTGACGATCTGCGCGTCGCCGCGCGAGTAATTGGCCGTAGGCCCCTGTTGCGTAAAGTCGTTCTCGCCCTTGGTGACGGCGCCGACGGCGGCGCGCGGCGAATCGAGTATGCCGGGGCCGCCCTGGATGATGCTCACGCCATTCAGGGTGGCCGTGCTGCGCGAGATGGTGGTGCTGTTCAGGGCCGTGATCGAGCCCGTCGCGGCGGCGATCTGCAGGCCGAAGATGTTGTTGTAGGAATAGCCGTAGCCGCCCGCCTGCGCGCTGCCGGCGGCGCACAGCATGGCCAGTGCCGCTGCGGCCGGCATCAGTTTTAAATGAGAGCGTTTCATTTGGGTTACCTCACGTCATGGGGTTGAGTGGATTTCGTGCTTGAGTCCTGTCGGCAGGTGCTCATGGCCAGTACCTAGCGACTTCCATGCCAACGCATGAGGTTCTTTTGAAATCAATGACTTGGCGTGCTTTTATTGACGTAGTGCAGGCCCTGCCGCACGCGCTGTAAAAAAAACCGACGCTGCCCGTCAAGGCTGGCCGCCAGGCTGCAACGAGCCCAGCAGGGTGTGCATATGGGGCAGCAGGCGCTGCCCGGGCACATAGTCGCGCAATGCCGTGGCCAGCTGGCGCGCCGCCAGCCGGGCCTGGCCATCGTCGAGCATGCGCGTGGCGGCACGGCGCAAGGCGGTTTCCTGGAAGCGGTCGGCGCGCAGCAGCAGGCCGGCGCCGGCGGCCATGATGCCGTGCATGTTGAGGAACTGGTCGAGATTGCTGGCGATGCCGATGACGGGCACGCCTGCCGTCAGCGCCTGCTGGCTGGTGGGGCTGCCGCCGTTGCAGATCACCAGGCTGGCGCGCCGGGCAGCCGCGTCGCCTGGCAGGAAGGGCGCGACATAGGCGTTCGGCGGCACGGCATCGATGCGGATGGTGCCGGCCGTGGCCGCCAATACGGTGACGGGCAGCGGCGCCAGCGCGCGCAGCACGCGCGGCAGCAATTGCCCCTGGCCGGAACTGCCCAGGGTGACGTAGATGATGGGCCGTCCGCTGCTCAGTTCCGCACGCTGCCACCAGTGCGGCAAATCGAGCGGCGGCGCCCAGATGATGGCGCCCAGGTAGTCGTGCGTGGGCGGCATGGCGTGCGGCGGGAACAGTTGCGGAATATCCGCGTACAGGGTGCGGTCGGCATCCGTATAGATGCGCCGCAGGTCGCTGCCCAGCGAGGGCAGGCCATGGCGGCGGCGCACGCGGTTCATGGGCACCGCATGCGAGGCGAAGGCCAGCGGGCGGATCAGGCGGAACAGGGGGGCGGCCAGCCAGATGGGCAGGATGCCGGTCAGGGGCAGGCTGGGCACCGTGTAGTGCGGGCGCACATAGGGACTCCAGTAGGCATTGCTGACGGTGAGGTAGGGAATGCGTTGCAGGCGCGCGCTGACGGACAGCGACAGGCGAAAGTCGCCGATCACGAGATCGGGCTGGACGGCATTGAGCAGGCGCAGGTCTTCTTCCACGTACGCGTGCAAGGTACTTTCCGTGTAGACGGGCTTGCCGTGGGCCAGCGCCTGCAGGAATTGCAACGATGAAATACTGTCGATGCGCCAGCGCCTGAACGGGGTTTGCTTGAAACAAAAATCATATCCGTCGGCGCAGGCAAAATGCACCTCGTACACATCTTCGTCCAGGCCCTGGGCCAGGCTCAGGGGACGGCCGACATGGGCCAGGGTCACGGCCTCGGCCATAAAGAGGATTTTTTTGCGCGCCATCGCTGAGCTATCGCTTGCACTCGTGCCGGTGGGGATACGTGGCTAGTTGGAGTGCTGCCGCGCCGATAAGTTCCCCGTGCCGCTTGCCCCTTGCGGGCGCCAGGATTTGGCCGCATCGGCTACAGTGGGGCAAAGGAGGCCACCATGCAGCCACATTTGCGTCAGATCCCGCTGCGTGCGCACAGCACGCCCGAACCCGATATGCCGCCACGGCCGGAAGGCGATCCCATCGCGCCGCCGCCGGGAACGCCGCCGCATGTCGAGCCGGTGCCCGTCGAAGAGCCCACGCCGCCGCCGCCGCCCGTCAAGATGCATTGAGCGCTTGTTGCGCTGCGGTGATGCTGCGCGGCGCCTTGCGCGCCGCGAGGTGCGTGCGCCGCGGTTATTTCCGATTGGAAATGAAAGGCGGGGGCGCCGTTCTCGCCACGCCATTTAAACAACAAAAAAGCCAATAAATGTTGCCGAGTGGATACAAATCAAGCTCTGGCTGCCGAGTGTCATGCGGCCGTCACGATTCTGTTCTTATAATGAGACATCATAAAAATTCTTGTACAGGAGACCATCATGGGCAATTCCTTGCATAACAAAATCTACCTGGGCCGGCGCCCTGCGATCACCAGCAAAAACCTCGTGGCGCTGGTCCTGGCGGGTGCCGTGGCCGGTTGCGGGCTGGCCTGGCTGCTGCTGCGCAGCTACAAATAAGGGCTGCTGCGCCCGCGTTTGCGCCGCCCGTCCGCGTGGCGGGCGGCGTCAGATTCACGTTGCCTGTTGCCGATGCGCAGCGGGGCGCGTACCATGGGGGCCGAACACCTGGCCTTTTATGGAAAAGTAATGAAGAACGAGAAATTAACAACCGATGAATATGACGCGCTGGAGCAAGTTGCACGCGGCATCAAGACCGAGCGCCCCAGCGCTTGCGTTGCCCGCAATGCCAAGCGCCTGTCGGGCCTGAAGCTGCTCAGCTATGCGCGCGATGGCCGCCTGTCCATCACCGAGAAAGCACAGCAGCTGCTGTTCCTGCGCCGTTGCATCATGGGCTTGCGCGCCGTGGCCGTCGATCCGCTGACCAAGCTGGACTCGGACGTGGCCTATTTCCTGGGCAAGAAAGCCCACATCGTGGCGCGTGCCGAAGGCGAGGGCCACGACATTTCCGACAAGGGCCGCGACTCGCTGGCCGACATCGACACCCTGGGACTGTAACAGCCGGTCCCTGCCACCGGCCCCTGGGGCCGGTTTTCACATCCCCCTCACTTTTATTTCCCCCTTGGAGAACACTTTGGACAGCGCGATGAACTGGTCGGCCCACGAACTGACGATGACGGTCTTGATGACGCCCGATATGGCCAATTTTTCCGGTAACGTGCATGGCGGCACCATCCTGAAATACCTCGACAGCGTCGCCTATGCCTGCGCCAGCCGCTATTCGGGCAGCTACGTGGTGACCCTGTCGGTGGACCAGGTGATGTTCCTGCAGCCTATCCACGTGGGCGAGCTGGTGACCTTCCTGGCTTCGATCAATTACACGGGCACGACGTCGATGGAAGTGGGCATCCGCGTGGTGACGGAAAACATCCAGCAGCGCCTGGTGCGTCACGCCAACAGCTGCTATTTCACGATGGTGGCCGTGGACGCCAACCGCAAGCCCGTGGCCGTGCCGCCGCTGGTGCTGGAGACGCCGGAGCAGCAGTTGCGCTTCGAGCAGGCCAAGCTGCGCAAGCTGTCGCGCCAGAAGGTGTCGAAGAAGTAAATATACCGGGCATAAAAAAACGGCCACCAGAGCGATCTGGTGGCCGTTTTTCATTGCATGCCTAGCGGCAGCGGGAACCGTGATTAACGGTCGCCGTAGCTGCGGCGCGCGCCGTCGGTGCTGCGCGGGTTGGAACCCTTGTAGCCGCCGCCGGTGCTGGGAGCGCCGTCCTTGCGTGGCGCGCCCGGCTTGCTGAACGTGCGTTGGCCTGGCTTCGCGCCGCCACGGTTGTCGCCTGGTTTCCAGCCGCCTGGACGGGCGCTCGAACGTGGTGCCGACGCCGTTTTCTTCGGTTCGAAACCTTCGATGACATTGACCGGGATCAATTGCTTGGTGAAGCGTTCGATGCGCTTGACGTTCATGCCTTCAGCGTGGTTCACCAGCGAGATGGCCAGGCCATTGCGGCCGGCGCGGCCCGTACGGCCGATGCGGTGGACGTAGTCTTCCGGGAACTTCGGCAGATCGTAGTTGAACACGTGGGTGATGGTAGGCACGTCGATACCGCGGGCGGCAACGTCGGTGGCGACCAGCACTTTGACCTGGCCGCGGCGCATGCCGTCCAGGGTGCGGTTGCGCGCGCCCTGGTGCATGTCGCCGTGCAAGGCGGCAGCCGAGAAACCGGCGATGTTCAGGCGGTCGGCGATGGTGTCGGCGTCACGCTTGGTGGCGGTGAACACAACAGCCTGGTCCAGGGTTTCGTCGCGCAGCAGGTGGTCCAGCAGGCGGTTCTTGTGCGACAGATCGTCGACGAAGTGCACGCGCTGCGTGATGTTTTCGTGCTTGTTGCTCGAGCTGGCCACTTGGATGATCAGCGGGTTTTTCGTGATGCGGCGGGCCATATTGCCCACGACGCCGTCCAGGGTTGCCGAGAACAGCATGGTTTGACGGCCTTCCGGCGTCGCTTCCACGATTTTCTCGATGTCGTCGATGAAACCCATGTCCAGCATGCGGTCGGCTTCGTCCAGCACCAGGATTTCCAGTTGCGAGAAGTCGATCTTGCCCGAGTCCATGTGGTCGATCAGACGGCCAGGCGTGGCGACCAGGATCTCAGGATTCTTGGCCAGCAATTGCATCTGTTTAGGGTAAGGCATGCCGCCCAGGATCGACACAGCCTTGATGCGGCGGATGCCGGTGCTGTACTTGTCGGTGTTGGTGGTCACTTGCAGGGCCAGTTCGCGCGTTGGCGTCAGCACCAGCATTTTTGGCTGGGCAGCCTTGAAGCGTGGACGCTCGCCGCGGGCGCGCGAGGCTTGCATTTCCTGGTTTGGCGTCTTGCCGGCGGCGCTTTGTTCGGCGCTGGCCAGTTTGTGCAGCGACGGCAGCATGAACGCTGCGGTCTTGCCCGAACCGGTTTGCGACGAGACCAGCAGGTCACGGCCTTCGATCGCGGCAGGAATCGCTTGCGACTGTACCGCGGTTGGCGCGGTGTAGCCCGATTCGGTCAGAGCGGCGAGGATGGACGGATGCAGGCCTAAGGATTCAAATGTCATTCTTTTTCTTTCGTGAAAATCAGCGTTCTTGCAAAAAGCAGAACGCAAAATAGCAACGCCAACCAAAACGAAATGACTCAACTAGAAAGAAATTTCGGCACAAAAGCTTTGCGCCGGGACGGTGTCAGGTGCGACACACAAGGCGGGAGGGCTTTATAAGCGGCATCCGGTGGATGCGCTAAGGCTTGCGAAGCTGCTAAGTTTGTAGTGCTTGACTGCGGTGTTGCCTTCGCTTCAGAGAAACATATTGCAGCGCACAACGACACTATACCGTATTTGCTGCCGTTTTGCACGGTCTAAATGGGAAGAAACGCAAGTCCTACCACGTTTTGAACATGTTTCCTATGTGAAATCAGTAAGAATACGTAGTTTTTCGCCAGTCAGGCAAGCATGGCGGCGATGTCGGCGGGCAGCTGCGGCGCCTGCGCCGCTTCCCTGGCCAGGTTGATGTGCCGGGCCGCCTGCGCCACGTCGATCAGGCTGCGTTCCAGCCGGTACGTGCCCTTGGCGTGCAGCCACGCCAGCACGTCGGCCAGGTGCCAGATGGTGGTACTGCCTTCATGCACGGGCGCGGGGAAGCTGTGGCGGTGTTTGTTCATCAGCTTGTGCAGGTTTTGCCGGGACAGGCCCAGCACTTGCGCCACGTCCGTCAGCCCCACGAAGTCCGGCGCGGCTTCGACCAGGCGGGCGCGGGGCACGATGGCTTTCACGTCGGCCAGGGCGCTCAGCAGCGCTTCGCTGGCAGAGCCCGCTTCGCGCGTGAATTCCAGCGCCAGGCGGCCCGCCTGGCCGATGCCGGCCAGCGCGTCATCGCCGCCGCCGCTGCCCAGGCGCTCGGCCAGTGCATCGAGGTCGGTTTCGTCGTCGGGCAGGCGGTATTTGAGGGCGAAGACGTAATCCATGATGGCTACCCCTTGGATTTGCGTTGCATGCAGTCCTGCATCAGCTTGTTGAAAGTGCCATTGTCGACCGCCCGCCGTATGGACCGCGCGTGCTTGCCGGGATTTTTCGGCGTGCTCCAGATGCAGGCGATGCAGAATTCGCCGCAGCGGCAGCCGGTATCGTTGTACGGGCAGCAGATCTTGCCCCAGGCAGGGCTGCCGCCCGTTGCCACGCGCCAGCCCTGGCTTTCCGCGTGGCGCAATGCCGCTTCGATGTCTTGCTTCGGCTGCGGGGAGCGCGCCATGCGATGCCGCCAATGCAGGTCGATATTGATTGGTTGTCAAGTGACAACCGCAGAATATCGGCCATCACCGCCTCACTCTACTTCGGGATTGACGGCCATCACTTGCGAAAAGCCGCCATCGACGTAGGTAATCTCGCCCGTGATGCCCGAAGCCAGGTCGGACAGCAAGAAGGCGGCCGTGTTGCCCACTTCCTCGATGGTGACGTTGCGGCGCAGGGGGGCGTGCTCGGCCACAAAGCCCAGCAGTTTGCTGAAATCCTTGATGCCGGAAGCGGCCAAAGTCTTGATGGGGCCGGCCGAGATGCCGTTGGCGCGGATGCCGCGCGGGCCCAGCGATTCGGCCAGGTAGCGCACGGACGCTTCCAGCGACGCCTTCGCCAGGCCCATGGTGTTGTAGTAGGGCACGGCGCGCATGGCGCCCAGGTAGGTCAGGGTCAGCACGCAGGCGCCCGGGTGCAGCAGGGGCAGGGCGGCCTTGGCCATGGCGGGAAAGCTGTAGGCGGAAATATCGTGCGCGATGCGGAAGCTGTCGCGCGACAGGCCGTCGAGGAAGTCGCCGGCAATCGCCTCGCGCGGCGCAAAGCCGATGGCGTGCACGAGGCCATCGAGGTGTTCCCAGTGGTGCGCCAGGTCGCTGAAGACGGCGCTGATCTGTTCATCGCTGGAAACATCGCAGTCGAACACCAGTTCGCTGCCGAATTCCGCCGCAAATTCCGTGATGCGTTCCTTGAAGCGTTCGCCCACATACGTGAAGGCCAGCGTGGCGCCTTCGCGGTGGCAGGCCTTGGCGATGCCATAGGCGATGGAGCGGTTGGACAGCAAGCCCGTGATGAGGATTTTTTTGCCTTGCAAGAAAGCCATGACGACTCCTGTCTGGGTAGGTGGGCGGATGTGCAACCGGCCGCGACAGCAAAGCTGTGGCGGCCGGTGAGGTGTGTCAATACAGCTCAGGCGTTCAGTGACGGGCTTTTGCGCGATTCCCGCCGCCGCGCTGGATCCGCGGTTTCACCAGGGAAATCGGTGCAGCCTGCACCTTGCCGCCCTTGGCGACGCGGCGCACGGCCTTGGCGGCACGTTCCGGGCGGTCCGCTTCCAGCAGCATGGTGGCGCTGTCGGCAATTTCCTGGGTGATATCGTTGTTCATCGTGGCCGAGGTTTTCGGCACGAGAATGGTGGAGCCGGCGCGCAGGCGCGTGCGCTGGGGAATGTTGTTGGCCTGGCGCAGCACATCGGCCGTGGTGCCGAATTTCGACGCCAGGGTTTCGATGCGTTCGCGCGCATTGGTGATCTTGTGCGTGGTCCAGCTGGACAAGGCATGGCCCCATTGCGCCAGGTTGGTGGTGAACTTGGCGGCGTTTTCCTGAGGCAACAGAATCTTGGTCTTTTCGCCGCCGATGATGACGGGGCGGTTGAATTGCGGATTCAAGGCCTTGAATTCATCCATCGACAGTTCGGCCAGCTGGGCAGCGACGGTGATGTCGATGTCGCTGGTCTTGTCGATGGCCGTGAAGTAGGGCTGGTTGTCGACCACGGGCAGGGTCAGGCCGAACTGGGCCGGATTGGCGATGATGTTTTTCACCGCTTGCAGCTTGGGCACGTAGTTGCGCGTTTCGGCCGGCATCAGGTCGGCCAGGCTTTCGAAATCGGTGGGCTTGCCCAGCGCCTGGTTTTTCTTGATGGCGCGCTGCACCGAGCCTTCGCCCCAGTTGTAGGCGGCCAGCGCCAGTTGCCAGTCGCCAAACATGTCATACAGGCGCTGCAGATACGTCAGGGCCGCATCGGTCGAGGCCAGCACGCCGCGGCGCTCGTCCTTGAACATGTTTTGCTTGAGGTTGAAGTCGCGCCCCGTGGCGGGCACGAATTGCCACATGCCGGCCGCATTGGCGCTGGAGAACGCTTGCGGGTTGAAGGCGGACTCGATGAACGGCAGCAAGGCCAGTTCCGTCGGCATGCCGCGCTTTTCCAGTTCCTGCACCACGTGGAAGATGTAGCGCGAGGCGCGCGCCGTCGTGCGGGCGATGTAGTCGGGGCGGGTGGCGTACCAGTTGACGTGGTTGGCCACCAGCTGGTTGTTGATGTCGGGAATCGCATAGCCGCTGCGGATGCGGCCCCAGACGTCGGCTTCGCGCAGCGGATCGGAATTGTCGCTGAGGTTTTTCAGCAGGCGGTCGGTCTTTTGCAGGCGGTTGTCGAGGGTGGGGAGTTTCGCCGTGACCTGGGCGGTCATCGGGATCAGGGCAGGTGCGGCGGCGGCGACTGGCGCGTTATCGCTCTCAACACCGGCTTCGTACGCCTGGCTGAGGGCGGGCGCAAGCGCCAGGGCCAACGCCGCCAGGACGGTAGATTTAAAGGAGTTTTCGTGCATAGTGTTCCATTGTTGTCGTCGGAGAAACATCGGACAGACCCATGATCAAGCTGCGAGTGTACGTATATCCACATGCAGGAGTCAAGAATTATGTCAGCATGATGACAGGAAATAAGCGGCAATAAGTGGGAAACGGCTGAGTTTCCATTCGCTAATGCTATCATTATTGCAAATTTAATTTGTCCAATGCGTGATTCGGCCGCTGTTATAGCATACATGGGGAAGAGGCTGGCGCAAGCCTGGCAGCCGTCGAGTATGAGACTGCGCAAAGAGTGCGTACAATTTGGCTTTGGCCGGCCATTCGGCTGCCGGCCGCCTTATTGATAGAGAGTCATGCATATGAACACCCCGCCGCGCCACGACGACGACAACGCCGTCATCATCGCCAATACCGTTGCCTGGCTGGAAAAGGCCGTGATCGGCCTGAACCTGTGCCCGTTCGCCAAGGCCGTGCACGTCAAGAAGCAGATCCGCTATGTGGTGTGCGAATCGAGCAATCCCGAAGATTTGCTGGCGATGCTGATGGACGAGCTGCAAACCCTGGCCGACACGGACCCCGAGCAGATCGACACGACCTTGCTGATCCATCCGTACACCCTCAACGATTTCCTCGACTACAACGAGTTTCTCGATGTGGCCGATGCGGCCGTGGAAGACATGCACCTGGCGGGCGAATTGCAGGTGGCCAGTTTCCACCCGAACTACCAGTTTGCCGAGACGTTCGAGGACGACATCAGCAACTACACCAACCGCTCGCCGTACCCGACCCTGCACCTGCTGCGCGAAGACAGCATCGAGCGCGCCGTCGAGGCATTCCCGGAAGCATCCGAGATTTTCGACAAGAATATCGCCACCCTGGAAAAGCTGGGCATCGAAGGCTGGGAAAAGCTCGGCCTGGCGAAGGTCGGCTGAGATGGCGGACAAGGAACTGCCGCTGCGTCCCGATACGCCCTGCGTGGCCGTGTGCTCGACGACTTTCGATGAAATCTGCCGCGGCTGCGGCCGCACCGTGGTGGAAGTGGCCCACTGGGTGTCGATGACGGATGAAGAGAAGGAAGTGGTGTGGGTGCGCATCCTGGCGCAGGGGTATCCGCGCAGGAATACTTGACGTGTTTGTGTTGCCGAACCCAACGGCAAATGCTGGGGTCGGACCCGACGGGGGAATGCTTCCCAATGGGAAGCATTCCGATTCCGAAGGAACTGACCCCATATTTCAGCGCTAACGATTAATAACTACCAATGAAATCCTTCTTGCCCACTTCGATGCCGTTGTGGCGCAGGATGTCGTACGCCGTCGTCGCGTGGAAGAAGAAGTGCGGCAGCGCGTAGTGGAACAGATACGTCTGGCCCGTGAAGTGCTTGGTCTTTTCGCCGCTGCCGGTGGTGATGGCGCGCGTTTCGCTGCCGTCGATGTCCGCTTGCGGCAGGCTTTCCAGGAAGGCGATGGTTTTCACGATGCGCGCCTTCAGTTCAGCAAAGCTCTGTTCGCTGTCTTCATACGGCGGCACGGCCACGCCGGCCAGGCGCGCGCCGCAGCCCTTGGCGAAGTCGGTGGCGATCTGGATCTGGCGCACGAACGGCAGCATGTCCGGGAACAGGCGGAATTGCAGCAGGGCGTTCGGGTCGATTTTCTTGTCTTGCGCGTGCGTTTCCGCCTTGTCCAGGATGGCGGCCAGGCTGCCCAGGATCTGTTTGAAGACGGGGATCGATGCGGAGTAGATGGAGAAGGTCATGGTGGTTCCTCTAGGTAAAGTGGCGCGATGATAGCAAGCTGCGCGCTTTTCTGCTGGCGCTTGCCTGGCGCGCCAGCCTGCGTGTGGTTTTTCAGCCCTGTGTATATGGCCTGACGTCGCTGCAGGCACGTGTTTATTGGTGACTTTTCCCGCTTTTTCCATGCATAATTGCTCCTGAAAAAGTTTCTTCCCGCCTTATCACCCGGATTCCCCTGTAAAGTTCGATGATCGCCTGCCTGATCCCTGTTGCCCTGTTGCCGCATGTTTAATTCGCCCTATCAGCGCCTGCGCGCCAGCCTGCGTGTGCTGTACGGCTCGTCGATCTATGGCGCCTTGCTGCTGGTGGTATTTGGCGGCCTCGTCGTTCCCGCCATCTTCGGCAGCTATCTGCTGGTCGGCGTGCATGAACGCCAGTCGGCGCGCACCAGCCTGAATGAAGCCTTGCAGCGCAATGCCGACATCCTGGCGCTGGGCATGCAGGAATCGCTGTGGAACATGAATGCGGAATCGGCCCATTCGCTGGTCGAGTCGGTGATGCGCGACCGCTCCCTGCTGCTGGTGAAGGTGCTGGGGCAGGGCGACACGGAATTCATCAGCCTGCGGGCGCCGCAGCGCCCCGTGGGCAATCTGTACCGCGCCGAGCGCGACATCCTCGTGCGGGGCGAACGCATCGGCCACGTCGTCGTCGAGATGGACGATGCGCGCAGCCAGCAGGAGCTGCGCGAAAAGCAGATGTCCTATATTTTCGTGCTCGGTGCGCAGCTGGCCGTGTCGATGGCGCTGATCGTGCTGTTCCTGAACCGCCGCCTGCTCAAGCCCCTGCGCCGCCTGACGCGCTTTTCCGACCGCCTGTCGCACGGCGACTTCGACACGCCGCTGGCTTCGCACAGCAATGACGAACTGGGGCGCCTGACGGCCCAGCTCGAGCAAATGCGCGCGGCCATCCGCCAGCTGTTCGAGGACGTGGGCCAGCGCGAAGAGCGTTTCCGCACCATCGTCACGCAGGTGCCGGGCGCCGTGTTCCGCTACCGGCCCGACGGCCCCATCGATTTCGTCAGCGATGCGATCGAGGACATCGCCGGCTATTCGGCGCGCCAGTTCATGCGCGGCACCACGCACGCCTGGGCCGACCTGATCTGCCCGGAAGACCGCCGCGCGCACCGCCGCGCCGTCAAGCAGGCGGTGCAGGAGGTGCAGCCGTATGCGCTGGAGTACCGCATCATCGACGCGTTCGGCATCGAGCGCTGGGTGGCCGAGAACGGCCAGCCGCAGGCGGGCGAGCACGGCGTCACCTGGGTCGACGGCATCATTGCCGACATCAGCCAGCGCAAGCACCACGAGATGCGCATCGAAGCGCTGCTGACGGAGCAGAGCGCGATCCTGGACAACGTGATGTTCGGCGTGATGTTCGTGCGCCACCGCCGCATCATTTCCGTCAATCGCCGCTGCGAGGAGCTGTTCGGCTACGGCCATGCCGAGATGACGGGCAGTTCCACCTCCATCGTCTTCATGACCTCGTATGACTTCGAGGAGGCGGGCGAGCGCCAGTATCCGGCGCTGGCCACGGGCGGCGATTTCAGCGAGGAGCGCCAGTACAAGCGCCGCGACGGCAGCCTGTTCTGGGCGCTGGTCAGCGGCTGCGCGCTCGACCCGCTGCGCGCCAACGAAGGCAGCATCTGGGTGTATGCCGACATCACGGCGCGCAAGGAGGCGGAGGAAAAACTGCGCCTGTCGGCCACCGTGCTCGAACACATCGCCGACGGGGTGATGGTGGTCGACGCCGAGGGCATCATCGTCACCGTCAATCCCGCGTTCACGCAGATCACGGGCTACAGCGAGGCGGAGGCGCTGGGCCGGCATTCCTCGCTGACCCGCTCGACGCGCCACGACGCGGCGTTCTACCAGGCCATGTGGGATGAGCTGACGGTCGCGGGTTTCTGGCGCGGCGAGATCTGGCACCAGCGCAAGAACGGCGAACTGTATCTGGAATGGCTGACCATCAGCGCCGTGCGCGACGCGCGCGCCGGCACCACGCATTACGTGGGCGTGTTCAGCGACATCACCTTGATCAAGGAATCGCAGGAAAAGCTCGACCACATGGCGCACCACGACCCGCTGACGGCGCTGCCGAACCGCCTGCTGTTCCACGACCGCCTGCAGCACGCGCTGCTGCGCGCCGCGCGCGATCAGGAACAGCTGGCCGTGCTGTTCATCGATCTGGACCGCTTCAAGAACGTCAACGACACCCTGGGCCACCACGTGGGCGACGAACTGCTGCAAAAAGTGGCCGGCCAGCTGGCCGCGCGCCTGCGCGAAGGCGACACCCTGGCGCGCCTGGGCGGCGACGAATTCATCGTGCTGCTCGAACGCGTGGACGGCGAGTACGGCGCAACGCAGGTGGCGGAAAAGCTGATGACCATGTTCGACCAGCCGTTCACGGTGGCCGACCACGAATTGTTCGTCACCTGCAGCGTGGGCATCAGCCTGTTCCCGGACGATGCGCTGGACTTGAACATGCTGATCCGTAACGCCGACGTGGCCATGTACCAGGCCAAGGCGCGCGGGCGCAACGGCTACCGCTTCTATGCGCCGTCGATGACGGGCGAGGGCGTCGAGCGCCTGCGCCTGGAAACCTTTCTGCGCCGCTCGCTGGAAAAGAACGAGATGTTCCTCAATTACCAGCCGCAGGTGGAAATCGACACGGGCCGCCTGGTGGGCGTCGAGGCGCTGGTGCGCTGGAACCACCCGGAACTGGGCCTGGTGCCGCCGGCCCGCTTCATCCCGCTGGCCGAGGACAGCGGTTTCATCAACCAGCTGGGCAAATGGGTGCTGGACGAAGCCTGCCGCCAGATGATGCGCTGGCAGGCGCAGGGCTTGCGCGTGCCGAAGATGGCCGTCAACCTGTCGGTGAAGCAGTTCGAACGGGGCAGCATCGCCGGCATGGTGGCCGACATCCTGAAGGAAACGGAGCTGGAGCCGCAGCGGCTGCAGCTGGAAGTGACGGAATCGGTGATCATGAACACGGGCGACGCGCTCGGTTTCATCAACGATCTGCATGCCATCGGCGTGGGCCTGGCCATCGACGACTTCGGCACCGGCTATTCCTCGCTCGCGTATCTGAAGCAGCTGCCCGTGCAAACCCTGAAGATCGACCGCTCCTTCATCAAGGATATCTCGACGGACGTGAACGACGAAGCCATTGCGATTGCCATCATCCAGCTGGGCAAGAGCATGCAATTGTCCGTGATTGCCGAAGGCGTGGAGACGGAAGAGCAGGCCGCCTTCCTGCTGCGCCATGGCTGCAAGCTGGCGCAAGGTTATTTTTATGGCCGCCCGGTGCTGGCGCAGGATATGCTGGAGCGCTGGATCGACCAATCACCACTGTAAAGGACTAGCCATGGCCACAGAATCCTCCCCGTCGCGCCGCCGTTTCCTGCTTGGCGGCCTGGGTCTTGGCGTGGCCGGCGCGGGTGCCCTGGTGCTGGGCTGGGGCGTGTTGCCGCCGCGCCAGCGCCTGCAGGGCAGCACGCCGCTGCCGCTCCAGGATGGCGCCGTGGCCTTGAATGGCTGGCTGGCCATCCAGGCCGATGGCACGGTGGTCCTGGCCATGCCGCGCAGCGAAATGGGGCAGGGCGTGCACACGGCCTTGCCCATGCTGGTGGCCGAGGAGCTGGACGTGCCTTTGAGCAGCGTCAAGCTGATCCAGGCGCCCATGGATAAAATCTTCGGCAACGTGGCCATGCTCACGGATGGCCTGCCGTTCCACCCGGACGACCGGGGCCGCCTGAAGGCGCTGGCCCAGTGGACGGTGGCCAAGGCGGCGCGCGAACTGGGCGTGATCGTCACGGGCGGCTCGTCCAGCGTGAAGGATGGCTGGGGGCCCATGCGCGAAGCGGGGGCGTCCGCGCGCGCCATGTTGCTGCAAGCCGCCGCCGCGCAGTGGCAAGTGCCGGCTGCCCAATGCCGCACGCAGGATGGCGAAGTCATCCACGCTGACGGCCGGCGCGCCAGCTACGCCAGCCTGGCGCGGCGCGCCGCCGCCATCGACCCGGGCGCGCCCGTGCTCAAACCCACTAGGGATTTCAAGCTGATCGGCCAGCCGGCGCCGCGCCGCGACACGCCGTCGAAAGTCGATGGCAGCGCGCGTTTCGGCATCGACGCGCGCCCGCCCGGCATGCTGTACGCGGCCCTGCATCTGCCGCCGCGCCTGGGAGATGTCCTGGCCGCGTTCGATGCGGCGCCCATCCTCGCCATGCCCGGCGTGAAAAAAGTGCTGGACCTGACGCCGCACCTGCCCCAGCGCGGCACCACGGCCACCTCGTGCGCGGCCGTGGTGGCCGATACCTGGTGGCGGGCGAAACAGGCGGCCGCCGCCTTGCCGACGCAGTGGCAGGCTGGTCCGCCAGCGAGCCTGTCCAGCGCCGGCGTGTATGCGGAATTTGCGCGCCTGCTCGACAGCGAAGCGGGTCATGCGTACCACGCCAGCGGCGAGGTGGAAGGCAAGGCCGTGCAGGGTTTGCGCAGCATCAAGGCCGAGTACCGCGCGCCGTTCCTCGCGCACGCCGCCATGGAACCCGTCAACTGCACTGCGCAAGTCAAGGATGGCAAGGTGATGCTGTGGGTGTCGACGCAGGCGCCCGGCATTGCCGTCGACGTGGCGGCGAAAGTGGCCGGCGTCGCTGCGCAGGATGTGGCGATCGAGGTGCTGCTGCTCGGCGGCGGTTTCGGCCGCCGCCTGGAAGTGGACATGGTGGCGCAAGCCGTGGCCATCGCGCTGCAGTGCGATGGTGCGCCCGTGCAGCTGGTGTGGACGCGCGAGCAGGACACCATGCACGATATGTACCGTCCTGCCGCGCTGGCCCGTTTTGCGGCGCGCCTCGATGAGCATGGCCGCATCGCTTCGTGGGACAACAAATCCGTCAGCGCTTCCATCACGCACCAGTTTTTGCAGCGCAATTTCGGCTTGCCGGGAGCGGGACCGGACAAGACCACGGCCGAAGGCGAATTCGACATGCCGTATGAAATCGCCAACCAGCGCATCGCCCATGTGATTGCCGACAGTTTTGTTCCAGTCGGCTACTGGCGCTCCGTGGGGCATTCGCACAATGCATTTTTTAAAGAAAGTTTTATCGACGAACTGGCGCATGCGGCGGGGCAGGACGGCGTCGCCTTCCGCCGCGCCATGCTGGCGCAGCATCCGCGCCACCTGGCCGTGCTCGATGCGGCCGTTGCCAGGGCGGGCAGCGCGCCGCCCGGTCATGCGCACGGCGTGGCCCTGCACCAGTCGTTCGGCAGCATCGTGGCGCAAGTGGCCCAGGTGTCCGTGGAAAACGGTGAAATCCGCGTGCAGCGCGTGGTGTGCGCCATCGATTGCGGCATTGCCGTCAATCCGAACATCATTGCCCAGCAGATGGAGTCGGCCGTGCTGTTCGGCCTGTCGGCGGCGCTGGGCGGAGACATCACGTTCAAGGACGGCAAAGTGGAGCAAAGCAATTTCCACGACTACCCCGTGCTGCGCATGGGGCAAACGCCCGAGGTGGAAACCATCATCATTGCCAGCGCGGAACACCCCGAAGGCGTGGGCGAACCCGGTACGCCGCCCATTGCGCCGGCCGTGGCCAACGCGGTCTTCCTATTGACGGGGAAACGGCTGCGCAGCCTGCCGCTGCGCCTGGGGTGATTTTTAATCGGCCAGGGTGGCGGCGAGGAGGGTGCGCAAATTGCAGTCGCGCTGCCAGTCGCACCGCTCCTGCGTGCTGGTCGACAAGGCCGCCAGCTCTTCCCCGCTGAGGGCCTGCTGCGCCTGCAGCATGCGGTGCGCCAGGCCGCCGTCGGGCAGCACGGTGCCGAAGAAGGCGACATTGTCGTCGTGCTGGATCAGCAGGGTGGGGAAGTTGTCGATGTCGAGGTCGCCCACCACGTCGGCCTGGTCTTCGATGTCGATCCAGACGAACACGGTGTCCGGGTGACGCGCGGCCAGCTCCTCGAACGTGGCGCGGTAGCTGCCGCAGGTGCCGCACCACAGCGCGCACAGGCAGGCCACCGTCCAGCGCGGGCCGGCCAGGGCTGCCGCGATGTCGGCGCGGTTATCGGTCGTGAGGGTCAGGCTGTGCATGGTCGTATCTATTCAGTAGGGCGGATGGGCGCGGGGCGCCCGATGCGCGTATTCTACCGCGCCCGGCCACGCCGGTCGCGGGAATGCATGAGCTTGTTTAGCCGTGTTTTTTGATGCAATGCACATTTCTGGTGGATAATGCTGGTGTGCGCGCTGATTACGCTGGTCCATGCTGTTCCCTGGCCCCGTAGCCTGGCTCCCCAGTCTGTTTTCATGCCCTGCCCGGTGTCGGCGCTCCCGCCTTTGTTTATTTTATTATGGAATTAGCCAGCTTATGTTGAGTTACCGCCACGCCTTTCACGCGGGTAATCACGCCGATGTGTTGAAACATTACGTGCAGATTCAGTTGTTGCAGTACCTGAATCAAAAAGATACTGCCTATAGTTATATCGATACCCATTCCGGCGCGGGCGTGTATGCGCTCGACGGCGGTTATGCCTCGAAGAACGCCGAGTACGAAACGGGCATTGCGCCCCTGTGGGACCGCACGGACCTGCCGGCCTCGCTGGCCGAGTACCTGAAGCTGATCAAGGAAATGAATCCGAGCGGCAAGATGCGCTACTACCCGGGTTCGCCGTACTGCGCCGACAAGGTCAGCCGCGAGCAAGACCGTCTGCGCCTGTTCGAGCTGCATCCGGCCGATGCGAAGATTCTGGCCGACAACTTCCGCAAGGTCGAGGCCCATGCGCTGGCCCAGGGCGAGCGTCCCACCGTGCGCGGCAAGCGCGTCATCATCACCAAGGCGGACGGCTTCCAGAGCCTGAAAGCCCTGCTGCCGCCCCCGTCGCGCCGCGCGCTGGTGCTGATCGACCCGCCGTATGAAGACAAGATGGATTACCGCAAGGTCAAGGACACCCTGGCCGACGCCCTCGTGCGCTTCCCGTCGGGCATGTATGCCGTCTGGTACCCGGTGCTGCAGCGCATGGAATCGCGCCAGTTCGCCGACAAGCTCAAGCAGCTGCCCTGCGCGGACTGGCTGCACGTGACCCTGACGGTGAACACCCCGTCGCCGGACGGCTTCGGTCTGCACAGCAGCGGCATGTTCATCTTGAACCCGCCGTACACCCTGGAGCCGATGTTGCGCGAAGTCATGCCCTACCTGGTGAAGGTGCTGGGCCGCGACGATGGCGCCAAGTTCGTGCTGGAAACAGGCAAGGGCGGACAGAAGAATACGGGCACAAGAAGAGTGTAATCATGCTTGTCCTGGTCGTGCTGTAATAAAAAACGCCACGGGCAATGTGCCCGTGGCGTTTTTTTATGGATGGGGAATTACTGTCCCAGCAGCAAGAACACGGTGGGCTTCTTGTGGAAGTCCGGCGCCTTGCCGGCGGCCAGCTGTTTCTTCCACTGTCCGCCATTCCACGTCTGCACGCTTTCCGTGTCCAGGCTCAGGTCCGTGGCGACGCAGATCAACGTCGATGGCGCGCATTGCGCCACCAGCGCTTCGAGCATGGCGGCGTTGCGGTACGGCGTTTCGATGAACAGCTGGGTTTGCTTTTCATTGCGCGAACGGCTTTCCAGTTCCTTGATGCGCTTGGCGCGCAGGGCCGCATCCGTGGGCAGGTAGCCGTTGAAGGCGAAGCTCTGGCCGTTCAAGCCGCTGGCCATCACGGCCAGCAGGATCGATGACGGACCTACCAGCGGACGCACCTTGATACCGTGCTGATGCGCCAGGCGCACCAGGTCGGCACCGGGGTCGGCCACGGCCGGCACGCCCGCTTCCGACACGAGGCCCGCATCGCGTCCCGCCAGCAACGGCGCCAGCAAGCCGGCCAGCGCTTGCGCCGGGGTATTGACGTTCAGTTCGGAAATCGTGATTTCCTGCAAGGGCTTGGCCAGCGGGTGCTGGCTGCCGATCAGTTTCAGGAAGGCGCGCGCCGTCTTGGCATTTTCCGCGACGAAATAATCGAGTTGCGACGTAATCTGCCGCACTTGGCTTGGAATGATGTGGGCCAGCGGGTCGCTTGCGCCATCGGACAGGCCGAGGTGGTTGGGGATCAGGTACAGGGTGCCGGTCATATTCTTATTGTCGGTAAATTTAAAGGGTGAAAAACGCCACGCCCGCCTTGCGCAGCATGCCCGTCAGGGCGATCAGCGGCAAGCCGGTGAGGGCGGTGGGGTCGGTGGTGGCGATGCGTTCGAGCAGGGCGATGCCCAGGCCTTCGTTCTTGGCGCTGCCGGCGCAGTCGTACGGCTGCTCGATGCGCAGGTAGGCGTCCAGCTCGGCATCGGGCAAGTCGCGCACGCTGACGATGGTCTGGATGTCTTCCACCTGCGCCACGGCGGGCGACTGGCGTCCGTCGAGCAGGCACAGGGCCGTGTGGAACACGGTCTGGCGCCCGCGCATGGTTTGCAGTTGCAGCAAGGCATTGGTATGGTTGCCCGGCTTGCCGATCTGCGCGCCATCGAGGGTGGCGACCTGGTCGGAGCCGATGACGAGGCTGCCAGGATGGCGGTCGAGCACGGCCTGTGCCTTGGCCTGGGCCAGGCGCAGGGCCGTGGCGCTGGGGCTTTCGCCTGGCAGGGGGCATTCGTCGAGATCGGGCACGGCCACCTCGAAAGGCAGGCGCAGGCGTTCCAGCAGTTCCTTGCGGTAGGTCGAACTCGATGCAAGAATCAAGCGCAATGGGGCGGAAGTTGGTATCATTCGGCAGTGGATGGCGGCCGGCATGGCCGCGCGGGTCGATGTCAGTGGAATTTCACGCAAATTCCATGGCGCTGGGTCCGTAACTGAGGCTCCATGCGGCATGACGGTGTTGATGAATTTGTCACGAATACGGCAATCATTGCGTCAAAAAAGATGCTTAGTCTTTGACTCGGTGCTAAAAACCCTGTTATTATCGCAGGTTTTCCGGGGAAATTTTCTACCAATGAATGCTTTTGTGATCGACGCCTTTGATTTTTGTCGTATCAGCGGGAGCCGCGAGGGTGTAACTCCTGTCGCTGAAATGACCCGGTTGACCAAGGATTGTGCAGATAATTCCGGCGAGATCGCCTGGAAGATCGTCGGCGGCACCAGCAAGCTGGGCTACCCACAGCTGACCTTGTCGGTCAACGGCACCGTTCAGCTGGTTTGCCAGCGCTGCCTGACTCCGTATGCTTACGCGATAGATTCTTCGACTGTTCTGATGCTGGGCAAGGATGATGAGCATGCGGACGAGATCGAAGAAATCATCAACGATGAAACGATCGACGTGATCGTCGGCAGCCGCAGCATGGATGCCGCGGCCCTGATCGAAGATGAAGCCTTGCTGGCCCTGCCGCAGGTACCCAAACACGACGTCTGCCCCGATACGGCGCAGCTCGATGCTCTCAAGACTGAAAAGAAGTCGCCGTTCGCGGCCCTGAAAGACTTGAAGCCAGAATAAGTTAAGAGAATAAGTTAAGTAGTAGTGGTAGTTTGTAGGGGGCCTCAAAAACCGTAGCGAGCGGCCCAATATCGTCTTGAGTAGCGCAAGCGTACGGAAGTACTGAGCGCCGCCGAGGCGATAGTGGGACGCGCAGTAGGTTTGTGAGGCTCCGCTTAGAGAACGTGTCAAACGCGTGTAGTAATCGAGTATGGCAAGTGTAGTGAAATGTAATTGTAATAAACGATGTCGGTCCGGGCTATTTTCGGGTAGTCTTTGCCGCTGGGATACTCGATTCGCATGTATTTGCTAATCGATTGTGCTAAAATTTTAGAACTTATGTATTAGGAGTCATCATGGCAGTTCAACAGAACAAGAAAACCCCATCCAAGCGCGGCATGCACCGTTCGCACGACTTCCTGGTCGCGCCGCAATTGAGCGTCGAGCCAGTTACCGGCGAAACACACATGCGTCACCATATCAGCCCTAACGGCTTCTATCGTGGCCGTAAAGTGTTGAAGACCAAAAACGACGAGTAATCGACGTTTTTGTTGGGTAAGATGAAAGCGGTGTTGCGTGGTTATTCGGCGTGGCGCCGCTTCTTCTTTTTTATCGGCTGCAATTCATCTTGCACACCCGTCATTTTGAATCACGCTGTCCAGGTCTGTGCATGACATGCTGCGCCCTGCATATGCTCCAGTCCGATTCACATCTTGCCGCACGCCCGCAGCGGTATTGAATCAACACAAATGACAATCAAAATTTCTATCGACTGCATGGGCGGAGATCACGGTCCCTCAGTCACTATCCCCGCAGCAATTTCCTTCGTAAAACATGAGCCTGAAGCCGAACTGATCCTTGTTGGATTGGAAGACGTGATCCGTGCCGAACTGAAGAAACATAAAGCCGACACGCATCCGCGCCTGTCGGTGCTGCATGCCTCCGAACAAGTTACCATGGACGATCCCCTGGAAGTGGCCCTGCGCCGCAAGAAGGATTCCTCCATGCGCGTGGCCATCGAACAGGTCAAGAACGGCGTGGCGCAAGCCTCCGTTTCCGCCGGCAATACGGCAGCCCTGATGGCCGTGTCGCGCTATGTATTGAAAACCATGTCCGGCGTCGACCGCCCGGCCATCTGCAGCATCTTGCCGAACCAGAAGAACGGCCCCACCTACATGCTGGACCTGGGTGCCAACGTCGATTGCGAGCCGCATCACCTGCACCAGTTCGCCATCATGGGGTCCGTGCTCGTTTCCGCCATGGAAGGCATAGCACGTCCCACGATCGGCTTGCTGAACGTGGGCACGGAAGATATCAAGGGCAATGAAGTGGTGAAACTCACCTCGAAGCTGCTGCAGGCCGACCACGAGCGGGGCGCGCTGAACTTCTACGGCAACGTGGAAGGCAACGACATCTTCAAGGGCACGACCGATATCGTCGTCTGCGACGGCTTTGTCGGCAACGTCACCCTGAAAGCCATCGAAGGCCTGGCGCGTTTCATGAAGGACGTGCTCACTTCCGAATTCAAGCGCAATCCGATCAGCATGCTGGGCGCGCTGATCGCCCGCGGTGCCCTGAAGGCCATCGGCAACCGCCTGAACCCCTCGCGTTACAACGGCGCCAGCCTGCTGGGCTTGCGTGGCCTCGTTTTCAAGAGCCATGGCAGCGCCGATGCCTATTCCTTCGAATGGGCCTTGCGCCGCGCCTTTGATGCGGCAAAAAATGACGTGCAAGCACACCTGGCCAGCCTGATCGCCGAGCTGATGCCGCGCACGCCAGTACCGGACGAACCTACATCAACAAGCTCTAGCATTTAGTGGACGGGTACTTGCATGACTGTTTTTAGCAAAATCTACAGCAAAATTATCGGTACCGGCAGCTACCTGCCGGAGAAACGCGTCACCAACCAGGATTTGACCGAACAGCTCGCCGCCAAGGGCATCGAGACCTCGGATGAATGGATCGTGTCGCGCAGCGGCATTTCGGCGCGCCATTACGCGGCGCCGACGCAGAATTCCTCGGACCTGGGCGTGGAAGCGGCCAGGAAGGCCCTGGAAATGGCAGGCCTGAACGGCAACGACCTGGACCTGATCATCGTCGCCAGCTCGACCCCCGATTTCTTCGGCAGCTTCCCCAGCACCGCCTGCATCGTGCAAAACAAGCTGGGCATCACCAACAACTGCGCCGCCGTCGACGTGCAGGCTGTGTGCAGCGGCTTCGTGTACGCGGTGGCCACGGCTGACAGTTTCATCCAGTCGGGCATGCACAAGAACGTGCTGGTGATCGGTGCCGAAGTGTTTTCGCGCATCCTCAATTTCGACGACCGCGGCACCTGCGTGCTGTTCGGCGACGGCGCCGGCGCCATCGTCATGACGGCGTCAAAGGAGCCGGGCATCCTGGCCACCAAGCTGCACGCGGACGGCCGCCACTCGAACATCCTCAGCGTGCCGGGCAGCCTGGCTGGCGGCGCGCTCGACGGCAGCGCCTTCCTCTACATGGATGGCCCGGCCGTGTTCAAGCTGGCCGTGTCCGTACTGGAAAAAGTCGCGCACGAAGCGCTGGAACATGCCAACATGACCTCGGACCAGATCGACTGGCTGATCCCGCACCAGGCGAACATCCGCATCATGAACAGCACGGCCAAGAAACTCGGCTTGCCGCTGGACAAGATGGTCGTCACCGTGGACCAGCATGGCAACACCTCGGCCGCCTCGATTCCGCTGGCGCTCGATATCGCCGTGCGCGACGGTCGCGTCAAGAAGGGCGACAACGTCATGATGGAAGGCGTGGGCGGCGGCTTTACCTGGGGCGCCGTGCTGGCGCGCATGTAATCCCGCAATACTATTAAAAAAACGGAGTCACCATGACACAATTTGCATTTGTTTTCCCAGGCCAAGGCTCGCAAGCGATCGCGATGCTCGACGGTTTCGCCGGCAACCCCGTGGTTGCGCAGACCGTGGCCGAAGCGTCGGACGCCCTGCAATTCGACCTGGGCAAGCTGATTGCCGAAGGTCCGAAGGAAGAGCTGGACCTGACCACCAACACGCAACCCGTGATGCTGACGGCGGCCGTGGCCTTCTACCGCGCCTGGCTGGCAGCGGGCGGCCCCACGCCCACGGTCGTCGCCGGCCACAGCCTGGGCGAATACTCGGCGCTGGTTGCCGCCGGCGTCATCCCCTTCAAGGATGCCGTGCCGCTCGTGCGTTTCCGCGCGCAAGCCATGCAGGAAGCCGTGCCCGTCGGGCAGGGCACGATGGCTGTCGTGCTGGGCCTGTCGGACGACGACGTGCGCGCCGCCTGTGCGGAAGCGGCGGCGGAAAACCCGGCGCTGGTGGTCGAGCCCGTCAATTTCAATGCGCCAGCGCAAGTCGTCATCGCCGGCCATACGGCTGCGGTCGAGCGCGCCTGCGAACTGGCCAAGGCCAAGGGCGCCAAGCGCGCCATGAAGCTGCCCGTCTCCGCGCCATTCCACTCGTCGCTGCTGAAGCCGGCATCGGACCGCTTGCGCGAGTACATGGCCGGCCTGACTTTCTCGGCGCCGCAAATCGCCCTGATCAATAACGTCGACGTGGCCATCGTCAACGACGTCGCCAGCATCAAGGATGCGCTGGTGCGCCAGGCAGCCAGTCCCGTGCGCTGGGTGGAAACCATGCAGAAGGTCGCTGCCGACGGCATCACGCAAGTGATCGAATGCGGTCCGGGCAAGGTCCTGATGGGCCTGGCCAAGCGCATCGATCCTGCACTGGTGGGCGACGCCATCGTCGACCAGGCTTCGCTGGAACGTATTTTGACGCAGCTCAAATAAACATCAGATTGCGGCAGCCTGGCTGCCGCGGTTGCACTTAAGGATACTCATGAATTTAGCAAATCAAGTCGTGCTGGTCACGGGCGCTTCGCGCGGCATCGGCCGCGCCATCGCCACCGAACTGGGCAAGCAGGGTGCCACCGTGGTCGGCACCGCCACCTCGGAAAGCGGCGCGCAGGCGATCACCGATTACCTGGCCGCCGAAGGCGTGGCGGGCAAGGGGCTGGTCCTGAACGTGACCGATGCGGCGCGCTGCGCGGCCGTCGTCGACGAAGTGCAGAAAGCCTACGGCAGCCTGTCTATCCTGGTCAACAATGCGGGCATCACGCAAGACCAGCTGGCCATGCGCATGAAGGATGAAGAGTGGGACAGCGTCATTTCCACCAACCTGTCGGCCGTCGGCCGCCTGTCGCGCGCCGTACTGCGCGGCATGATGAAAGCCAAAACTGGGCGTATCATTAATATCACCTCGGTAGTGGCTTCGTCGGGCAATCCGGGGCAAATGAACTACGCGGCGGCCAAGGCCGGCGTGGAAGGCATGAGCCGCGCGCTGGCGCGCGAAATCGGCAGCCGCAACATTACCGTGAACTGCATTGCCCCGGGCTTCATCGATACCGACATGACCAAGGCGCTGAGCGAAGAGCAGCACGCGGCCCTGTTGACGCAAATTCCCCTGTCCCGCCTGGGCAAACCGGAAGACGTGGCAGCGGCCGTGGCCTTTCTGGCCTCGCCGCAAGCGGCGTATATTACGGGCACGACCCTGCACGTGAACGGCGGAATGTACATGAATTGATGTGAAAGGTAGACGGGGCGGGCGTTTGTGGCATGATTCAACGGCCGTTTTTGTCTATAATCGCATCTTTTAGCAGCAGCTTCGGTCGAATTAGCAGCAGACACCGAAATTAGTATTCGGACGCGCAAACCTGATAAAATGCGCGCACTTTCCGTAACACACACTTTGGAGCCATAACATGTCGGATATCGAACAACGCGTTAAGAAAATCGTCGCTGAGCAACTGGGCGTTGCAGAAGCAGACATCAAAATCGGATCCTCCTTCGTCGACGACCTGGGCGCCGATTCCCTGGACACCGTGGAGCTGGTGATGGCTCTGGAAGACGAATTCGAAATGGAAATTCCTGACGAACAAGCTGAGAAAATCACCACCGTGCAACAGGCGATCGACTACGCCACTGCACACGTCAAGGCCTAAGCCTGTCTGACCGACTTCAGGAGAATCGCTTGAGCCGTTCTAAAAACCGTCGTGTTGTTGTCACCGGCCTGGGCTGCGTTTCACCTGTCGGCAATACTATTGCCGAGGCGTGGGGCGCAATCGTCGAAGGTAAATCCGGCATTGCCACGATTACCAAATTCGATGCGCAGCCATTCACCACGCATTTTGCCGGTGAAGTCAAAGGCTTCAATATCGAAGAGTACATCTCCGGTAAAGAAGCCCGCCATATGGATACCTTTATCCATTTCGGCATGGCTGCAGGCATCCAGGCGATCCAGGACTCCGGCCTGGAAGTGACCGAGGAAAATGCCGAGCGTATCGGCGTGATCATCGGTTCCGGTATCGGCGGCTTGCCGCTGATCGAAGAAACCAAGTCCGAGTACGAAAAGCGCGGTCCGCGCCGTATCTCGCCATTTTTCGTGCCTGCCTCGATCATTAACATGATCTCTGGCAACCTTTCGATCAAATATGGTCTGAAGGGCCCGAACCTGGCGATCGTTACGGCGTGTACCACCGGTTTGCACAGCATCGGCGCTGCCGCGCGCATGATCGAGTACGGCGATGCCGACGTCATGATTGCCGGCGGTGCTGAATCGACCGTGTCGCCGCTGGGCCTGGGCGGTTTCGCTTCGGCGCGTGCCTTGTCGACCCGCAACGACGATCCGGCAACGGCATCGCGTCCGTGGGATGCCGACCGCGACGGTTTCGTGCTGGGCGAGGGCGCTGGCGTCATGGTGCTGGAAGAGTACGAGCACGCGGTGGCCCGTGGTGCCAAGATCTATGCCGAAGTGCATGGTTTCGGGATGAGCGCAGATGCTTATCACATGACCTCGCCGCTGGAAGATGGTAGCGGCGGCAGCAAATCGGTGATCGCGGCCCTCAACAACGCCGGCTTGAACGCGGATCAGATCCAGTACCTGAACGCGCACGGCACGTCGACCCCGCAAGGCGACGTGGCGGAAGTGATGGGTATCAAGCGCACCTTCGGTGACCATGTCAAGAATCTGGTCGTCAACTCGACCAAGTCGATGACGGGCCATTTGCTGGGTGGCGCGGGTGGTCTGGAAGCGGTGTTTACGGTCCTGGCATTGCACCATCAGGTGTCGCCACCGACCATCAACATCTTCAACCAGGATCCCGCTTGCGATCTCGATTTCTGTGCCAATACGGCGCGTGATATGAAGATCGATTATGCAGTGAAGAATTCGTTCGGCTTCGGCGGTACGAATGGCACGCTGATTTTCGGTAAAGCGAAATAAGCAGGAACTTTCAAGCGCTCGCTACGGTCAAACCGTAGGAGCGCTGATTCGGCGCCAACGTTCGTTGGCGCCTGAATTTGCCCGGCATGGTGCCGGCGCGCCTGATGTTTTTCCCATTGAGTTTGCCCTATGTCGATCGCGGTAGCGGCTGTCATTCGCACGCCTGTCTGTTTGCGCCTGCTGCAAGCGGCGCTGGGCCTGGGTGCGGTGTTCGCTGCCTGGCCCTTGAGCGGCGCGTGGCGCGCTGCGGCCGTGCCTGGCCAGCTGGTGGGAGGCTATGCGCTGGGCTGCAGCGGTGCCTTGCTGAGCGCGGCTGGAGGCGTGTTTTTGCTGGCTTTGCTGCGTTGGCGCAGAAAGCTGCAGGCGCTTGATATTTCGCCGGTTGGGCAGCTGCGGCTGGCGGTATATCTGGAGCATGGCGGGGTGCCGGCGGCGGGCGCCAGCGGACAGGCGGAGCGGGCCGGGCCGCTGTCCCTGGTGCGGCCGGGACAGCGTTTGTTGCCGGGCTCGACCTTGTGGCCGTCGCTGCTGGTGCTGTGCCTGGCTGATGCCGCCGGGCGGCGCACGCAGGTGCTGGCGCAGCGTGGCAGCAGTTGCGCCGCCTTCCGCCCGCTGGCCGTGGCTTGCCGGGCCATCGCGGCGCGGAGTGGGGAGGAATAAAAGTGGGGCGAACACTGAACTTCTTGCAGCGGGCCAACTCTATATCCATACAGGCGCCCACGCTGCATGCCAACAGGGACATTGGGCGTGAGGACAGAGCGCGAGTATGATCAGTTACTGGTCGAGCGGGTGCAGGCTGGCGACAAACGGGCATTCGATGTGCTGGTATCGAAATATCAGCGCCGCTTGATGCGCCTGGTGTCGCGCCTCGTGCACGATCCGGCGGAGGCCGAAGATGTAGTGCAGGAAACCTTTATCAAGGCATACCGGGCGCTGCGCCATTTTCGCGGCGATGCGGCCTTTTATACCTGGTTGTATCGCATCGGCATCAATACGGCCAAGAATTATCTCGTCACGCAGGGGCGGCGCGCCGCCACGTCCAGCGATGCCGATGCCGAGCAGGCGGAGTCCTTCGATGACGGCAATAAATTGCGCGACAACAATACGCCCGAATCGGTGCTAGCCAGCAAGCAGATTGCGGCCACCGTCAATGCTGCCATGGATGTGCTGCCCATCGAGTTGCGCACGGCCATCGTGCTGCGCGAGATCGAGGGCCTGAGCTATGAAGAGATATCGGAAATCATGGCCTGCCCCATCGGCACCGTGCGCAGCCGCATTTTCCGCGCGCGCGAGGTGATTGCGGAAAAATTGAAACCGTTGCTGGACATGCCGATTGACAAGCGCTGGTAATCTGGGGAATATGAGGTTGGCATGGCTGCGTCCGGTTTCCGCACCGATCTTCTTGAAATGGCAGGACCCATTATGGATACGCACACACGATTGCACGAGATTATTTCCGCCCTGGCCGATGGCGAGCTGGCGGCGGGCGAGCTCGAACTGGCTTTTGCCGCCCTCGATACGCCATCGGGGCGGCAAGCCTGGGATGCCTATCGCCATATCGGCGACGTGCTGCGCTCGGAGCAGTACGGCCATGCGCTGAGCGCGCAATTCGATGCGCGCCTGGCCAGCCGCCTGGCCGCGGAGCCGGCGCCCGAAGAGTCCGCTACCCATGCGGAAGCGCTGCCACCGCTTGCCGCCAGCATCGTGCCGCCGGGCATGACCGAACCGCTGGAGGCGGGGCCGCTGGCGCAGCGCTAGCTGGCGCCTTGTCCATCTTATGCCAGGCTTAACCTCCCCGTCGCCCCCTTGACACTGGCCTTCGGTACGATTGACACTGTGCGCAGGCAATATCTTGCTTTTGCGATATATTGTTGCATTGTTTGCCATGCGCGCCGTCAGGTGGGTTTGCCCCTGAGGCTACGTCATGACGGCCAATCATGCGCGCAGGCAATCGCCTGATCCGTGTTTTGATCCGTTTATCTACTCGAAAAGATCCTTTCCATGAAAAAAAACATGTGTGCCGCCAGCAAGTCGTTTTCAGTGAAGACGCTTTCCGCCTTATTGTTCGGTACGGCTGGCGTCTTTTTCGCACCGACCATGCTGGGCCTGGCGCCACAGGCGCAGGCCGCCGTGGCGGCCGTGAAGCTGCCTGATTTTTCCGACCTGGTCGACGCCGTGGGCCCGGCCGTGGTGAATATCCGCACCACCGAGCGCCTGAAGATGGGCGGCGGCGGCGCGGGCAGCCAGGACGAGCAGGAAATGCAGGAATTCCTGCGCCGCTTCTTTGGCGGCGCCATGCCGACGCCGCGCCAGCAGGCGCCGCGCGGCGGCCGCCGCGCCGTGCCGCAGGAGCAGGAAGTGCAGCGCGGCGTGGGCTCCGGCTTCATCATCTCGGCCGATGGTTACGTGCTGAGCAATGCCCACGTGGTCGACGGCGCCGACGAGGTATATGTGACGCTGACGGACAAGCGCGAATTCAAGGCCAAGGTGATCGGCGCCGATGCGCGCACCGACGTGGCGCTGCTGAAGATCGAGGGCGGCAACCTGCCGCGCCTGACCATCGGCGACTCGGACAAGATACGCGTGGGCGAGTGGGTGATCGCCATCGGTTCGCCGTTCAACCTGGAAAACACGGTGACGGCCGGCATCATTTCCGCGAAGTCCCGCGACACGGGCGACTACCTGCCGCTGATCCAGAGCGACGTGGCCGTCAACCCGGGCAACTCGGGCGGTCCGCTGATCAATATGCGGGGGGAGGTGATCGGCATCAATTCGCAGATCGCCACCTTGTCCGGCGCCTACAATGGCATCTCGTTTGCCGTGCCCATCGATGAAGCCATGCGCGTGGGCGAGCAGCTGAAAAAGACGGGCAAGGTCGTGCGCGGGCGCATCGGCGTGCAGATCGGCGAAGTGAGCAAGGACGTGGCGGAATCGCTGGGCTTGCCGAATGCCAAGGGCGCGCAAGTGTCGATGGTGGAGCCGGGCGGTCCGGCCGACAAGGCGGGCATCAAGCCGGGCGACATCATCCTGAAATTCAATGGCGCGGCCATCGAGCGTTCATCCGACCTGCCGCGCCTGGTCGGCGGCGCCGCCGTCAACGGCAAGTCCACCGTCACCGTGTGGCGCAAGGGCGCACAGCAGGATATTCCCGTCACCGTGGTCGAGCTGGAAGGCGAGAAGACGGCCAAGAAGGGTGCCAGGGAGCCGGAAGCGCAGGCCGTCAACGCGCTGGGCCTGAAGGTCAGCGACGTGCCGGCGGCGAAGAAACAGGAATTGAAGATCGACGCGGGCGTGCTGGTCGACGATGCCGATGGCGTGGCGGCCCTGGCCGGCCTGCAGCCTGGCGATGTGATCTTGCAATTGAATAATGTTGCCGTGAAGGATGCCAAGCAGTTCAACGCATTGGTGGCCAAGCTCGATCCGAAGAAATCGTCGGCCGTGCTGGTGCGCCGTGGCGATACGGCGCAGTTCGTTTCGCTGCGTCCATCGGCCAAGTAGGTTTCTGATGCCATCTGCATCCCGGCGTCGGCCGGGATGCTTCTCCCATTTCTTCATGCACTTCACCCTCTATTCCCGCAGTTACTGCCACCTTTGCCAGGACATGCTCGACGCCTTGCTCCTGCTGCAGCCGCCTGACAAGCCGTTCACGGTGGAGGTGATCGATATCGACGACTCCGTCGATGCGACCTTGCTGGCCCGTTTCGACGAACTGGTGCCCGTGCTGTTTGGCGACCTGGCGCAGCCGGAGCTTTGCCATTATTTCCTGGACGAGGCTGCTGTGCGGCGCTGCCTGGCATAGCTTAAATAGCAATATTGACACTGCATTGCACCATTCTGGTGCTGAAAACAGCTGAAAATGTCGCCTTGCCTCCGTGCCACCCTCATAAGACGGGCTTTCCGCTCTGAAATCCGGTAAAATGGGGAGGTCGAAAAAGCTACTGTCCGAGGCAGCAGCTTCTGTCGCTTCAAAAGCGCTCGCCTGGGCATGCAGATGTCCTGCTCGGAGCGCTTTTTTCATCATGAGTGGGGCGCCCCGTTTTGGCCCTGTTTGGCCCGGACATGATCCCCTTGATTCCTGTTAAAGCAGTGTTGTCACTCGCACATATATTAGTTAATGAATAACATACGCAACTTCTCCATCATCGCCCATATTGACCACGGTAAATCGACCCTGGCTGACCGCATCATTCAATTGTGCGGCGGCTTGTCCGACCGCGAGATGGAGGCGCAGGTGCTCGATTCGATGGATCTGGAGCGCGAGCGCGGCATTACCATCAAGGCGCAAACGGCGGCTCTGCACTACAAGGCGCGCGACGGCCAGATCTACAACCTGAACCTGATCGATACGCCGGGCCACGTCGACTTCAGCTATGAAGTATCGCGTTCGCTGTCCGCCTGCGAAGGCGCGCTGCTGGTGGTTGACGCGTCGCAAGGCGTGGAAGCGCAAACGGTGGCCAACTGCTACACGGCGCTGGACCTGGGCGTGGAAGTGGTACCCGTCCTGAACAAGATCGACTTGCCGAACGCGGACCCGCCGACGGCCATTGCCGAGATCGAAGACGTGATCGGCATCGACGCGGCCGACGCCGTGCATTGCTCGGCCAAGACGGGCCTGGGCGTGCAGGACGTGCTCGAGTCGCTGATCGCCAAGGTGCCGCCGCCGAAAGGGGACCCCGATGCGCCGCTGCAGGCGCTGATCGTCGACTCGTGGTACGACCCATACGTGGGCGTGGTGATGCTGGTGCGCGTGGTCAACGGCACCCTGAAACCCAAGGACAAGATCCGCCTGATGGCCACCGATTCGGTGCAGCTGGTGGAAGACATCGGCGTGTTTTCGCCCCGTTCGCAATCGTTGCCGCAATTGTCGGCAGGCCAGGTGGGCTTCATCATCGCCGGCATCAAGGAACTCAAGGCCGCGAAGGTGGGCGATACCGTCACCCTGGCCAGCCGTCCTGCCCCCGCGCCATTGCCCGGCTTCAAGGAAGTGCAGCCGCAAGTGTTTGCCGGCCTGTTCCCCGTGGAAGCGAACCAGTACGACGCGCTGCGCGATTCGCTGGAAAAGCTGAAGCTGAACGACGCGGCCCTGATGTACGAGCCGGAAGTGTCGCAGGCGCTGGGCTTCGGCTTCCGCTGCGGCTTCCTGGGCTTGCTGCACATGGAAATCGTGCAGGAACGCCTCGAGCGCGAATTCGACATGGACCTGATCACCACCGCGCCTACCGTGGTGTATGAAGTGATCCAGCGCGACGGCACCATGATCAACGTCGACAATCCATCGAAGATGCCCGATCCGTCGCGCATCGAGGAAGTGCGCGAGCCTATCGTCACGGTCAATCTGTACATGCCGCAGGAATACGTGGGCTCCGTGATCACCCTGTGTATCGGCAAGCGCGGCATCCAGATGGACATGAGCTACCACGGCCGCCAGGTCAAGCTGGTGTACGAAATGCCGATGGCCGAGATCGTGCTGGACTTCTTCGACCGCCTGAAATCGACGTCGCGCGGCTATGCCTCGATGGATTACGAGTTCAAGGAATACCGCGCGGCCGACGTGGTCAAGGTCGACATGCTGATCAACAGCGAAAAAGTCGACGCGCTGGCCATCATCGTCCACCGTTCGAACAGCCAGTACCGTGGCCGCCAGGTGGCCGCCAAGATGCGCGAGCTGATCCCGCGCCAGATGTTCGACGTGGCCATCCAGGCCACTATCGGCGCCAACATCATTTCGCGCGAGAACGTAAAAGCCTTGCGCAAGAACGTCTTGGCCAAGTGCTATGGCGGCGACATCAGCCGCAAGAAGAAATTGCTGGAAAAACAAAAGGCGGGCAAGAAACGCATGAAGCAAGTGGGTTCCGTGGAGATCCCGCAAGAAGCATTCCTGGCAATTTTACAAGTGGACGATAAATGAACCTGCAAGTGATCTTAGGAAATTTCGCTTTAATCCTGTTCGTGCTGATGGTGTTGACGGGCCTGGTCTGGTGCCTGGATGTGTTTTATCTGTCCAAGCAGCGCCGCAAGGCGGCCGACCGCGCCCTGGCCGAATTCGATGCGCGCCAGTCCAAGCTGGCCGCCGAGGGCATCAAGTCCGATGCGGGCGGCAGCCGCGCGAGCATCGAGGCAGCCCTGTTGCGCCAGCCTACCTGGGTCGAGTATTCGGGCAGTTTCTTCCCCGTCATCGCCCTCGTGTTCTGCCTGCGCTCGTTCCTGTACGAGCCATTCAAGATCCCGTCGAGCTCGATGGTGCCAACCTTGCTGGTGGGCGATTTGATCCTGGTCAACAAGTTCACCTATGGCATTCGTTTGCCTATCGTTAACAAGCGCATCATTGAAGTCAACGATCCGCAGCGCGGCGACGTGATGGTGTTCAAGTACCCGAAAGATATGTCGCAAGACTATATCAAGCGTGTGATCGGCGTGCCCGGTGATAAAATCACCTATGAAAACAAGCGTTTGACGGTGAATGGCAAGGAAGTGCAGTACACCCCGCTGGACGACTACCTCGATGACGAAAGCACCATTTATCACAAGCAGCTGGAAGAAAACCTGACGGGCGTGAGCCACCGCATCCTCAACGACGAGCCTGCTCCCACGTTGAACTTGCGCGAAGTGAAGGATTTCCCCCACAAGGATGCGTGCAGCTACAACGAAGACGGTTTCACGTGCGTGGTGCCACAAGGCAATTACTTCATGATGGGCGATAACCGCGACAACAGCGCGGACAGCCGCTACTGGGGCTTCGTGCCGAACGAGAACATCGTCGGCAAGGCTTTCCTGGTGTGGATGAACTTCAGCAATCCGAAACGCGTGGGCGGCATACACTAAGCCGCCCTATGGCTGCCGCGCCGACTCCCCGCGCGGCGGCCAGCCGAATTACTCAGATGATACAGAAACAACAATGAATCTTCAGCTATTGCAAACCCGTTTAGGCTATACGTTCCAGGATGCTGGCCTGTTGCAGCAAGCCTTGACGCATCGTAGCCACAGCAGTTTGCATAATGAGCGGCTGGAATTCCTGGGCGACTCCATCCTTAACTGCGTGGTCGCCTCCATCCTGTACGAACGCTTCAAGTCCATCGACGAGGGCGACCTGTCGCGCCTGCGCGCCAACCTGGTCAAGCAGCAGTCGCTGTATGAAATCGCGCAAAAGCTGGAATTGTCGCAATTCCTGCGCCTGGGCGAAGGCGAACTGAAGTCGGGCGGTTTCCGCCGTCCGTCCATTCTTGCCGATACGCTGGAAGCCCTGCTGGGCGCGATTTTCCTCGACACGGGCTTCGATGCGGCCAGCACGGTGATCCGCGCCTTCTACATTCCCATCCTCGACTCGGTCGACCCGCAAACCCTGGGCAAGGATGCCAAGACCCTGCTGCAGGAGTTTTTGCAAAGCAAGAAAATCTCGCTGCCACAATACAACGTGGTGGCCACCCACGGCGCCGCCCACAGCCAGGAATTCGAGATCGAATGCCTGGTGCCGAAATTGAACATCCAGGTCTACGGCCGTGGCGGAAGCCGCCGCGCCGGTGAGCAAGCCGCCGCCAAACTGGCGCTGGACGTGGCCGAGCAGGCACTGTTGAAGTCGCCAGCCGCCAGCCGCAAGCCCAAACCGCGCGCCGCCCAGCTCAAGCTGGCCGGCATTGCCACCATCCAGAGCGACGACGCGCAAGCCCCGGCTGCCCCGGCGATCGCCGCTCACACTAAACAGAATCGACACTAGCATGACAGCCACCAAAATGCCCGACAACTTCCGCTGTGGCTATATCGCCATCGTGGGCCGCCCCAACGTGGGCAAATCGACCCTGATGAACGTGCTGATCGGCGCGAAGGTCAGCATCACTTCGCGCAAGGCGCAAACGACGCGCCACCGCATCACGGGCATCCAGACCTTGCCGGACGCGCAGTTCATCTATGTCGACACGCCCGGCTTCCAGACGCGCCACTCGAACGCCCTGAACAAGACACTGAACAAGACCGTCACCAACACCCTGATTTCCTCGGACGTCATCCTGTACGTGATCGAGGCGGGCACTTTCGGCCCGGCCGACCAGCAAGTGATGGACCTGCTGCCGAAGGAAGTGCCGTGCATCCTCGTCATCAACAAGTCCGACCGCGTGAAGGACAAGGCGGTGCTGCTGCCGTTCGCGCAAAAGATCGCCGCCATGCGCGACTTCGCCGCCATCGTGCCCGTCTCGGCCAAGCTGCATTTCCAGCTGGAAGGCTTGCAGAACGAGATCAAGCGCTTCTTGCCGGAAAACCAGCCCATCTTTGGACCGGACGACATCACGGACCGCAGCGAGAAATTCCTCGCCTCGGAAATCGTGCGCGAAAAACTGTTCCGCTTCGTGGGCGACGAACTGCCGTACACGAGCACCGTGCTGATCGAGAAATTCGAGCAGGAGGGCGATCTGCGCCGCGTGTTTGCCGCCATCCTGGTCGAACGCGATACGCACAAGTCCATGATTATCGGCAACAAGGGCGCGCGCCTGAAGGAAGTCTCCACCCAGGCCCGCCTGGACATGGAAAAACTGTTCGGCGGTCCCGTGTACCTGGAAATCTGGGTCAAGGTCAAATCGGGCTGGGCCGACAACGAGGCGGGCTTGCGCGCCTACGGCTACGAGTAATCCGCAACCCGGGGGCGACACCACACGCATGAGCACCACCACGCCAGCGCTGCACGATCCTGCGCCAGCCTCCATCGTCGTTCCCGCCCCGGCGGCCATCGCGCCGCCGGCCGCCCCCCCTGCCGCGCCCCGACGCAGCCGTCCGCCCGCGCGCGACGGCAAGGTCACGGGCCAGCCCGCCTTCGTGCTGCACAGCTATCCCCATAAAGAAACCAGCCTCATCGTCGACGTGTTTACGCGCGAATACGGCCGCATCGCGCTCGTCGCCAAGGGCGCCAAGCGGCCCCATTCGCAGTTGCGGGGCGTGCTGCAGACCTTCCAGCCCCTGCAGGCGGGCTGGACGGGAAAATCCGAACTGCGCATCCTGACGGGCGCGGAATGGGTGGGCGGCATGTTGCCGCTAGAAAAGACGGCGCTGCTGTGCGGCTTCTATCTGAACGAACTGCTGGTGAAACTGCTGGCGCGCGACGACCCGCACCCCGTCCTGTTCGACCACTACGTTGCCACTTTGAATCAACTGGCGCACAATGAGCCGCCGCCCATCGTGCTGCGCAAGTTCGAGCGCGCGCTGCTCAAGGAAACGGGCGTGGCGGCCGACCTGACGCGCTGCACGGCCACGCGCCAGGCCGTCGATGCGGGGCAGGTGTACGTGGTCGACCCGGAACGGGGACCGCGTCCGGCGCGCGCTGCCGACGCCTGGCCTCGGATCACGGGCAAGACCCTGCTCGACATGGAGCGCGAAGATTATCTTGACGGAGCCACGCAGGCGCAAAGCAAGCTGCTGATGCGTTTTTTGCTGGCCCATCAGCTGGGCGGCGCCACCTTGAATACGCGCCAGATACTGATCGATTTAATGCAGCTGTAGCGGCGCTGTGCCGCGCGACAGCACTTTACGGATACCATCACTATGAGCTTTTTGCAGCCTTCCGGCCCCGTCATCGACCTGGGCGTCAATATCGACCACGTGGCCACCTTGCGCAATGCGCGCGGCACCGCATACCCGGACCCGATCCGCGCGGCCCTGCTGGCCGAACAGGCGGGCGCCGACGCCATCACCCTGCATTTGCGCGAAGACCGCCGCCACATCAAGGATGCGGACGTGATCGCCATCGCGCCGCAATTGCTCACGCGTATGAACCTGGAAGCGGCCGTGACGGCCGAGATGATCGATTTCGCCTGCCGCATTAAGCCGGCGGACGTGTGCCTGGTGCCGGAGAAGCGTACGGAAGTGACGACCGAGGGTGGCCTGGACGTGGTGCGCTACTTCAAGGAAGTGCAGGCGGCCGTGCGGCAGCTGCAAGGCGAGGGCATCCGCGTGAGCCTGTTCATCGATGCGGACGAGCAGCAGATTGCCGCCGCGGCCGAGCTCGGCGCGCCCGTGATCGAGCTGCACACGGGCCGTTATGCCGATACGGACGGCGCCGAGCAATTGGCCGAGCTGGAGCGCATCAAGGCGGGCGTGCTGTTCGGCGTGGGCCGCGGCTTGAAAGTCAATGCGGGCCACGGCTTGCATTACACCAATGTGCAGGCGATTGCCGCCATTCCCGATATTGCCGAACTGAACATTGGTCACGCCATCGTCGCGCACGCCGTGTTTGTCGGCTGGGAAAACGCCGTGCGCGAAATGAAGGCCATCATGGTGGCCACGCGCCTGGCCCGTACGGCATAAACGCGCGCACGAAGGAGGCAGCATGATCTACGGCATCGGTACCGATATCTGCAAGATTCCCCGCATCGAGGCGGCGCTGGCCCGTCACGGCGAGCGTTTCGCGCAAAAGATACTGGGGCCGCAGGAGATGGAAAAATTCCGCGCCCGCAGCGCCAAGAACGCCGTGCGCGGCGTGCGCTTCCTCGCCACGCGCTTTGCGGCAAAAGAGGCGTTTTCCAAGGCCATCGGCCTGGGCCTGCGCATGCCGATGACCTGGCCCGCAGCGCAGATGCTGAATCACCCCAGCGGCAAGCCGATGATCGTGTGCAGCGGCGTGCTGGCCGAGTTCATGGAGCAGCACCGCCTGAGCGCACAGGTGACGATCAGCGATGAAGAAGAGTATGCCGTGGCGTTTGTGATTGTGGAGCAAGCGCCGTAATGCAGACGACTGCTGGGGTCAGTCTTTTCGATCGGAATGCGTCCCATTGGGACGTATTCCCCCGGCGGGTCTGACCCCATTTAAGAGCCAGCAATGACTGAAGCAATACCCGATCTCAATTCCGCGGAAACGCCACCCGACCCGCGCGCGCAGGTGCTGGCGACCGTCGCCAAGCTGCCGAATTTGCCCGGCGTGTACCGCTATTTCGACGCCGCCGACAAGGTGCTGTACGTCGGCAAGGCGCGCGACCTGAAAAAGCGCGTCTCCAGCTACTTCCAGAAAAACCTGGCCAGCCCCCGCATCGCCATGATGGTCGAGCGCATCGCGCGCCTGGAAACGACCGTCACGCACAGCGAGGCGGAAGCGCTGATCCTGGAAAACAACCTGATCAAGGCGCTGCAGCCCCGCTACAACATCCTGTTCCGCGACGACAAGTCGTATCCGTATCTGAAAATCACCAATGGCGATGCGCCGCGCATGGTGTATTACCGGGGCGCGGTGGACAAGAAAAACCAGTATTTCGGGCCGTTCCCCAGTTCCTGGGCCGTCAAGGAATCGATGCAGGTCCTGCAGAAGGTGTTTTTGATCCGTACCTGCGAGGACAGCGTGTATGCGAACCGCACGCGGCCTTGCCTGCTGCACCAGATCGGCCGCTGCAGCGCGCCCTGCGTGGACCTGATCAGCAAGGAAGACTACAGGCACGACGTGGAAAACGCGGCGCGCTTCCTGCGCGGGCGCCAGAGCGAAGTGCTGGCGGACCTGGAAAAGAAGATGCACGCGTTTGCCGCCGAGCTGAAATTCGAACAGGCCGTCGTGGTGCGCAACCAGATCGCCTCGCTGTCGCGCGTGCTGCACCAGCAGAGCATGGAAACGACGGGCGACGCCGACGTGGACATCCTCGCCGTGCTGGTGCAGGGCGGGCGCGCCTGCGTCAACCTGGCCATGGTGCGCGGCGGGCGCCACCTGGGCGACCGCGCCTACTTCCCCAGCCAGCTCAGCGATGCGGCGGCCATTGCCGAAGAGCCCATCGAGGTGGAAGTGCTGGCCGCCTTCCTGGCCCAGCACTACACGGAAAAATTCATCCCCGGCACCCTGATCCTGAATATCGAGTTCGACCAGCCAGCCCTGATGGTGGCGCTGATGGAGCAGTGCGGCCACCGCATCAACCTGATCTTCCAGCCGCAGGGGCAGCGCCGCCAGTGGCTGGAAATGGCGCAGAAGGGCGCCGAAATTTCGCTGGCGCGCCTGCTGTCGGAACAGGGCTCGCAGCAGTCGCGCACGCGCGCGCTGGCCGAAGCGCTGCGCCTGGAAACGGAAGACCTCGACAGCCTGCGCGTGGAATGCTTCGACATCAGCCACACGCAGGGCGAGGCGACGCAGGCGTCGTGCGTGGTATTCCACCACCACGCCATGCAGAACGGCGAATACCGGCGCTACAACATCAACGACATCACGCCCGGCGACGATTATGCGGCCATGCGCCAGGTCCTGATGCGCCGCTATGAAAAGGTGGCGAATGGCGACGGCGTGATGCCCGACGTGGTGCTGATCGACGGCGGCAAGGGACAGATCGAAATGGCGCGCCAGGTGTTTGCCGAGCTGGGACTCGATATCAGCTTGATTGTCGGCGTGGCCAAGGGGGAGGGGCGCAAGGTGGGCCTGGAAACCCTGCTGTTCGTCGATGGCCGCGCGGCGCAGGAGCTGGGCAAGGAATCGGCGGCGCTGATGCTGATCGCGCAAATCCGCGACGAGGCGCACCGCTTTGCCATCACGGGCATGCGGGCCAAGCGCGCCAAGACGCGCCAGACGTCGCGCCTGGAAGAAATCGAAGGCATCGGCGCCAAGCGCCGCCAGAAGCTGCTGTCGCGCTTTGGCGGCTTGCGCGGCGTGGTCGATGCCAGCGTCGAGGACCTGATGTCGGTGGAGGGGATTTCCACGCAGCTGGCAGAAGAGATTTACAAGCAGTTGCACTGATGAATCGATGGCCTGGTCCGGCGCTGCCGCAACCGGACTAGGCTAATACCCCTGGGCCATGTAGACTAGTGGCGCTTTCTTCACGCTTTCTTCATGTTCAATTTACCCGTCGGCCGATTGCTTCCTTATGCCTTTTAATATTCCCATCCTTCTGACCTGGCTGCGCGTGGCCCTGATCCCGCTCGTCGTCGGCGTGTTTTACTTGCCGCCGTCGATGCTGCTGCATGGCGACCAGAACCTCGTCGCCACCCTGGTCTTCATCATCGCCGCCGTGACCGACTGGTTCGATGGTTTTCTCGCGCGGCGCTGGAATCAGACGTCGGCCTTCGGCGCCTTCCTCGACCCCGTGGCCGACAAGCTGATGGTGGCGGGCGCCTTGCTGGTGCTGGTGCAGCTGGACCGGGTCAATGCCGTGCTGGCCTTCATCATCATCGGCCGCGAGATCACGATTTCCGCGCTGCGCGAATGGATGGCGCAGATCGGCGCTTCGAAATCGGTGGCCGTCAGCTCGATCGGCAAGATCAAGACGGCCGCGCAAATGACGGCCATCCCCCTGCTGCTGTACCACGAGGTGATCTTCGGCGCCATCGATACCCACGTGTGGGGCGAACGCCTGCTGTGGATCGCCTGCGTGCTGACGGTGTGGTCGATGTTCTATTACCTGCGCCTGGCGTGGCCGCTGATTAAGGAAAAGGCCGGAAATTTGCACTAAGAATAGGCAGGCGGCTGCTTTATGCGGAATATTTTGCAAAAGACCAGATATTGCCCGTTGACAGCCCCTGTAATCCCTCTATAATGCTGGCCTGTTGTTGATGACGCGGGAGTAGCTCAGTTGGTAGAGCGCAACCTTGCCAAGGTTGAGGTCGAGAGTTCGAGACTCTTCTCCCGCTCCAGTTTTCTGGATCGTGTCATAGGTAAAAACAGCAAATGCAGCAAAAAGTAGTACTGGCGATGTAGTAGAGCTTCTGATACAATGTTGTCCACTGCGGGAGTAGCTCAGTTGGTAGAGCGCAACCTTGCCAAGGTTGAGGTCGAGAGTTCGAGACTCTTCTCCCGCTCCAGTGAGTACTGGATCAGCAGCAAAGTAGCACTGGTAAACGGTAGTAAAAGGCAGTAAAATAGCGGTTCGAAATGCGGGAGTAGCTCAGTTGGTAGAGCGCAACCTTGCCAAGGTTGAGGTCGAGAGTTCGAGACTCTTCTCCCGCTCCAGCGCAAGCTGGCAGCAGTCAAGCAAGATGGCAGTAGCAGAAAATAGAAGCTCCAATGCGGGAGTAGCTCAGTTGGTAGAGCGCAACCTTGCCAAGGTTGAGGTCGAGAGTTCGAGACTCTTCTCCCGCTCCAGAATTCTAAAGGGAAGCTAAGCTGGCTTCCTTTTTTTATCCGCCGTAACGCAGTTGGCACGGCGCGATTAAGCAGTAACCAAGCTCCAATGCGGGAGTAGCTCAGTTGGTAGAGCGCAACCTTGCCAAGGTTGAGGTCGAGAGTTCGAGACTCTTCTCCCGCTCCAGTTTTCAAGGTGGGCCGCAAGGCGCATCCGAGCAGTTCCTCTGGCGAGGTAGCAAAGAGGTTATGCAGCGGCCTGCAAAGCCGTTTAGACGGGTTCGATTCCCGTCCTCGCCTCCAGATGAAAAAAATAGCCCGCTCTCCAGCGGGCTATTTTTTTGTCCGCGTTTTCGCCGGCTGTGCATCTTGTATAATGCCCGCAGGCTCAGCCGCGTTACCCGGTGCGCTGATCGATCCTCCCCTTTCCGCCATACCCATGTAGTCATTGCCGAGTTTCCCTCTCCGTCAGACACGCGCGGCTTTCCTGTGGAGTCCGCCGGCATGGCTGCGCCTGATGCTGCTCGCGCAGGCCTGCATTTTTCCGTTCCGAACCTGGATTTGACTCAATGATCAACACAACTTTTCGAGAAGAGTGGTACTCGAATCTGCAAAAAAATGTCCTGGCGGGATTGACCACCTCGTTCGCTCTGGTGCCCGAGTGCATCGCCTTTGCCCTGGTGGCGCAACTCAATCCCCTGATGGGCCTGTATGGCGCCTTCATCATCTGTGCGTTGACGGCCATCTTCGGCGGGCGTCCCGGCATGATTTCGGGCGCCGCCGGCTCCATGGCCGTCGTCATCGTGGCGCTGGTGGCCCGGCATGGCGTGCAGTACCTGCTGGCCACCGTGGTGCTCAGCGGCATATTGATGGCCCTGTTCGGCATCTTGCGCCTGGGAAAACTGATCCGCATGGTGCCCCATCCCGTGATGCTGGGCTTTGTGAATGGCCTGGCCATCGTCATTGCCATGGCCCAGCTGGAGCATTTCCGCCAGGCTACGCCGCAAGGTGAGACCTGGCTGCAAGGCACGCCCTTGCTCGTGATGGCGGGGCTGGTGGCCCTGACGATGGCCATCGTCTACGTGCTGCCGCGCATTACGCGTGCCGTGCCGCCCGCGCTGGTGGCCATCCTCGGCGTGGGCGTGCTCAGCCATTTCCTGCAGCTGCCCACGCGCACCCTGGGCGACCTGGCGCACATCGCGGGCGGCTTGCCGTCCCTGCATTTCCCCACCGTGCCGCTGGACATGGCCACCTTGCACATCATCTTCCCGTACGCGGCGCTGATGGCCATGGTGGGGCTGCTGGAAACCTTGCTCACCTTTAATCTCACGGACGAGATGACGGAAACGCGGGGCCAGCCGAACCGCGAATGCCTTGCGCTGGGCGCGGCCAACGTCGTCTCGGGCCTGTTTGGCGGCATGGGCGGCTGCGCCATGATCGGGCAGACCATGATCAACCTGAGTTCGGGCGGGCGCTCGCGCCTGTCCGGCGTGACGGCGGGCGTGATGATTTTATTGTTCATCCTGTTCGTGTCGCCGCTGATCGAGCGTATTCCCCTGGCCGCCCTCGTGGGCGTGATGTTCGTGGTGGCGCAGCAGACGTTTGCCTGGGGTTCCCTGCGCGTGCTGGGCAAGGTGCCGCTGCAGGATGCGCTGGTGATCGTGGCCGTGACGGTGATCACGGTGTTCACGGACCTGGCGATGGCCGTGCTGTGCGGCATCGTCATTGCCGCCTTGAATTTTGCCTGGCAACATGCGCGCGACATGCGCGCCGAGACGGACGACGGCACGCCGGGCGTGCGCGTCTACCTGCCGCACGGTACCCTGTTTTTTGCCTCGGCCGCGCATTTCCAGGAACTGTTCCAGCCGGCTGCCGATCCGGCCCGCGTCATCCTCGATTGCCGCCACCTGCACCTGGCCGATCACTCGGCCATCGCCGCCATCGAGGCGCTGTATGACCGCTATGCAAGGGCGGGCAAGCATTTGCAGGTGATGCATCTGTCCGGCCGCAGCCAGGCCCTGCTGCAGCGCGCGGGCGTGGACGTGCGCGTGGCGTAAAATATGCAGTGGTCTGATCCCCGCAATTCCCCGGGATGGGCGGGATTGTTGAATGTCTGTGGAGTGTGAATGCTGTCGAACGAACAAGAACAATTGTTGCAACAAAGCCAGGCGGGTTTCGACGCCTACTATGACGCGCTGGGCGCCTCGCTGGTGAATTTTGTCGAGCGCCTGGGCATCCAGCCCGCGCACGAAGTGTTGACGAACGCGGCCGAATACCTGCCGTACATCGATGCGGCCATGCGCACCATCGTCATCCGCGACGAAAGCTGGCAGTGGGTGAAAACCATGCTTGGCTATTTCATCGGCGAATACTTCGTGCAAGGCCACGCGGGCTGCTGGTATGTGGAAACGCGGGCGGAATCGCCGTACTTCTGCCGCTACATGGCTGGCGGCTTCGAGCATGGCTTGCCGGCGGACGCCGCCATTGACCCCGATGCGCTGGCGCTGGAATTCCTGGGGCAATCCGCGCCGCGCGAGCTGGCGAAACTCATTGAAGGTGCGCAAGCCAGGCTGTTCTGATGCCTGGCCGTTCGGCATGCGTGGCAGTCACTGCCACGCATTGACCGCCACACTTTAAAACTCTTCCCACTCGCCTTCGGCCGGTGCGCTCGCCTTGCTGCCGGCGCGTGTCGCGGGCAGGCGCAGGGCAGGGGCCGTAGCCTTGCGGGCCGGCGCGGCTGCCGGCGCTGCGGGCGCGCTGCGCTGCGCCGCTTTCACGCTGAAACGGTCGCTGGCCACGGCGTTCGCGTCCAGGCGGAAGACGCTGACCACCTGCGCCAGTTCGCTCGCCTGTTCCTGCATCGCTTCGGCTGCTGCCGAGGCTTCTTCCACCAGGGCTGCATTCTGCTGCGTTACCTGGTCCATTTCGGAGATGGCCTGGTTGACTTGCTCGATGCCTGCGCTCTGTTCTTCGCTGGCATTGCTGATCTCGCTCATGATGGACGTGACGAAGCCGATGCTTTGCACGATTTCTTCCATCGTCTTGCCCGCCTTGTCGACCAGGTCCGTGCCCACGTCGACCTTTTGCACGGAGTCGTCGATCAAGCCCTTGATCTCTTTTGCCGCCGCGGCCGAGCGCTGCGCCAGGTTGCGCACCTCTGTTGCCACCACGGCGAAGCCGCGGCCCTGTTCGCCGGCGCGTGCCGCTTCCACGGCCGCGTTCAAGGCCAGGATATTGGTCTGGAAGGCGATGCCGTCGATGACCGAGATAATGTCGACGATTTTCTTCGACGAGGTGTTGATCTCGCTCATGGTGGCCACCACTTCGGCCACCACGGCGCCGCCGCGGCTGGCGATGCCGGCCGCGTCGCCGGCCAGTTTATTTGCCTGGCGCGCATTGTCCGCGTTTTGCTTCACGGTACTGGTCAGCTCTTCCATCGACGACGCCGTCTCTTCCAGCGAGCTGGCTTGCTGTTCCGTGCGCGACGACAGGTCCTGGTTGCCGGCGGCGATTTCCGCGGAGGCCGTGGCGATGGTGTCGGTGCCGCTGCGCACCTGGCCCACGATGCCCACCAGGCTGTCGTTCATGGTTTTCAGGGCATGCATCAGCTGGCCCGTTTCATCGCGGCCTTGCGCCGTGATGGTGCTGCTCAGGTCGCCAGCTGCCACGGTCTCCGCCACCTTTACGGCCTCGCGGATGGGGCCCGTGATGGAGCGCGTGATCCACCACGCGAAACCGATGCCCATCAGCACGGCCAGCACGCCCATGGTGATCAGGAAGATGCGGGTGCTGCTGTAGGCTTCGATGATGCTGGCGCCGACGCCGTCGGCCGCCTTGATCTGCATGTTGGCAAAGCGCTTCACTTCGGCCAGGTAGGCCACGGTGATGGGCGCCACTTCCTTGTCGAACACTTCCTTGGCGCCCGCCACGTCGCCGTCCGCCTTCATCTTGAACGCGCGTCCCCGCGTCGTCACGTAATCGGTACGTACCTTGCGCACCACCTTGAACTGCTCGATCACGGCCGGGTTGAGCAGGGACGCGACGATGTCGTCCTGCAGCTTGCTGGAACGCTCCGCATCGACTTTCAAGTCTTCCTCGATCTTCGCGCGCACGACCGGATCGGCGATCTCGAACGAGGCCACGCCGCGCACGCTGTTCAGTTCAATGATCTTCGACCATTCGGCCACCATGCGCTGGTTCTTGATGCTGGTATTGATGAGGCGGTAGGTCAGGTCGCTGGCCGTTTGCATGCGCACGAGGGCGGTGATGGTCAGGGCGGCAAGCAACAGCAATACGACAGCAAAGCCGACGCCAAGGCGGCTGCCGATGTTCAGGTTTTTCATGTAATTCCTAACAGTTTAATAGTCATGATCGCCGCCGCCAGCAGGGGCGGACAGGCGCCGCAAGGCGCAGGGGATCGGGGTCTTCGGTGCCGCGTGATGGCTGTGCGGCGCGCCGCGCTGAGCGTGGCGTAGAGGTAAAGCAAGGGGTGCAGCGGCCTGGGGTGCCGCTAACCAGCAAACCGCAAGTATAGCATTGACGCACGGAAATAGTTTCTGGCGGCAATTTTAATTATTTTTTGATATTGATTTCCTGTTGCTTTTTTACATCAAGTTGCGTGTATATAAGTACTATCACTTACATTCCGCCTTACTTTTCACCACACAGGCTGATAAAATACTAATGATAATCATTCGTATTAAAACATCGACCAGGGAATTGTATGCAGCAACCGCGCAAGCCAGGAATCAAACCGATCACCATCGCCGTACTGGGCGCCTTGACCTTTGGCGCCACGCCATTGGCAGCTTGGGCGCAGGAAAGCTTGCCCGCCGTGACCGTGACGGCATCGAAGGACAAGGATGGCTATGTGGCCGGCACGTCCGCCAGCGGCACCAAGACGGAAATGGCCTTGCGCGATGTGCCGCAGACGATCAACGTGGTGCCGGCGGCCGTCATCAAGGACCAGCACGCCATGTCGATCCAGGACATCATGAAAAACATCCCTGGCGTGGGCCTGTCCACGGGCGACGGCCAGCGCGACCAGGTGTTCATCCGCGGCTTCACGGCCATCGGCGACCAGTTCGTTGACGGCTTCCGCGATGACGCCCTGTATTTCCGCGACCTGTCGAACGTGGAGCGCCTGGAAGTGATCAAGGGACCGGCCGCCGTGCTGTACGGCCGCGGTTCCTCGGGCGGCCTGGTCAACCGCATCACCAAGAAGCCGGGCGTGGATATCACGGACGTGGCGCTGAGCTTGACGAGCACGGCTGGCCGCCGCGGCGAAGTCGACGTGGGCCGCGTGGGCGAGACGGTGGACTGGCGTTTCACGGGCGCGCGCGAATTGTCGGACAGCTACCGCGACCAGCAATTCATCAACCGCACGGCGCTGGCGCCATCGGCGGCGATCCGCCTGTCGAGCGCGACGAAACTGCTGCTGCAGGGCGAATACCTGGAAGACCGCCGTTTGACGGACTTCGGCATCCCGTCCTACCAGGGCCGCCCCGTGGCCGTCGATGCGGGCACGTATTACGGCGCCGCCAATGCCCGCGATGCCGATTTCAGCCAGTCGCGCGTGGTTTCCACGGCCGCCACCCTGACGCACAAGTTCAGCGATACCTTGTCGCTGCGCAATGCCTTCCGTTATTACGATTACCACCTGGACCGCAACAACACGAATATTTCCGGCAACGTCAACGAAGTCAAAGGCACGATGAACTTTGGCCACGCCAAGCTGAACCGCGACGAGAGCGGCTGGTTCAACCAGACGGAACTGACGCAAAAGCTGCTCACGGGTTCCATGCGCCACGAAGTGCTGTACGGCGCCGAGTTCGGCAAGCAGAACAAGGATGCCAGCAGCTGGGCTTCGACCGTGGTGGCGACGAATGTCTCGATCTTCAACCCCGTGCTGCCCATCGTCGACCGCAGCAAGCTGGGCGCGCGCAGCGATACGTTCGGTACCTACGACACGGCCGCCGCCTACGTGCAGGATGCCATCAGTTTCAGCGAGGAGTGGAAGGCGCTGGCCGGCTTGCGCTACGACCGCTACAAGCAGCAGTCGCGCCTGGGCAATGCGGCGGGCGTGACGACGGCAGACCTGTCGCGCACGGATTCGGCCTACAGCCCCCGCGCCGGCCTCGTCTGGCAACCGGGCGCGGCGCAATCGTACTACGCGTCGTGGAGCCGTTCGTTCCAGCCCAGCGGCGAGAACTTCGCCCTGGCCGCCAACAATGCGGACCTGGCGCCGGAAACCACGCGCAACACGGAAGTGGGCGCCAAGTATGACCTGTGGGGCGGCCGCGCCAACGCCACCGTGTCGCTGTTCCGCCTGGAGCGCGACAACATCAAGACCAGCGACCCGGTCACGAACCGCATCGTGCCCGTGGGCACGCAGCGCACGGACGGCCTGGAACTGACTTTCAATGCCGACTTGCACGACGGCTGGAAAATGATGGCCGGCTACGCCTGGCTGGACGCCACCATCACCGACTCCATCGCCGTCGACAAGAGCGTCAACGTGCCGGGCACGACGACGGCCAGTGCCGTCGCCGTCAAGGGCAAGCGCGCCACCCTGACCTCGCGCAATACGGCCAATCTGTGGCTGACGAAGGACCTGGGTCACGGCTTCACGGTGGGCGGCGGCGCGAACGCCGTCGGCAGCCGTTTCGCCAATCCGGGCAACACGGTGGTGCTGCCGGGCTACGTGACGGCCGACGCCATGGCCGCTTACCGCACGGGCCGCTATGAAGTGCAGCTGAACGTCAACAATATCGGCGACACGCGCTACATCGTCTCGGGCCACGGTTCCAGCCCGAACCTGAGTTTGCCGGGTGCGCCGCGCAACGTGGCGCTGACCTTGCGCTACAGCCTGTAATTCGAGTCCGGTCTTCGGGCAGACAGCAAAAACCCGCTCGCGAGCGGGTTTTTTTTCATCGGTGGGTAGCGATGTGCAAGCGTGCGGGCAGGCTGGCATTGTTTAGAGGGAATGTTCGGTATCGTCAAATTAATGTTGACTAAAGGCAATTTTTTCCAGCGGACTAAGCCTTGTCGGAGTTTGAGGGGTAAAATGCTGTCATACGGCACAGGCATGGTGCTTATATCTTGGTGATATGACACCACCACGACGCCGTATGACTTTTTATTTACTCACATCATAGAGGCCTGAATATGGTTCAGATGTCCAGGCGCCAGTTCCTTCGGGTTACTGGCGCGACCATTGCTGGTTCCAGCCTCGCCCTGCTCGGTTTCGCACCGGGCCAGGCGATGGCGGAAGTGCGGCAATACAAGCTGTCTCGCACGACCGAGACACGCAATACCTGTCCCTACTGTTCGGTAGGATGCGGCGTTCTGCTGTATGGACTGGGCGATGGCGCGAAAAACGCCGTCTCCAGCATCATCCACGTGGAAGGCGATGCCGATCACCCGGTGAACCGCGGCACCCTGTGCCCGAAGGGCGCCAGTCTGGTCGACTTCATTCACAGCCCGAACCGCCTGAAAGTGCCCGAGTACCGCGCACCGGGCGGCACGGAATGGCAACCGATCTCCTGGGATGTGGCGCTCGACAAGATCGCGCGCCTGATGAAGGATGACCGCGATGCCAACCTGATCGAAAAGAATGCCGACGGCAAGACCGTCAACCGCTGGCTCTCCACCGGCATGCTGGCCGCGTCCGCCGGCAGCAACGAGGTGGGGTATCTGACCCACAAGACAGTGCGCAGCATGGGGATGCTGACCTTTGATAATCAGGCGCGTGTATGACACGGACCGACGGTGGCAGGTCTTGCCCCGACGTTTGGCCGTGGCGCGATGACGAATCATTGGGTCGATATCAAGAATGCCGATGTGATTCTGGTCATGGGCGGCAATGCAGCAGAAGCACATCCTTGCGGATTCAAATGGGTAACGGAAGCGAAGGCGCATAACAAGGCCAAGCTGATCGTTGTCGATCCGCGCTTTACCCGTACCGCATCCGTGGCAGATTACTACTGCGCCACGCGTACCGGCACGGACATCGTCTTCCTCGGCGCGATCATCAATTATCTGCTGACGAACGACAAGATCCAGCATGAGTACGTGCGCAACTACACGGACATGCCCTTCATCGTGCGCGAAGACTATGCGTTCGAAGACGGCCTGTTCTCGGGTTTCGACAAGGAAAAAGGCAAGTACACCAACAAGAGCACCTGGGATTACGAGATCGGCGAAGATGGCTATGCCAAGGTCGACCCGACCATGGAACACCCGCGCTGCGTCTACCAGATGATGAAGAAGCACTACGCGCGCTACACGACCGAGATGGTCGAGCGCACGTGCGGCGTGTCGGCCGACAAGTTCCACAAGGTGGCGGAGGCGTTGGCCTCGACGGCCGTGCCGGGACGCGCCGGTACCATCCTGTACGCGCTGGGCTGGACGCACCACTCGACGGGCGCGCAGACCATCCGCACGGGCGCCATGGTGCAGCTCTTGCTGGGTAATATGGGTATCGCCGGCGGCGGCATGAACGCCTTGCGCGGCCACTCGAACATCCAGGGCTTGACCGACCTGGGCCTGATGTCGAACTTGTTGCCGGGCTATATGACCCTGCCGAACGAGGGCGAGCAGGACTTCGACGCCTACATCGCCGCGCGCGCCACCAAGCCGCTGCGGCCGAACCAGCTCAGCTACTGGAGCAATTACCGCAAGTTCCACGTCAGTTTCATGAAGACGTGGTGGGGTGATTTCGCCACGGCCGAGAACAACTACGCGTTCGATTACCTGCCCAAGCTGGACAAGCCGTATGACTTGATGCAAGCCATCGAGAACATGCACCAAGGCAAGATGACGGGCTATATCTGCCAGGGCTTCAACGTCATCGCGTCCGCGCCGAACAAGCAGAAGGTCACGGAAGCGCTGGCTAAGCTGAAGTTCCTCGTCATCATGGACCCGCTGGCCGTGGAAACGGGCGAATTCTGGCGGCCGCACGGCGAGTTCCACGAAGTCGATCCCACCAAGATCATGACGGAAGTGTTCCGCCTGCCGACCAGCTGCTTCGCGGAAGAACGCGGTTCGCTGGTCAGTTCCTCGCGCGTGCTGCAGTGGCACTGGCAGGCGGCCGAACCGCCGGGCCAGGCGCGCAGCGACCTGGAGATCATGTCGGGCCTGTTCCTGCGCATGCGCACCATGTACCAGAAAGAGGGCGGCAAGTTCCCCGATCCGATCGTCAACCTGACGTGGAATTATGCGCAGCCGCATAATCCGCAGCCGGAAGAGATCGCCCGTGAATTCAACGGCAAGGCGCTGGCCGACTTGTACGATCCGAAGGATCCGACCAAGCTGCTGGTCAAGAAGGGTGAACAGCTGGCGTCGTTTGCGCAATTGCGCGACGACGGCACGACCACCAGCGGTTGCTGGATCTTTGCCGGCAGCTGGACGCAGGCAGGCAACCAGATGGGGCGCCGCGACAACAGCGACCCGACGGGTATCGGCCAGACTCTGGGCTGGGCCTGGGCATGGCCGGCCAACCGCCGCGTGCTGTACAACCGTGCCTCGTGCGACTTGAAGGGCAAGCCTTTCGACCCCACCCGCAAGCTGATCGAGTGGAATGGCACGAACTGGACGGGCGCCGACATTCCCGACTTCAAGGTCGACGAACCGCCGGAAAACGGCATGGGGCCGTTCATCATGCTGGGCGAGGGCGTGGCGCGCTTCTTTGCGCGCGGCGCCATGGCCGAAGGGCCGTTCCCCGAGCATTACGAGCCGTTTGAAAATCCGCTCGGCTACAACCCCATGCATCCGAAAAACCCGCAGGCGACCAGCAATCCGGGCGCGCGCGTGTTTGCCGATGACCGCAAGCTGTTCGGCACGCATGAGGAATATCCGCATGTGGCCACCAGCTATCGCTTGACCGAGCATTTCCATTACTGGACCAAGCATGCGCGCCTGAATGCCATCATCCAGCCGGAGCAATTCGTTGAAATCGGCGAAGAGCTGGCGGCCAGCATCGGCGTCGTTGCCGGCGGCAAGGTGCGGGTCAGTTCCAAGCGGGGCCACATCATCGCCAAGGCCGTCGTCACCAAGCGCATCAAGGCCTTGAAGATCGAAGGCAAACCGGTGCATACCGTGGGCCTGCCGCTGCACTGGGGCTTCACGGGGGTGGCCAAGCCGGGGTATCTGATCAACTCCCTGACACCGGGCGTGGGGGATGCGAATTCGCAGACACCGGAATTCAAGTCCTTCCTCGTGAAGGTGGAAAAAGCATGATGGGAGATCGATAATGGCACTGCAATCCTTAGATATCCGGCGCCTGTCCGCCACCACGGTGACGCCGCCGCAAGCGCGTAGCCCGGTGACGGGCACCGTGGCCAAGCTGATCGACGTGTCGAAATGCATCGGCTGCAAGGCTTGCCAGACGGCGTGCATGGAATGGAACGACCTGCGTGACGAGGTCGGCGAAAACCATGGCACCTACGACAATCCGACGGACCTGACGCCGCAATCGTGGACGGTGATGCGTTTTGCCGAACACGAAAGCAACGACGGCAACCTCGAGTGGCTGATCCGCAAGGATGGCTGCATGCACTGCGAGGACCCGGGCTGCCTGAAAGCCTGCCCGGCGCCGGGCGCCATCGTGCAATACACGAACGGCATCGTCGATTTCCACCAGGAAAACTGCATCGGCTGCGGCTACTGCGTGGCCGGCTGTCCTTTCGACGTGCCCCGCATCTCGAAGAAGGACGACCGCGCCTACAAGTGCACCTTGTGCTCGGACCGCGTGGCCGTGGGCCAGGAACCGGCCTGCGTGAAGACGTGTCCGACGGGCGCCATCGTCTTCGGCACCAAGGAAGACATGAAGGTGCATGCGGAAGAGCGCATCGTCGACCTGAAGTCGCGCGGTTTCGAGAATGCGGGCCTGTATGACCCGCTGGGCGTGGGCGGCACGCACGTGATGTACGTGCTGCACCATGCCGACAAGCCGCGCCTGTATTCCAACCTGCCTGACAAGCCGAGCATCAGTCTGATGGTGGGCTTCTGGAAGGGCTGGGCCAAGCCGCTGGCCGTGGCCGGCATGGCGGCCACGGCGCTGGCGGGCCTGTTCCACTACACGCGCGTCGGTCCGAACGACGTGAGCAAGGATGAAGAGCGCGAAGCCCTGGACGAGGCCAAGCGCATCAAGGAGGGGCAGCATGAATCATCATGAACAGCACAGTGAACTGCACAATGGCAAGCTGTACGACAAGGATGGCAATCCGCTGATCCAGCGCTACAACCCCAACGAGCGCACGAATCACTGGGTCACCGCCATTACCTTCGTCATGCTGGCCCTGTCCGGCCTGGCCATGTTCCATCCGTCGATGGCGTGGCTGGCCAACCTGTTCGGCGGCGGGCAATGGACGCGCATCCTGCATCCGTTTGCCGGCCTGGTGATGTTCGTCTCGTTCGCAATCCTGGTGGTGCGCTTCTGGCACCACAACAAGTTCGAGGACGGCGACAAGCAGTGGCTGAAACAGATGGATGACGTGCTCAACAACCGCGAAGAAAAGCTGCCGAAGATCGGCAAGTACAATGCGGGCCAGAAGATGCTGTTCTTCGCCTTGCTGGCATGCATGTGCGGCCTGCTGTTGTCGGGCATCGTGATCTGGCGCGCGTATTTCGCGTTCTATTTCCCGATCCCCGTCATCCGCGCGGCCGCCTTGCTGCATGCCGTGTGCGCGTTCGGCATCATCTGCGCCATCATCGTGCACATCTACGCGGCCCTGTGGGTCAAGGGCTCGATCGGCGCCATGGTGCGCGGCACCGTCACCTACGGCTGGGCGCGCAAGCACCATCCGAAGTGGTTTGAGGCGGAGATGCGCAACAGCAAGGATTAAGCTGCTGCCAGTCACACCCGCTGCAAGAGCCGGGGCCGCTCCCACAGGATCGGCCCCTTTCTCTTTATCGATTAAAATAGTTTCGAAACACAGCCGCATCCGTCGGATGGGCTCGCCGAATGTACTCGGCCTTTTTTGATGGGAAAACTCCATTGGTACAACGCATACTCCAGCCAGGCGAAATCGAAGGCCTGGACCATAACGCGATTCCGCGCCTGCTGCTGCCGCAGCCTGACAGCCTGTTTACGGCGCGCGCCTTGCGCTTGCGCGAACTGGCGCAGGGCAAGATCAAGGGCATCCCCGTCGATGCGGGCATGCAGGGCTACCTGGTGCTGATGGCCGCGCTGGCCGATGCGCAGGCCGCAGTCGTCGCCAGACTGGCGCCCGGCGCCGTGCCCGTGGCCGACGCCGAAGTGCTGCGCCGCGCCATGGCCCACCGCATGCCCGTGCTGCCCGTCAACGGCGCCCGGCCACCCGTGTGGCGCGCTATTTTCGCCAGCCTGCTCGATGAACTGGCCGCCACGGCAGCCCGCCAGCCGGCCCTGTCCGGCGGCCTGCACCAGGTGCTGGCGCAGCTGCGCGCGCTCGATGACACGGCGCTCGATGCCTGCGCCGATGCCGTGCTCGACGAGAACGGCGACAACCTCAATCCCATGCATGCGCCGTTCGTCGCCGCCGCCCTGCAAGTGCTGTGGTCGACGTCGGCCAGCCAGCTGCGCGCCACGCGCGTGCCGGACCTGGAAACGGGCACCCTGTGCCCCGTCTGCGGCTCGCACCCCGTCGCCAGCGTGATCCGCATCGGCGGCGGGTCGCAGGGTTACCGCTATCTGCACTGCGGCATCTGCGAAAGCGAATGGCATATGGTGCGCGTGAAGTGCTCGACGTGCGAACAGAATGGCAAGATCGCCTACCAGGGCCTGGATGCGGCCGACGCGGCACCGTTCGACCCCGTGACGGCGAAGGACGACAAATTGCCGAACAAGGCGAACGATCCGAAGAAGGTGGCGCGCGCGGAAACCTGCGACGACTGCCATACCTACCGCAAGGTCTTCAACCAGGAGCACGATTACAACGTCGAGCCGCTGGCCGACGACCTGGCCAGCCTGATGCTCGACCTGCTGGTGGGCGAGGCGGGCTACCAGCGCGCCAGCGGCAATCCGCTGCTGTGGCTGGGGAAGAGCGAAAGCAGCGAGGGCCAGCCAGCATGACGGCCGGGCAAACCGTGCGCCTGCCGTCGGTGGACCGCATCCTGGGCGACGCGGTTTGCCTTGATTTGATCGTCCGGCATGGCCGCGTGCAGACGCTGGCCTGCGCGCGCGCCGTGCTGGCCGAACTGCGCACGGCCATGCTGGCGGGTGCAGTGTGCGAGGAGGGCGCATCGATTGCCGCCATCGCCGCGCAGATGGACGAACGCCTGCAGGCGCAGTCGCGCTCGCCGCTGCGCGCCGTCTTCAACCTGACGGGCACCGTGCTGCACACGAACCTGGGCCGGGCGCTGCTGCCCGACGCCGCCGTGCAAGCCGTGGTGGAAGCGCTGCAATGGCCGATGAACCTGGAATTCGACCTGGAGACGGGCAAGCGGGGCGACCGCGACGACCTGGTCGAGGAGCTGCTGCGCGAACTGACGGGGGCCGAAGCGGCCACCATCGTCAACAACAACGCGGCCGCCGTGCTGCTGATGCTCAATACCCTGGCGCAGGAAAGGGAAGTGATCGTCTCGCGCGGCGAACTGGTGGAAATCGGCGGCGCCTTCCGCATCCCCGACGTGATGACGCGCGCCGGCGCCGTGCTGCGCGAAGTGGGCAGCACCAACCGCACGCACCTGGCCGATTATGCGAACGGCGTCAATGAACGCACGGCCTTGCTGATGAAGGTCCATTGCAGCAATTACGCGATCACCGGCTTCACGAAAAGCGTGGAGCTGGACGAACTGGTGCCGCTGGCGGCGCAACACGGCGTGCCCACGGCCGTGGACCTGGGCAGCGGCACCCTGGTCGACCTGGCGCAATACGGTCTGCCGCATGAAACGACGGTGCGCGAAACCATCGAAGCGGGCGCCGACCTGGTGACGTTCAGCGGCGACAAGCTGCTGGGCGGCCCGCAATGCGGCGTCATCGTCGGGCGCGCCGACCTGATCGCAAAGATCAAGCGCAATCCCCTGAAACGCGCGCTGCGCGTGGGCAAGCTGACCCTGGCCGCCCTGGAGCCCGTGCTGCGGCTGTACCGCGCGCCGGACTTGCTGGCCGAGCGGCTGACCACCTTGCGCCTGCTGACGCGTCCCGCCGCCGCCATGCGCGCGCAGGCGGAGATCCTGCTGCCGCTGCTGCAGGGCGCGCTGGGCGCCTCCTACGTGGTGACGGCCGAAGCGATGCGCAGCCAGATCGGCAGCGGCGCCTTGCCCGTCGACCAGCTGCCCAGCTTTGGCCTGGCCATCCGCAGCGCGCCGGGCGCACGACTGAGCAATCCGCTGGGCGCGCTGGAACAGCGGCTGCGCGCCCTGCCGTGCCCCGTGATCGGGCGCATCGGCCAGGACACCCTGTGGCTGGACCTGCGCTGCCTGGAAGCGGCGCACGAGGCGGCCTTCCTCGCGCAGCTCGGCGAGTTGCGCGCATGATCGTCGGCACCGCAGGCCATATCGACCATGGCAAGACGACCTTGACGCGCGCGCTCACGGGCGCGCACACGGACCGCCTGAAGGAAGAGCAGGCGCGCGGCATCTCGATAGAACTGGGCTATGCCTACCTGCCGCTGCTTGACGGCACGGTGCTGGGCGTGATCGACGTGCCCGGCCACGAAAAATTCATCCGCACCATGGCTTCCGGCGTGACGGGCATCGACTTCGCCCTGCTGGTGGTGGCTGCCGACGACGGCATCATGCCGCAGACGCAGGAGCACCTGGCGATCTTGCAGCTGCTGGGCGTGGCGCGGGGCGCCGTGGCGCTGACCAAGGTCGACCGCGCCGATGGCGCCCGCGTGGCGCAGGTGGAAGCCGATATCGAGGCGCTGCTGGCCGGCACGCCGCTGGCGGGCAGTCCCATCTTCCCCACGGCCGCCAGCCAGGATAACGATCCCGGCGTGGCGGCCCTGCTGGCGCATTTGACGCAGGTGGCGCGCCGCCTGCCGCGGCGCGACGAGCGGCGCCTGTTCCGCCTGGGCGTGGACCGCGTATTCACCTTGTCGGGGCAGGGCACCATCGTCACCGGCACGGCGCTGGCCGGCATGGCCACGGTGGGCGCCACCTTGCAGCTGGCGCCCGGCGGCGCGCAAGCGCGCGTGCGCAGCATCCATGCGCAGAACCGCGCGGCCGAGACGGGCATGGCGGGCCAGCGCCTGGCGCTGAACCTGGCCGGCATCGACCGCGAACGCATCGAGCGGGGCAACTGGATCGTCGCGCCGGAACTGGCGCAGTGTTCCGAGCGCCTCGACGTGGAACTGACCCTGCTGCCCGACGCGGGCGTGCAATTGAAAGCCTGGTCGCCGCTGCACGTGCACCTGGGCGCGGCGCACCAGCTGGCGCGCGCCGTCATGCTCGATGGCGAGACGCTCTCGCCAGGGCAGACGGGCAGGGTGCAGCTGGTGTTCGATGCGCCCATGCACGGCGTGCCGGGCGACCGCTTCGTCGTGCGCAATGCGCAAGCCACGCAGACGGTGGGCGGCGGCATGGTGCTCGATCCGTTCGGTCCCGCGCGCAAGCGGCGCAGCCCGGCGCGCCTGGCCTGGCTGGACGCGCTGGCGGCGTTCGTCGCGCACGCCGATTATGCGGCCCTGCTGGCGCAAAGCCCGCTGGGCCTGCGCGAGTCGCTGCTCGTGCGCTTGTCGCTGCTGCCGGCCGCTGCCATCGCACTGCCGCCCGACACGCAACGCATCGGTTTGCGCGCCGGCGACGCCTTGCTGCTGGCACCGGCGGCGCGGGCCGTGCTGGAAGAGCGGATGCTGGCCGCGCTGGCCCAGTTCCACGCGCGCGCGCCGGACGAAGCGGGGCCGGAGCTGTGGCGCCTGAAGCGCATCGTCGACGCGGAGATGGAAGACGCCTTGTGGAGCCACCTGGTCGAAGGCTTGCTGGCGCAGGACAAGGTGCAGGCGCGCGGCGCCAGCCTGCACCTGCCCACCCACAGCGTGGAACTGACGCCGCAGGAGCAGGCCATGGCCGAGCCCTTGCTGGCAGCCCTGGCGCAAGGGCGCTTCGATCCGCCGTGGACGCGCGACCTGGCGCGCCACTTCGGCCTGGCCGAGGACGAAACGCGCCGGCTGCTGCGCAAACTGGCCAAGGCAGGCCAGATCAGCCAGGTGGTGCACGACCTGTTTTATCACCAGGCGGCGCTGGCCGAGCTGGCGCAGCTGGTGCGGGAACTGGCGCAAAGGGCCGAAGACGATGGCGGCTTGCCTGCCGGCAGCGGCGCCGTCGGGGCGGCCACCTTCCGCGATGCCAGCGGCCTGGGCCGCAAGCGGGCGATCCAGGTTCTGGAGTTCTTCGACCGCGTCGGTTATACTCGCCGTGTTGGCAATGGGCATCTATTACGCCCGCAGGCGCTGTGGTCCTATACTGCAGTCTTGCCCAGCAGCTAGCTCAGGCACCGCGGAAAGCACACTCATCCGGTGATGTGGCCGGGCTTCAAACCCGGTGGAGGGCGTCAGACGTTCTCCCGTAGGTTCGACTCCTACTGTTTTCCGCCACTTGCTCTTTTTTCCTTTCCCCCGCATGCAGAGCGTTCCGGCGTTGGCCTGTTGCCACGTTGTGGAAAATAAATGGCTTAATTGGCAATATGCGGCGATGCCGGCGCGGGCCGATGGTAACATCGGCTTGAATCCTCCGTAGCAGATGAAAGCAAGCATGAAACAAGCAAGCATGGCACGGCTGCTGGCAGCGGTGGCACTGATGCCGGCGCTGGCCGCGGCGGCGGACGTGCGCGTCGTCGGCGAGCACTTGCCGCCATCGAGCATGATGGAAGGTAATGTCGTCGTGGGACGTGAAACGCTCAAGGTGCGCGAGATCATGGCGCGCGCCGGCCTGTCCTACGGTATCGAACTGCTGCCGTGGAAGCGCGCGTATGCGCAGGCGCTGCGCGAAGCGGACACCTGCATCTTTTCCACCACGCGCACGCAGGAGCGCGAAGCGCAGTTTCGCTGGGTCGGCCCGCTGAACGAAGCGGAATGGGTGCTGTACGGCCTGGCCGAACGGCACCTGGCGCTGCGCACGCTCGACGATGCGCGCGGACTGGTGATCGGTACGGTGCTGGGCGACGCGCGCGACGACTACCTGCGCCAGCGGGGCCTGAGCGTGGCGCCCGTGACGCAGGAATGGCTCAATCCGCAAAAGCTGCTGCTCGGGCGCATCGACCTGTGGGCCGTGGGCATGGCGGTGGGCAGCAAGCCGTTTGCCGGCAAGCAGTGGGAGGGCAAGGTGGTGCCGCTGCTGACCTTCAACCGCGTGCAGACCTACCTGGCCTGCAACAAGCGGTTGCCCGAGGCGCAGGTGGCGGCCATGCAGCGCGCCGCTGCCGCCATGCGCCGCGACGGCAGCATGGCGCGCGAACAGCTGCGCTGATCCGGGGCGCAGGCTCAGCTCTCCAGCCACTGGCGCACGCAGTTGCGCCCTTCGCGCTTGGCCTGGTACAGGGCCTGGTCGGCATGGCTGTAGGCCGTCTCGAATGCCGTGCCGGCGCGGTTCCAGCTCAGGCCCACGCTGACGGTGATGGCGCGCGTGATGGGCGCCGCATGGCGCTGGCGGCCGACGGTGTCGCAGATGCGCTGCGCGATGGCGGCCGCGTCGTCGCGCGAGGACGTGGGCCAGACCACGGAAAATTCTTCGCCGCCCACGCGGCCGATGGCCGTCTCCTGTCCCAGCAGCTCCTTCAGGCAGTCGACCACGGCCTGGATCACGCCGTCGCCGGCCGGGTGGCCGAAGTCGTCGTTGACCTGCTTGAACAGGTCGATGTCGAGCACGATCAGGGCCATGTCGCCCTGCGCCAGGCAGCGCGAGGCGTGGTCGATCACGGCGCCGCGGTTCAGGGCGCCCGTCAGCGGGTCGTGCGTGGCGCGGTATTCGAGCTGGCCGGCCAGGGTCTGCAATTGCCGGTTCAGCAAATGCATGTCGCGCTCGGCGCGGTCGCTGCGGCCGATCAGGCGCCGCGTCTCGCGCATCAGCCGCTCGTAGTGATTGATCAGTTCACCGAGCACGCGGCGCTGCGCCTCGCCGCTGGCATGGCCGTCGGCGTGCATGCGGCGCGCGGCGGCCAGCGCGGCCGCTTCCACGGTGAACAGGTCGGGCTCCAGTTCGGCCTCGGAGATGGCGGCGCGCATGCTCTAGCTGCCCTGCACGGGATGGTCGCGGAAATCGAGCGCCGTGAAATCCTGCTGCAGCTCCTGGCCGAATTCCAGGATGGTGTCATCGTCCTCGTCGTGATACCAGTTCAGGCGCACCTGGTTGCCGTCCATGGCCGCCTGGTTCAGGGTGTCGAACAGGGTAAACAGCATCTTCGTGCTGGAGCTGTTGAAGTAGGCCAGCGAGACGTTGACGGTGATGGCGCTCTCGCGGCAGCCTTCCAGGTAGGCGCGTACGGCGGCGATCAGCGGGCCGTAGAAGGCGGCCGCGTTTTCCGGATACGACTCTCCCTTGATCGACAGGGTGTGCTGCTCGAAACGGAAGTCGATTTCGGGCGAACTCGGGGTCGCGGCGATGAACAGTGGTGACGGTAATTGCATATGCTTTCCTGAGTCGGCTCTTTCAAATGATGGCTTTGATGCAGAAGATGGTGTGCCCCGGCTCCTGGGGATCCTGGACGAATTCGAATTCCAGCGGCTCGCTGGCGTCGCGCGCCATGGTGAGGAAGCCCAGGCCCGCGCCCTTGCTGTCGGCCGGCGTTTCCTCGCGCAGGGCCTTCTTGTAGGCGAGACGGATTTCCTCCATCGTCATGGTGTGCAGCGGTTCCAGGCGGGCGCGGATCTGCGCCACGTTGTCCGTCGAGACGGGGTTGGCGCACAGCAGGAAAAAGCTGTCGCCGCGCGTGCCGATGCAGAACGAGCCGCGTCGCATCTGCTGGTCCAGCTGCGCATCGGGCGTCAGGCTGTCCGCCGAATAGTGCATGATGTTCTGCGACATCTCGATGAACGAGGAAAAGATGCGCCGCCGCGTGGGACCGGCCGCACCGGCCGTATCGAGGCGCGCCTTGATGGTTTCGGAAATGGCGCTGACCACGTGCTGCGAGAAATAGCCCACGTAAAAAAAGATGATGTTGCGCTTGCGCGCCACATCCCAAAACTCGTTGAATTCTTCGTACAGCACGTCCGTGCTCCTGGCTAGCCGGTGACCCGGTTTCTTGTTGATAAGGTGGCTCGATGGCGTCAAAACTACAGGCGGAAACAGAAAAAGGTCAGGTCGTCGCGGCGCGGCTGCCTGCCTTGCCAGGCGGCGCTGTCCTGCAGCAGCGCCGCCGCCACGTCGCTGGCGGGTGCGTCGCGCTGCGCCAGCAGCTGTTCGCGCATGCGCCGCTTGCCGTACGCAATGTCGCGCGCGCCGCCGATCTGGTCGAGCAAGCCGTCGGTGGTGATGAACAGCAGGCTGCCGGCGGGAATGTCCAGCGTCTCGTTGTGCCAGCAGTAGCCGGCCGGCGTGTCGACATAGCCCACGCCCATGCGCGCGCCGTCGATGGCGCGCACGGCGTCTGCGCCCGGCGCCACCACGTGCAGCGCCAGTTTCGCGCCCGCGAAGCGCAGGCTGGCGCTGGCCGCGTCATGGCACAGGAAGGCGCAATCCATGCCGTCGTTCGAGCCGGCGTGGCCCGTGGCTTCGCCGCTGCCCGCATCCTGGCCCAGCAGGGTCTTGATGGCGCGGCTGACGGCGCCGATCAGGGCGGCCGGGTCGCGCGGCCCCAGTTCGCGCAGGGCCTGGCTCAGGGCCGACGAGGCGATCAGGGTCATGAAGGCGCCCGGCACGCCGTGGCCCGTGCAGTCGGCGATGGCGGCGAACCAGCCGCCTTCGTAGCGTTCGAAAAAATAGAAGTCGCCGCCGACCACGTCGCGCGGCTGCCATTCCAGGTGCGCGTCGGGCAGGGTGGCGCGCAGTTCCGCATCCGAGGTGCGCAGCAGCGCGCGCTGGATCACGCTGGCGTAATCGATGCTGTGCATGATCTGCCGGTTCTTTTCCGCCTGCATGGTGGCCACCACGTTCATCAGCTGCAAGCCGAAACCCACGCCGGCCAGCGCGCCGTCCTCGGTGATGATGAAGCCGTCGGCCAGCGCCTTTTCGCCCGCTTCCACGGCGCGGAAGGTGAGGTCTTCGATGCTCATGGCGCCGTCGACGATCAGCGGTTCCTTGTCCATGAAGGCGATGCAGCTCTTCTTGCCGTACACCTCGTGATAGAAGGGCTTGGACATCTGCGACATGAAGATGTTGCGGCTGATCAAGCCGATGGGGCGCTGCTGTTCCGTGACGGGCAGGCTCATCATGTCGCGCCGTTCCGTGAACAGTTCCAGCACGGCGAAATTGCTGGCGTCGGCCTGCACCGATTCCGTGGGAATGCACAGGTCAAGCGCCACGGACGTGCGATAACGGGGAAGATGCAATCGAGAAGCGTTGAACTCCACAGCGGCTACCTTTACATGACGATCGGACCCTTGTTGTCGCGGCGGCAAGGCGACTGACAAACAGGCAATATCATCATGGTAGCTGCCGAATATGACGGCTTGATTACCAGCTTGTCAAAACCGTATGCAAGATGGCTGCATGGCAAGCACCTCACGGGCGCCGGGCCAGCCTCTGCGCCTGTGCCAGCCAGCGCTGTCTTTGTGCTTCCGTGGAATCGATGAGGGGGCCGAAACTGGCCACCCTGACGGGCTTGACGCCGCAAAATTCCAGCGTCGTCTTGCGCAGCTGGTGGATGCCGGGCATGTGGTAGATCCAGCGGAAATACCACGGCGGCGTGTCCATCGCCACCAGCAGCTGCGCCGTGCGGCCCTTCAGCAGCTGCGCCGGGAAGGCCTTGCCGGGGCGGTACTTGAAGGCGTAGCCGGGCAGGAAGACGCGGTCGACAAAGCCTTTCAGCAGGGCCGGCGCGCCGCCCCACCAGATCGGGTAGGCAAACACCAGGTGTTCGGCCCAGCGGATGGCTTCCTGCGCGGCCAGCAGGTCCGGCTCCAGCGGCTGCACCTGGCGGTAGCCTTCATGCAGGACGGGATCGAAGTCCAGCTGGCCCAGGCGCAGTTCGCGCACCGCGTGGCCCTGCGCGCGCGCCGATCCGGCATAGGCCTCGGCGAGGGCGGCGCAGAAACTGTCGTTGGACGGGTGGCCGAGGAGGATGAGAATGCGCTTGGGTGTCGTCTTGCTCATGATGCAGGCTTTCCATTAAAGAAGAGCTTGCATGCTAAAGCCTGCCCCTGGGGGCAGAGTCAAGCGCGTCGTTTCACGCTGCCTGCGGCTGCTGGCGCGCCAGGCAGTCGCGGATTTCCGTGTCGATGCCGGCCAGTTCCGCGTCGAGCTGGCGCAGGCGGGCGATATCCTGCTGCACCTGCGCGCGCTTGGCGGCGATGTGCCGCGACAGGGCGGCCCAGTCGGTATCGTCGCCGGCCAGGATGGGCAGCAGTTCGGCCAGGCGGAAGCCCAGGGTCTGCGCCTGGCGTATCAGCCTGACTTGCGCCAGGTCCTGCTGCGTATAGACGCGGTAGGCGCCGGAGCGGCGCACGTCGCCCAGCAAGCCCAGGGTTTCATAGTGGCGCAAGGCCTTGGGCGAGGTGCCCGCCAGGCGGGCGATTTCTCCGATGTACATGGCTGTCCTTTCTTGAGCATGGGCGGGCGCAGTGTAGCGCAAGACGGGGCAGGGCGGAACGCCGCGCCGCCCCGGCGCGCTCAGGCCCGGCGCGGCGGGATCTTCTTGGCCGTGCACTCGGCGCAGGTGCCGTACAGCGACAGCGCGTGTTCGTGCAGCACGAAGCCCCGTTCGGCGGCGATCTCGTTCTGGCGCAGTTCGATGCCTTCGTCGACGAATTCATCGACCTTGCCGCAGCCCGTGCAGACCAGGTGGTCGTGGTGCTGGCCTTCGTTCAATTCGAAGACGGCGTGGCCCGATTCGAAATGCCGGCGAAACAGGATGCCCGCTTCGGCAAACTGCATCAGCACGCGGTAGATGGTGGCCAGGCCCACGTCGATCTTTTCAGCCAGCAAGAGTTTGTAGACATCGTCCGCGCTCAGGTGCTTGATCGTGCCTTCTTGAAACAGCTGCAGAATCCGCAAGCGGGGGATGGTCACTTTCAAGCCCGATTCACGCAGTTCCCTCAATATATCCATGTCTCCCATTCCTTTTTGTGGTCGCCTGAGCGTGCGCTTAAGCGTGATCCTGCATTATATCGCAAATGATAATCATTACTATTCTCATCTGTGTCGTGTGAGATGCGAATATTATGCTGCGGGGGCAGGCGGCAATCCAGTGACATCGGCGCAAGTGGCGCTTGCGCCGGGAGCAACTTGTGCCGGCGCTATGGTGCGGATGAAAAAATCGTGCTCGAATCGCTATACTGTGCAGAAATGAATAACAATGGAGGGGGCATGGACCGATTTGATGCGATGCGCATTTTTACGCGCATCGTCGAACTGCGCAGTTTCACGCAGGCGGCGCATGATCTCGGCTACCCGAAGGCCACCGTCACGCATGCCATCAAGCAACTCGAAGCGCGCCTGCGCGTGCGCCTGCTGCAGCGGACCACGCGGCAAGTGACCCCCACGCCCGATGGCGACGCGTATTATCAGCGCTGCGTGCGTCTGCTGGCGGACCTGGAAGAAACGGAAGCCGTGTTTTCCTCGGCGGCGCAGCAGCCGGCCGGCAAGCTGCGCGTCGACTTGCACGCCACCCTGGCCATGCATTTCGTGATGCCCGTGCTGGACCGGTTTTGCGCCCGCTATCCGCTGATCGAACTGGAAATCGGCATGGGCGACCGCCTCGTCGACCTGGTGCGCGAAGGCGTCGATTGCGTGCTGCGCGTGGGTGAACTGGGCGACTCGTCCATGGTGGCGCGTCGCGTGGCGCTGCTCGAGCAGGTGACGTGCGCCAGCCCCGCCTACCTGGCCGCGCACGGCACGCCGGAGCATCTGGCGCAACTGGACGGCCACCGCGCCGTCAATTTTTTTTCCGCCCGGACGGGCAAGGTCTGGCCCTTCGATTTCAAGGTGGCGGGACAGCGCCACAGCGTGGCCTTGGGGGGCACGGTGTCCGTCAACAATGCGGACGCGTATCACGCCTGCTGCCGCGCGGGCATGGGCTTGATCCAGGCGCCCCGCTATCACCTGGAGCGGGCGCTGGCGGCCGGCGAACTGGTGGAAGTGCTGCGCGACTTGCGGCCCGACCCGCTGCCCGTGTCCGTGCTGTATCCCCATCACCGGCAATTGTCGCCGCGCGTGCGCGTGTTTGCCGACTGGGTCGCCAGCCTGTTTATCGCAGTGAATTAATTTTGCATTGCGGCATTTCTTGACCTGTGTAAAGGAAAAAATCCCTCTTTCCAGCCCTTCTGGCCCTATTTGATGTGGATCAAAGTTTTTGTTGCGCTGCACTCTTAGACTTCGCAGCGTTACTTAACGACAAAAAGAGGGAACTAGAATGAAGAAGTCCGCAACTGCAGCAGCAATCGTCCTGGCCGCCATTGGCGCATTCGCCGGTAACGCAATGGCACAGGAAGGCCCATGGCTGGTTCGTGCACGCGCCGTGCACCTCGACCCGGCCGACAAATCTGCTCCGATCGGCGGCGTGGGCGCATCCGACCGTTTGCATGTCAGCAGCAAGACGATTCCTGAAATCGATATCTCGTATTTCTTTACCCCCAATATCGCTGCCGAATTGATCCTGACGTATCCGCAAAAGCATGACGTCAAGCTCGACGGTAGTAATATCGGTACCTTCAAGCACTTGCCGCCGACCCTGTCGCTGCAATATCACTTCATGCCTGAAAAACAGTTCAGCCCTTACGTGGGCGCGGGCGTGAACTACACGAATATTTCCGATGTGAAATTGCTGAACGGCGCCGGCCGCCTGGAACACGACAGCTGGGGCTTCGCGCTGCAAGCTGGCGTCGACTACAAGCTCGATAAAAACTGGTCGCTGAACTTCGACATCAAGAAAGTGCAGATCCGCAGCGACGTCTTCATCGGCGGCGCCAAGGCCAGCGAAGTCAAGGTGGATCCGCTGCTGATCGGCGTCGGCGTCGGCTACCGCTTCTAAGTGTTGAACATGCCTGCGTAGCGCGGGTAAAAAAAAGGACGGCAACAGCCGTCCTTTTTTACGTGTATAACGCGCCGGCTTATTTTTTCAGCGTCTTTTCCAGCGCCAGCTGGTAGTCCGTCTTTTCGTAGCCGGGCAGGTATTTGTTCGTCGCGTCGAGGAAGGCGCGCGAGCGGTAGGCCGCTTCCAGGTCCTTGACCCATGGCTTGGCCTTGTCGGCCGTGCGGATGGCCACCAGGTTGATGTAGCTGTCCGAGATCTTTTCCACGCTCAGCGCGGACGTCAGCTTCATGCCGGCGGCCAGGGCGAAGTTACCGTTCACAAAAGCGTAGTCGGCGTCGGCCAGCGAACGTGGCAGCTGCGCCGCTTCCAGCGGCACCAGTTTCAGCTTCTTCGGGTTTTCCAGCACGTCGCGCTCGGACGCGCGCAGCGGGTCGACGTTCGGTTTCAGCTTGATCCAGCCCATCTTGGCCAGCATCACCAGCGCGCGCGCCTGGTTGGTGGGATCGTTCGGCATGGTGATGGTGGCGCCGTTCCTGACTTCCGCCAGCGTTTTCTGCTTGCCGCCGTACAGGCCGATCGGCATGGTCGGCACGGTGATCAAGGAGCTCAATGGCAGCTTGTTATCGGTGGCGAACTTGGTCAGATACACGATGTGCTGGAATACGTTGGCGTCCAGCGACCCTTCGGCCAGCGCGTAGTTCGGCTGCACGTAGTCGTTGAATTCCACGATCTTGACCTTGTAGCCCTGTTTTTCCAGGATAGGCTTGATACCCAGCTTCAGCTGGTCGGAATACGGACCGGAGCTGGTGCCGATGACGAGTTCTTTCGGGTCCTTGGCATGGGCGGCGGTGGCGAAGGCCAGGCTGGCGGCGGCCAGGAGCAGGTTGCGGCGTATGTGGTTCATGTATGTCCTTGTTTCTGAATGGGGATTAACGTTTGTCGAGGCGCTTGGCGATGCGCGTGCCGGCGAACTGGATGGTTTGCACCAGCACGATCAGGATGGCTACGGTGGCGACCATGATGTCCGTCTCGAAGCGGTAGTAGCCGTAGCGGATGGCCAGGTCGCCGATGCCGCCGCCGCCCACCACGCCGGCCACGGCCGAATACGACAGGAAGCTGATCGACAGCACGGTCAGGGCCAGCACCAGGCCGGAGCGCGCTTCCACCAGCAGCACGCGGAAGATGATCTGCATTTCCGACGCGCCCATGGCGTGCGCCGCTTCGATCACGCCGCGCGGCACTTCGCGCAGGTTCTGTTCCACCAGGCGCGCCAGGTAGGGAATGGCGGCGAACGACAGCGGCACGCTGGCTGCCAGCGGGCCGATCGAAGTGCCCGCGATGATGCGTGTAAACGGCGTCAGGGCGACGAGCAGAATGATGAAGGGGAAGCTGCGCACGGTATTGACCAGCCAGCCCAGGATCGTCGACAGGGGGCGGTTTTCCAGCGACTGGCCTTCCGAGACGAGGAACAGCAGGATGCCCAGCGGGCCGCCGATCAGGATGGCGGCCGTCAGGCCGATGCCCAGCATCGTCATGGTCTGGCCCAGGGCCACCCAGATTTCCGGCAGCAGCTTGATGACGTTATTGATCGATTCTTCAAACATGTGTTGCATCCTTCCATGCGGTGGCTTCAAACGCCTCGGTGCCGTAGTAAGCCAGCTCGCGTCCCAGCGCCGTCTTGCGCGGGGTGGCCGTGTCGCTCAGGTCGAATTGTTCGGCGATGGCGCCGTTTTCCACGACGGCCACGCGGTTGCAGATGGCGCCCAGCACCGACAGCTCATGGCTGACGATTACGATGGTCACGCCCAGACGCGCGTTGATGTCGCGCAGGGTGTCGAGCAGGGCGCGCGTCGTTTCCGCGTCCAGCGCGGACGTCGGTTCGTCGCACAGCAGCACGTCCGGGTGGCTGGCCAGCGCGCGGGCAATCGCCACGCGCTGCTTTTGCCCGCCCGATAATTGCGCCGGATAGCTGTGCAGCTTGTCGGACAGACCCACCAGCGCCAGGCATTCCTCGACCCTGGCGGCGATCTGCTCGCCCTTGGCCGCGCCATGGATTTTCAGGGGGAAGGCGACGTTGTCGAAGACGCTGGCGTTCTGCAGCAGATTGAATTGCTGGAAAATCATGCCGATGTTCTGGCGCGCGTCGCGCAAGGCGCTCTTGCTCAGGCGCGTCAGTTCGCGCCCGGCCACGGTAATGGTGCCGCTGTCGGGACGCTCGAGCAGGTTAATCAGGCGCAGCAAGGTCGATTTGCCGGCGCCGCTCTTGCCGATCAGGCCGAAAATATCACCGGGATAGACTTCCAGCGTGACCGATTTGACCGCGTGGAATTGTTCGCCTTTGGGCAGCGCGAAGGTCTTGTTCGCGCCATCGATGCGAATCACCGGCGTACGGTGTGGTGTGGTCATGCAGTGTTTCCTTTTTTATTGGACCGTGACAGGCGGGTAAAGGGGCCGGATCGGGATGGATCGGGCCGGCCTGAAACGTCGGTTGCGTAGTATACCTCCGATCGTGTTATTACTCCTACGACAGAATCTTGCTTTGAATATGCAAATAATGTCTATATGGATGTTTTGCAAGAGCAAAAGCGGATTTTTGGCGCTCAGCCGATAGAAAATTCGACGGGAATCGACAATTCGAGCGGATCCGGCCGTTCCTTGGGGATGCGCGGCAGCGGCGCGGCGCGCTGCAGGGTGTCGAGCGCGGCCTGGTCCAGCGCCGCGGAGCCGGAACTGTGCTCGATGGCGGCGGCCAGTACCTGGCCGTCGCGGTCGATGCGGCAGCGCAGGTAGACCACGCCCTGTTCCTGTCTTGCACGCGAGGCCGTCGGATAGCGGCGGAAGCGTTCCATGCGCGCCAGCACCTTGCCTTCCCAGCTGGAAACGCCGCTGTGCTGCTCCTGCGGCGCGGGCGGCAGGGCGGGCGAAGGGGGTGCCGCCGCCACGGAAAGCGCCGCGGCCGGCGCCGGCGTCACGGGCGCATGGCGCACCTCGGCGACGGCGGCGAGGCTCTCCGCTTGCGGCGGCATGGGCGCCGCCTCGGGCTGCGGCAGCACGAATTGGCGGATGGCCGGCGCTGTTTTTTTGGCAATGGCGGCGGACGGTGCGGCGGCCGCGCTGACCTGTTCAGCAAGATTCTGCTCCAAAGGCCGGGGCGGGGCGGCGGGCAGCAACAGCAGCATGGCCGGCTGCGCGGCGTCGGGCACGCGGGCCAGCACGGGGGCGGCGGGGGCGCGCTGGTACAGCGCCCAGCCCAGCAGGGCGCCGTGCATGGCGAAGACGGCGGCAACCGTCAGCGGACGGCGCCAGTCCGTGGGCGGCGCCGGTGTTGCGCCGGCCGCTGGCGGCGGTCCGTTCGGGCGGCGCAGCAGATAGATGATGACGGCGATTTCCATCGCGCCCACCATGGCGATCACCCACCATGGCGGATGGCCCAGGCACATGGCGACGAAGCCGATGGCCATGCCCAGGCAGGCCATGGCCTTGCCGCGCCGCGACACGGCGCGGTGTTCGCGCCACTGGCGCAGCGGCGCGCCGAAGCGCGGATGGTGCAGCAGCCAGTGCTCCAGGCGCGGCGAGGCGCGGCTGAAACAGGCCAGCGCCAGGATCAGGAAGATCGTCGTCGGCATGACGGGCAGCAGGGCGCCGATCACGCCCAGCGCCACCATCAGCATGCCGGCGGCCGTCCACGCCCAGCGGCGCAGGCGTGCCGTGTGGGCTTCCGCGCCGGCCCGGGTCACTGGCTCTTCCATCAGGCGCAGGCCTCCACGTGGCCGTGCATGCGCAGGAAGGCGGCGCGCGCGCCGTCGATCACGCGCGCTTCGCCGGCGCCGTCGAGGGTGGCCGTGTCGAGCACGGACGTGAACTCGCGCCAGTGGCGCGCGCGTCCGTCAGGATGGCCGGCCAGGTGGCGCGCGCCGTGATGCTCGTCCAGGCCTATCTTGCCGGCCAGCTTGTACAGGATGGCGGCGCCCAGTTTCGAGCCTTCGCTCACATACAGCCAGCCCAGCGCCGTGGCCAGGTCCAGCTGCGCGTCGAATGGCGGCGTGGCCGCATCGGCCGGCAGGGCCGTGTCCAGGTCGCGCAGGTCGGCCGCGATGCTGGCGTAGCGGCGGCGCTGTTCCAGGTCGGGCAGCAGGGCGGCCAGCTGCGCGTTGTCGTACAGCGCGTCGACGTCGCGCAAGAACGCGTACTGCGCCTGCAGGAAGCGCGCGTAGCTGGCGCGGCTGGAGAAAGGGGCGCTGGCCATGATGCGCTGGTCCAGCAGGTCGTGGGTGGCCATGGTGTCGGCTTTCAGGCGCTGGCTGCGGGTCGGCGCAGGGTTGGTCGGGATGGCGTTCGGGGTGATGCCGGTATCGCTTGCTGCATTCATGATGGGTCGTTTCTGCTTTCTATTATAAGGATGAATCACATTAAAATCGCATGCCGAGGGTGACGCGTGCCGTGCGGCCCGGTCCCGGCATCAGGCTCAGGGTCAGCGGATCGAGGTAGTAGCGGTCCGTCAGGTTGTCCACCGCCACGTCGACGGTGGCGTTGGGCGTGATCTTGTAGCTGGCGAACAGGTCGGCCAGGGTGTAGGCCTGCGTCAGCACCTGCGGCGAGGTGCCCGTCCACGTCTGCCATACGGCCTTGTCGTCCTGGCGCGCCAGCGGATGGCCCACGTGCGTCAGGCGCGTGCCCACCGTGAGCTTTTCCTGCAGCCAGCGCGTGCCCAGGGTCAGGTTGGCGCTCAGCTTGGGCTGGATGTGGTTGCTCACGTAGGAACTGGTAAAGCCGATGGGCGAGCAGTCGGGCGTGTTCCAGATATCGGATTTCCAGCTGCTGGCCTTGCGCAGATAGGCCGCCGTGGCCGCGTCGCAGATCATCGTCTTGCGGTTCCAGGTGCCGGAAAAATCGGCGAACAGCGTGCCGCGGTCATACGCCGATTGCAGCTCGACGCCCGAGACGCTGTATTTGTCCGTGTTCGCCATCGAGAAGTTCTGCGCATAGGCCGGCAGGTCCGGGATCGGGCGGCGCGTGATGTAGCCGTGCGTGACGTTGTCGAAGTAGGAGAGGCGCAGGCGCAGCTTGTCGCTGGCGCGCCACACGCCGTCCTTGACCAGGCTGACGCCGATTTCGCGGTTGTGGCTGCGCTCGGGCTTGAGCGGCGACGAGTAGGTGGCCGAAAAGCCCATCGTCGATTCGTACAGGCTGGGCATGCGCAAGCCGCGCGCGTCGCGCAGGAACAGGCTGACGCTGTCGGACAGGCGCGCCGTCAGCGCGACAGTGGGCGAAAAGCCGTGGTCCTTGCGGCGGATCGGCGTGCTGTACTTGAACTGGCCGGGGATGGCGTCGCGGAAGACATAGTCGTTGCCGCTCCAGTCGTCGACGCGCGCAACGTCCAGCGGCACGGGGTCGGCGCCATAGTTTTCCAGCATGCCGCCCACCAGCGCGGGATTGGTGGCGGGCGTGAACCGGCCCTGCGCATCCTGGTACCACTTTGCCGCACCGATCTGCTCGCCGTCCTTGTCCCACATGGTGACCCATTGCCAGCCCTGCGGGTGGTATTGCTGTTCCGCGCGGCGGTTGCGGTCGCGCGTCTCGAAGCGCTGGAAGCGGCCGCCCGCGTCGACGGTCAGCCAGTCGCGCGCCTGCCACTGCAGCGAGGCGAACACGCTCTGTTCCTGGCGCTTGCCGTTGCGCAGCGTGTGATTGGCGTTCAGGTCTTCATCGAGGATGCGCACGCTGTCGGCCGGGCCGATATCTTCATTTTGCAGGGACAGGCCGTAGTCCAGCTTGAGCGCGCCCATGCCGGTGGCGAAGCGCGAGGTATTCGTCAGGTCCGCGCCCACGCGGCGCGCCTGGTTCTTCGCCAGGTACAGCACTTCCACGCATTCCTTGCATTCGTGGTCGCCCGGATTGGGCTTGCCTTCCAGCGGATTGCTGAAGATGTCGCCGTTGCGCGACTTGCTCTGCATGTCCGTCAGCCACAGGTTGGCCTTCAGGTCGATCAGGCCCTGGCCTTCGGGCTTCCATTCGTAGCGCGCCGTCAGCGCGTTCGTGCGCACCTGGCTGGGGTTCCACTGGGGGATGCTGCCGGTGCTGTTGCGGTAGATTTGCGAGGGCATGATTTCGCCGTAGCTGCTGTCGAAATAGCGGTAGCCCAGCTCCAGTTTCTGTTCGTGCGGCAGGCGCAGGTTGGCCTTCAGCAGGGCCGAGGTGGTGCGGTTGGCCGTGTTCAGCACTTCGTCGCCCTTCTTGAAGAACTGCGTCACGCCATCGTCGCCGCCCCATGCATTGGGCAGCTGATAGCGTTCGAAGCCCCGCGTGCCGGAAAAATAGTTGCCGATGCTGCGGTGGCTGACGGCGGCCACCAGGTCGTAGTCGTCCTGGCGCGTGGCCACGGCGATGCTGCCAAAGCCGCTGCGCGGGTCGCCCAGCTTGTTGCGGTGCGTGCGCGGCGCGCTGCCGAAATCCGTGGGCGCCGTGACGCTGTTGTCCTGGATGCCGCCGCGCAGGCGCAGGCCCGTGCGCTGGCCCGCCAGCAAAATATCTTCCGGGCGCAGGGTCTGCATGCTGACCATGCCGCCGATGGCGCCCGCGCCCTGCGCCGACAGGTTCGGGCCCTTGTCGATGCGGATGGCGCTGATCAGGTCCGGGTCGATGTAGCTGCGGTCGGCGATGCCCGCGTAGCCGCGGTAGACGGTCGACGATTGCAGGCTGCCGTCGATCAGCACGGGCACGCGGCCCTGGCCCTGCATGCCGCGCACGTTGACGTCGACGGCGCCGCTGTTGCGGCTGTCGCCCACCTGCACGCCGGCCACGCCCTTGAAGATGTCGGCCGGCGAGGTGCCGCGGAAGCGCTCGATCTGTTCGCGGCCGATGTACACGGAGGCGGCCGGCGTCAGGTAGGGCAGGTCGGCCGGGTCCGTGTCTTCCGCCTCGAACGTGCCGCTGCCGCCCTGGCCGTTCACGCGCAGGGTGCCGATCTGCACGGCGCCGGCAGCGACGGGCGCGGCGGCGCTGATGATGATGGTCGTGCCGCCCTGCAGCTGCGCCTGCAGGCCGCTGCCGGCCAGCAGCTGGCGCAGCGCATCGGACAGCGAATGGCGGCCCTGCAGCGGCGCGCTGTGCCGGCCTTCCGTCAGGCGCGCATCGGCCAGCAGTACCATGCCGGCCTGGCGCGCCAGCTCATTCAGGGCGCGGCTCAAAGGCTGCGCGGGGATGCGCCATTCCACCTGCGGCGCCGGCGCGGCGGCGGCATGCAGGGCGGGCGTGGCGAAGGCCAGGCCGATGGCCAGGAACAGGGGCGAGAGGCGGGCGTGCAAGCGATGGCGCGGTAAAGTCATGTGCATGTTTTTCCTATGGTGATGTGGTGATCATTCATAGTTAAAACGAATGAGTATCATTTACCCTGACGTGCGGATTGATTTTATTTCCTTGCATGTTCAAAAAAATCAGCGGGCGAGGATATGCAGCTTGCCGTCCTGGCGCAGCAGGCGCACGGGCAGGGCCAGCGGCAGGGCGGCGGCAAATTGCGCGGGCAGCCTGGCGTCGAAGCTGCCGTTCAGGCGCAGGCCCGCCAGCGCGGGATCGCCGAGCACGAGGCCCGTGTCGCCATAGCGCTCGAATTCGGCCAGCGCCTCGGCCAGGGTGGCATCCTCGAAATCGAGGCGCCCTGTGCGCCAGTTGCCCACCGCCTGCGCACTGACCCTGGCCGGCGCTTGCATGCCCTGCGGCGTGACGGTGACGCTGTCGCCGGCCCGCAGCACGGCGGCTGGCGCGCCGCTGGCACCTTCCACGCGCACCGTGCCTTGCGCCACGCTGACTTGCGTGGCGCTGTCCACATGGCGCACGGCAAAATGCGTGCCCAGCACCGTCGCCGTGGCCGCTCCCGCCACGACCTGGAATGGCCGCTCGGCATCCGCGTGCACATGGAACATGGCCTGGCCGCGCAGCAGGCGCACGCTGCGCCGGTCGCGGTACAGGGCCACGTCGACGGCGCTGCCGCTATCGAGTTCGATGCGGCTGCCGTCGGGCAGGATCTGCGTGGCGAACTGGCCGCGCGCCGTGCTGTAGTCGTGCTGGAAGCCGGGCTGGCGCAAATGGCCGGCCAGCGGCCAGGCCAGCAGGCCGCACAGCAGCAGGCAGCCGCCGGCCAGCGCGCCGCGCGGC
>NZ_WFLL01000030.1:0-81780 GCF_009208755.1 Janthinobacterium sp. FT14W | reverse complement strand
CGAAATGCGCGCCGCCCCCGCTGCTGCCCGGCATCGAGCGCTTGCCGGCGGATTTGACGTTTTCGGAAACGGCGGCGTAAGCGCCGGTGGCCTGGTTCCAGATGGAGCGGTAGATGCGGTTCATGGCAGTGTCCTGGTAATCTTGATTTAATTTATTTTCAACATCTAAAAAACCGTAGCGAGCGGATGTGAGTTGCGGCTGAGAAGCGCAGCTGTGCGCCCGCACAGTGAGCATCGCAAGCTGCAAATCGCGACGCGCAGCAGGTTTTTAAAAGTACTTGACGGCTTGCAGCCAGAAGCGGCCTGCCGCATCCGGTGCCGAGGTCGCCTTGGCATTGCCCAGCTTGTGCGCGTAATACGCCTTCAGCACGAGCGCGTTGGCGCCCGTCCACGTCGCGCCCACACCGGCCCCGCTCAAGGTGCGGCGGTTCTCGCCGGCGCTCCAGGCATCGCGGTTCAGCTTGACGGTGCCCGTGTCGGCAAACGCCAGCACCTGCAGCTGGCCGGGAAAGGCCGTGAACGCCGTCACGTTCTGACGCAGTTCCACATTCAGCACATAGCCCTGGTCGCCATACGCCTCGCCGCCCGGATAGGCGCGCACGCCGCCCACGCCGCCGATGCCCATCTTCTCGGACACATCGAGGTTTTTCGACGCGGCCTGGCCGCTGAGAGTGCCGAACAGGCTCGTCTCGCCGCCCAGGCTTTGCACGCGCGCACCATTGAAGGCCAGCTTGTTGAAGTGGCCGTTGCTCTTCACCGTCACCTGGTCGAGCGCCAAGGTTGCCAGCGTCCCGATATCGATCTTGCCCGTGGTGTACGTGACGGAATACGTGCTGGCGCCACCGCCGCCCCAGCCATCCTTGCTGTCGCCATTCAGGTTCAGCATCCACACCTTGGCCTTCTTGTCGTTGACGCTGCCCGTCGACTCCGTGCGGTCCTGGAAAGTCTTGTCGTCATAGCTCACTTGCGCATACAGATTGTTGCTGCGCGAGCGGATCAGCGGATAACTGCCGTAGGCGCTGGCGATCTTCGCCGTACCCTTGGCGTCGAGCACGGCGAATTCCTTGCCCAGCTTGTAGTCCATATACGTGTAGGCGCCGCCCAGGCGCAGCAAGCCGGCCTGCCCCTGGTAGGCCAGGCGGCCATAGTTCAAGCCGTCGGCCGAGGTGAACGCGCGCACGGTGGCCACGTCGCCGATGCCGGCCAGTTCGTTGATGTTCAGGGTGGCGCCGATGCGGTTGCGGCCCGTGTAGCGGTTGCCCTGGTTGTCCAGGTCGATGCTGCCGCTGAACCGCGATCCCGGCTGCACGTCGACGATCAGGTCGGACGCGCCCAAGGACGCCCCCGGCGCCAGGGTCGAACTCACCTGCACGCCCGGCAAGTCCGACAGCAGCAGCAAGCGCCGCTCCAGCGGCGCCGTGGCGATCGCCTGCCCGTCCAGGCCCGCCAGCACGGTGCCGGCCAGGCCGTCGGACAGATTGCTCTGGTTGCGCAGTTGCACCTGGCCATACTGGCCTGGCAAGACGCTGATCGTGACGACGCCATCCTGGATATCTTGCGCGGGCAGATAGGCCTGGGCCAGGAAATAGCCGCGGTTCTGGTAATAGCTGGCAATCTTGGATGCCATGGCGCGCAGCTCGCCCAGGGTCAGCTCGCTGCCCGGAGCAAATCCCGAGGCGGCCAGCAGTTCGCTCTCGGCTAAGACTGGCGGTGCCGTGATCTGCAGGCGCTGCACGGTGATGCGCGTGGTGTCGCCCACCGTGGTGGCGGGCACGTTGCCCTGCTGGACACGGATGGCAGGCGGCGCTTTCGGCAACGGCGGTGCGGCGGGAATCTGCTGCAGCTGGCTGCCGGCGCCAGGAGGATCGACGGCCCAGGCGGTCTGGATCATCAACAACAGGGTCAGCGGAAGTAATTTGGTGTTCAAGGTCATCCTTTCAGGCGGCGCGCCCACGCCAGACCCACCGCTTCCGGCTGCACTGACGGGGAATACAAGAGCTGAGTGGAAAAATACTTTTTTGATATCAATGTTAAATACAATGACAATGAAAAAATAAAATTCCCATCAGCAACATTGATCCATTTTAGCGCGCCATTGAAGGGGAAAATACCTGTCCGGGGGTCTCTTTCACCGTATTGGTGCAGCCCGTATGCATACAGCGCCAACATCCGCGAAGTGGCCTAAAAATGCTCTGTTTCAAAGAAAAACTCGTTGTCTTTGTGCAACAACGTTGACCGTCTGCCACTACCAAGATGCTATTCCACGCAGGCCAAACCATGAAAAAATGAAGGGTGGATTACTATTATCGCAATATAAAACAATGTTATTTTTCCGACATGAAGATATGCCTCCAGGTCAGTACTTTTATACTGCACGTTCGCATGTCACATTATTGTAAAAATGAGATGCAAAAAAATATACAGCGAGTTTGAAACCCGGCACTTGGCAATACCCGTGCGGGCACGCGATGGTCAGCGCTGCGAAGAAAATGGAAGGCCCAGCCGGCACGTCAGCGCGGAGCTGGCATGCCGGGTGGCTGCGAAGAAGGCGGGAGATGAGGATGGTGACGGGCTGATCCGGCCAGGTGCTACCTGGACAATACGTATTTCGCCAGGATCGCCGCATCGGCTTCGCTGAGCTGGCTGAACGGCGGCATGGGCACGGGGCCCCACTTGCCGGCGCCGCCATTGCGGATATTTGCTGCCACGGCAGCAACACCATCCTTGCCCTTGTATCTGGCGGCCACTTCCGCAAAGCCGGGGCCGACCACTTTCTGGTCGAGGGCATGGCATGCCATGCAGCCATTCGCCGCCAGCAAGGTCTTGACATCCTTGCCGCTGGCAGCGGCAGCCGGAGCTGCTGCGGCGGTTTTGGCCACGGCAGGCGCTGCGGCGCCCCGCTCGTCGCCATAGGTTTTCACCAGGTAATCGACCATGGCCGGCATGTCTTCATCGGCAAACTGCGCGCCGAACGGCTTTTTCATCTTCTTGACGGTCGCTTCCCAGTACGCGCGCGGCGAGGCAGGCGGCTGGCTCGATGCATACTGGGCCGCGTGGCACGTCATGCAGTTGCGCTGTACCAACTGGTAGCCGGGCAATTCGCTGGGTTTATACGCCGCCGTTTCCGGCGGCAAGTGGATTTCCAGCGCGCCCGCGCTGCCCGCCAGCATCAGGGCCACGGCGGCGGCGAGTGTTCTTATCGGCATGGCATTCTCCTCACACTGCCTGGATGCGCGTGGTTTCCACCACGTTGCGCATATAACCCATGGGATTCCACAGGGCTTTCATGGGCTGGCTCTGGCCGATGCGGTTGACGGCGCGCACCATCAGCACATGCTTGCCCTTGCGCGGCGCCTTCATGACCATGGTCCACTCGCGGAACGAAAAGCGCCCCAGGTCCTTGCCCAGCTTTGCTTCCTGCCAAGTCTGGCCGCCGTCCAGCGACACGGTCACCTCGCTGATGCCGTGGCCGCTGTCGAAGGCGATGCCGCGCAAGGCCAGGTCGCGTCCCGCCTTGATCTGCGCGCCATCTTGCACGCTGGTAATGAAGGAGCGCACGTTGAGGCGGCTGATGGGCGTCGTCTTGCCCACGGGCGCGCCCGGTTCGATGAAGCCGGAACCGTTGTCGGGAATGCGGTAGCCCGTGCTCATCCAGAAGCCGTCGAAGGGCTTGTCCAGCACGGTGATGTCGCTCAGGTGCTTGACCCAGTAAGTGCCGTAATAGCCGGGCACGATCAGGCGCAGCGGATAGCCGTTGAGAAAGGGAATGTCCTCGCCATTCATGGCCCAGGCCAGCATCACGTCGCCGGCCATGATGTGCTCGACGGACAAGGCTTTTTGAAAGTCGGGACCGTCGCCCACGGGCGGCGTTTCCAGGCCGTTGAAGGCCACCTGCACGGCGCCAGGCTGTATTCCCGCCTTTTCCAGCACGGTTTTCAGGGGGATGCCCGTCCAGCGGGCATTGCCCATGGCGCCATTGCCCAGCTGCCCGCCATTCGCGCGGGGCGCAAAGAATCCGCGGCTATTGCCCGAGCATTGCGTGACAGCCACCACGTCGACGGGCTCGGCCAGCTGTTTCAGTTCCGCCAGCGACAAGTCCAGCGGCGTCTTGACCAGGCCGGCGATGCGCAAGCGGTAGCTGCCGCCGTCTATGCTGGTGGGCAAGCCGCTCCAGTGGTAGCGCACGAAAAACGCGTCGTTGGGCGTGATCGCCCCTTCATTGAAGACGCCGAACGGCGTTTCCAGCTGGGGCGGACGGCTGGTCAGCAGGATCAGCGGGCGCTTTTGCGGGAAGGCCACCAGTTCGCGTTCGCCATTTTCAAACGGCAAAGTGACGGAAGCGGCCAGGCCCGGCCCCGCCACGGCGGCGGCGCCCAAGGCGGCCGTCGTGCGCAGGAAGCGGCGCCGGCCTGCGGGCAACAAGGTCGTGTCAGACATGTTTGAGCTCCACTTTGGTGTCGGCCGCCTCACCGCCGTTGCGGTCATCGTTGACCAGTTTCTTGATGTAGTACATGACGCTCAGGATGACCACGCTCAACAGGCCGAACCAGAACGACACGCGCTGCTCCGTATCGGACGACACGCTCATGGCGCCCAGGATCACCAGCATGGCGAGGATGGTGAAATACGTCAGATAAGGGAACAGCCACATGCGCACTTTGATGCGTTCCGGGCATTCGCGTTCCAGGCGGCGGCGCAGGCGCAATTGAGATATCGCAATGAGCAGGTAGACGAACAGGATCAGGATGCCGTAGGAATTGACGATGAACGGGAACACGAGGTCGGCCGACACATACGAGACGGCAATGGCGAAGTAGGCAAACAAGGTGCTGAACAGGATGGCGCGGATGGGCACGCCGTTCTTGCTCAGTTTCACCAGGCCCGTGGGCGCATCGCCGCGGCGCGTCAGCGCAAAGATCATGCGCGAGGAGGCGTACAGGCTGGAATTCAAGGCCGACAGCACGGCCGTCAGGATGATGGCGTTCATGATGTGGGCCGCGTACGGGATGTTCATGACGGTCAGGGCGCTGACGAACGGCGTGGCGATGGCCGGCGAATCCCAGGGCACGATGCAGACGACGACAAACATGGAACCCACATAGAACATCAGCACGCGCGTGATGACGGAATTGGTGGCGCGGGCGATGGCCTTGGCGGGGTCCGACGTTTCGGCCGCGGCAATGGTGACGATCTCGGCGCCCGAATAAAAGGCCGTGGCGGCGACGGCGCCGCTCAGCACGGGACCCCAGCCGTGGGGCATGAAGCCGCCATTGCTGGTCAGGAAACCCAGAGTCGGGATGCTGTTGGGCAAGCTGCCCGTGATGAACAGGGCGCCGACGAACAGGAAGACGATGATGGCGACCACCTTGATCGAGGCGAACCAGAACTCGAATTCGCCGAACGCTTTCACCGAGAACAGGTTGAGCACCGTCATCGACACGAGCAGCACCAGGCTGATCGACCACGACGGCACGTCAGGCAGCCAGAAGTTGACCAGCTTGGCTCCGGCAATGGCTTCCAGGGCCACGACGACGACCCAGAAATACCAGTACATCCAGCCGCTCATGAAGCCGAGGAATTTCGACACTTTCGGCTTGTCGTCGAAGGCCAGGCGCGCATATTCGTAGAAGGAGCCGACCACGGGCAGGGACGAGGCCAGCTCGCCCAGCATGCGCATGATCAGGACGACCAGGCCGCCCGTGAGCAGGAAGGAAAGGATGGCGGCCGGACCGGCGGCCTTGGCGATGACGCCGCTGCCGACAAAGAGGCCGGCGCCGATCACGCCGCCGATGGCGATCATGCTCATGTGGCGTTGCTTGAGCGAGTGCTGCAAGCCGGTACTGTTATGCGATTCGCTAATCATGTTTTGTCTCCTGAAAATCTCTGAAGCCCGGTGCGCCCTGCCTGCTGCGGCTTGTTCTTGCCGCGCGGCTTTGTTTTATTTAGGCAACACCGTCAAGCAGCATCGATACATCGTGTAAATCAGTCTGGTTGGCCACATTCCATAAGTCAATCTGGAAATGCAGCGGCCCGGCGCGGCGCCCATGGGGCAAGCGCGCTGGAGGGTAAGTACGGGTATGGCGGGTTAAAAAAATGGGAGCGGCGGCAACACTTGTGGCGTGCGCGCCACTCCCAAGAACGTCTTACACCTTGCCCTTCCATGGCACGAGGGTACGTTCGAGGTAACGCATCATCAAATCAAACAGGAAAGCAAAGAAGCCGATCACGATAATGCCCATGATCACCACATCGCTGGCCAGGAACTCGGAGGCGCTCAGCACCATGTAGCCGAGGCCGCGCGTGGCTGCCACCATTTCGCCCGCCACCAGGGTGGTCCAGCCCACGCCGATGCCGATGCGCATGCCGGTGAGGATTTCCGGTATCGCCGCGCGCAGAATCACGTGCACGATCACCTGGAAACGGGTAGCGCCCATCGAGTAGGCCGCGTGGATTTGCTCCAGTGAAACAGAACTGACGCCCGCGCGGGCCGCAATCGCCATCGGTGCAAAGATGGCCAGGAAGATCAGGTAGACCTTCGAAAACTCGCCGATGCCGAACCAGATGATAACCAGTGGCAAATAAGCAAGGGGCGGCAGCGGACGGTAGAACTCGATCAAGGGGTCGAAGATGCCCCGCGCCACGCGGTTCACGCCCATCATCACGCCGACAGGGATGGCGAACAGGCAGGCCAGGCCGAAGGCGCCGAACACGCGCACCAGGCTGGCCACCGTGTGTTCCCACAGGGTGGCGCCGCCGAAACCGGTGGTGGCCGCCATGATGAATTTCTCGTACACGGCTTGCGGCGACGGCAGGAACAGCGGCTTGACCATGCCGCTGGCCGTCACGCCAAACCACAGCAGGAGCACGGCGATGACGGTGACGGTGGCGATGCGGCTGGAATTGCCCTGTCCCGGCGCGCCGAACGCTTCGCCCGGCATGGCGCAACGGGGGGCGAACAGGCGCGAGAAAAAGCCGCCGCGCTTGGCAGCGGTGGGAGGAAATCCCACGACGGATGGGCTATGCATGGGACACCTCCAGCTCTTTATTGACGGCGCGCTCCTGGTTCATTGCGCGTTCGTCGCCATAAATGATGTTGAGCACCGTTTCGCGCATCTTGATGAAGTCCGGGCTCGATTTCACGGCGCGCGCATCGCGGCACTCGAGGAAGCGCTTGTTGAAATCGAGTTCATACGTATGCGTGATGCGGCCCGGGCGGGGCGACATGACGATCAGCCGGTTCGCCAGGAACAGCGCCTCGTCGACGCTGTGGGTAATGAAGAAGAACATGGTGCTGGATTTGGCCCAGATATCGAGCAGCAATTCCTGGATGGTTTCACGCGTCAGCGCATCGAGCGCCGCCATCGGCTCATCCATCAGCAGCATGGCGGGATTGCTGGTCAGGGCGCGGGCGATGCCGACGCGCTGCTGCATGCCGCCCGACAATTGATAGATCATATTGTCGTGAAAGTCCTTCAAGCCCACGAGCGCCAGGTTCTTGGCCGCCTGTTCGCGCCGCACGGCTTTCGGCACGCCTTGCAGCTTCAGGCCGAATTCCACGTTTTCCATCACGTTCAGCCAGGGCAGCAAGGCGTGTTTCTGGAACACCACGCCACGGTCGGCGCCCGGCCCTTCCACCTTGTTATTCCCAAGCATGATCTCGCCCTTGGACGGGGCGATAAAGCCCGACATCAGGCTCAGCAAGGTGGTCTTGCCGCAGCCCGAGGCGCCCAGCGCGACGACAAAGTCGCCGCTGTTAATGGTCAGATTGATATTGTTTAAGGCATGTACGCGTTCACCGGCCGTCTTGCCCGGATAAATCACGCTGACATCCTTGACGTAGAGATTTTCCATCGTGTACCCCGCATAGGTGTAGTCACTTCAGTTCAACGCATTCTGTTCAGTCAGCGCGCCCGCAGGCGCGCCATCGCACAACGTTTACTTCAGCAGGCCGGCGGCCTGTGCATACCTGGGTGTCACATATTTGGCGTAATCAGGCGCCAGGGTATCGATCTTGCCTTCGCCCTTCAAAAATTGCGCCGTGGCCAGCAAGGCTTGCGCCACGCCGCCCTTCGCGCCGCCACCGAGCCAGGCGGGCGACGCCTGCTCCTGCAGCGAGGGATAGGCGTACAGGGCCACGGAAGCGGCCACGTCCTTGGCGGCCGCGCCCGAATGCTTGACGTTGGCTTTCACCTGCGGGGAATCGACGGTCCAGGCCTTCGGATTGGCGCGGTAGTCGGCGTCGGCCGCGGCCATCACCTTGACGAACTTGGCCATGAAGTCCGCATTCGCCTCGCCCCAGGCGCGCTCGACGGCCATGCCGTCAAACGTGGCCTTGCCCTTCTTGCTCAGTTCGCCGGAAGTGACGAGTACCTTGCCGTTTTGCTTGAGCTTGCTCAAGGCCGGGTCCCACACGAAGGCGGCGTCGATGTCGCCCCGCTCCCAGGCGGCGGCGATCTGGTTCGGCTGCATATTGAGCAATTTCACTTCCGTGGGCTTGATGCCCCACGTTTCCAGCGCGAACATGGTGTGGAAGTGCGTGGTAGAAACGAATGGCACGGCAATCTTCTTGCCGCGCAAATCGGTCGGTTTGCTGATGCCGGCGCCGTTGCGGGCCACCATCGCTTCAGCTTCATTGATGTCGTCGATAATCCAGAACAGCTGCAGGTCGACGCCGCGGCTGACGGCCGCCGTCAGGGGGCTGGAACCGATGACGCCGATCTGCACGTCGCCGGACGCCATGCCGGTGGCCACCTTGGCGCCCGAATCGAACTTGCGCCAGTTGATTTTATAGCCCGTGGTTTTTTCCACTTCGCCGCTGGCGATGGCCACCAGGAAGGGACCGTTGATTTCCTGATAGGCAATCGTCACTTCCTTGCCTTGCGCGAAGGCCGTGCCGCTGGAGGCAAGGGCGGCGCCCAGCACCAGGGTGCCGAGGACGGCGCGGCGCATCGTTGAAAAAACCGTGTTTTTGCTCGTATTCTTGTTCATGTCTCACTCCAAGTTATTGTTATGTGTGAACGTGCGGGCAATCTCATCCCTTGCGGGAGGCGCCGCTGGTTGCTCTATGTCAACTCATGCGGCGGCTTAGTACGGCTACTGCGATTTAAAACACTTCATCCTTCAAGTGATACCAGCGGTACAAAAAGCGCTGGCCCAGGCGGCGGAACGGGGCGAACGCCTGCGACTCGACCAGTTCCATCATGTTGGGATACGGCAGTTTCGAATTGAAGATCGGCAAGCCCGTGTCGCTGGCCTTGCCCGCGACGCGCTCGGCCATGCGCCGCCCTGCCTGCGCCGAGTACATGACGCCGTTGCCGCCGTAGCCCAGCGAATAGAAGATCGATTGCTTCGGGTCCGGCTGCACGATGCGCGGCATCATGTCGTGGCTGACGTCGACCCAGCCCCACCACGAGTAATCGATGGCGATGCCCGTCAGCGCGGGGAACTTGCGGTGCAGATCGTTGATCAAAAACTGTTTGTACTTGTCGTCCGGCGCGTCGGCGCCCGTGATGGCGCTGCGGCTGCCGATCTGCACGCGGTTGTCCGGCATCAGGCGGTAGTAGTGACGCAGGATGCGCGTATCCGTGATCACCTGGTGGGTGCGGAAGTTGCACGCCGCGATTTCCTCCGGGGTCAAAGGGCGCGTGACGAGCGAGTTCGACAGAATCGGCAGCAAGCGGTTCTTCACTTGCGGATGCAGATGGGGCGAGGTGTAGCCGCCCGTGGCCACGGCCACGGAACGGGCGCGCACCACGCCGCCCGGCGTTTGCAGATAATGCACGCCATTGCGCGTTTCCCAGCCCATCACGGGGCTCGATGGGTGCACCTTGGCGCCCAGCGCGCGCGCCTTGCGCAGGTAGCCGAAGGCCAGCTTGCCCGCGTGGATGCCGATGCCTTCCGGCTCGTGCAGCGCGCCAGCCGCTTCCTTGTCATCGACGAATTCGCGCTTGACGGTATCGGCGTCGAGGATGCGGGCGTCGTACTTGAAGATCTCGCGCATGACCTTGGCTTCTTTTTCCAGCGCAGGCATGGCTTTCGCCTTGTGGGCGATGTACAGGTGGCCGCCCGGCTGCGGGTCGCAATCGATGTCGGCCGTGATCTTCTTGAACGTTTCCATCGCGTCGCACACTTCCGTGTGCAGCTTCAGGGCCGTGTCCAGGCCGTAGCGGTCTATCCACTGCGAGCGCTTCAGGCGGCCCGTCGTGCACTGGGCCTGGCCGCCGTTGCGCGTGCTGCAGCCCCAGCTGACCCGGTTCGCTTCCAGCACGGTGGCCTTGATGCCGTGCTCCTGGGCCAGGAAGATGGCGCAGGACAGGCCCGTAAAACCCGAGCCGATGATGGCCACGTCGACGTCGATGTCATGCGTGATGGGACCGTCGTCGGCGGGCGGCTCGCCGGCCGTGCCGATCCAGTAGGTGGGCGCGTAGGCATTGCCGTGGCCGGGGCGCTGCGCCACCAGCGGATCGTAGGCGGGATCGTAGGGCGTGCGGGCGGCGGTGCTGTTGCCCATTACGCCAGGCGGGGTGTCGACAGGTTTGTTCATGGTCATTCCTGGTGAACGTGCTGGCTCAGACTGTGACGACGGGTGGGCGATCCTTGCGGAAAGCATTCTTGACTGCGATCTTGCCATCGCGGAAGGTGAAGATATCGACCATGCGCGCTTCGATGCGCGTGCCGTCCGCCTTGGTGCCCGCAAACGTCGACTCCGTCACGCCCCGTTCGCCGCTGACGAAATGCACTGGATTGAGCCAGGCGGCGTCGGGGAAGGTTTGCCAGGCCAGTTCGAAGCCGGCGCGCACGGCGTCGCGGCCGATGAAGCTCTTGCCCAGCAGTTCAGGACCGGCGACGGCGTGGAATTCGCAATCGTCGGCCATGGCAGCCATCAGGGCCTCGATATCGTGGCGGTTCCAGGCATCGCCGAATGCTTGCAGGAAGTCCGTGGTAACGGCATCGGTGGGTACGCGTGTATTCATTTTTGTCTCCGTAAGTCGAATTTGGTACTTTTCGTTCCGTTTTTTAGTATTTTTATTGAATTTAAGCTGAATGCGGGTGCTTGTCAAATCAAATAATCCAAATACCGGGACGCTTTGTATTCTTTATTGAAATTGCGATACTGAAGTGACAATGTGTGAGAATTTCGTCACAGTGCGGTGCCGGATGACGCCAAATCAACCCAACGTCGCAAATGCCGGGGTCGGACCCTGCAGGGGCATGCCTCACACTGGGAGGCATGCCGATCGCAAAGCGACCGACCCCAGTCCCCGCTTTGGGGTTACTTAGACGTAGTCTTTGTACTTGTCCAGATGACGGATCGGCTTGCTCAGCGCATCGCGGCGGAACGGGTCGCCCAGTTCGCGCGTGCACATGATTTCGATGATGGTGGTCTTGCCTTCATTCATCTGCATGTCGATCGCCTTCTTCAGGGCCGGGCCCACGTCTTCCAGCTTGTCGACCGTGATGCCTTCGGCTCCCATGGCCCGCGCAATCTCCGCAAAGCTCTGGTTGTCGAGTTCTCCGGCGACGAAGCGGCGGTTGTAGAAATCCACCTGGTTTTTCTTTTCCGCGCCCCACTGGCGGTTGTGGAACACCACGGCCGTCACAGGAATGTTGTGGCGCACGCAGGTCATCGTTTCCATCAGACTCATGCCCCAGGCGCCGTCGCCCGCATACGACACGGCCGGACGGTGCGGCGCAGCCACTTTCGCGCCGATGATGGTCGGAAACGCATAGCCGCAGTTGCCAAAGCTCATCGCTGCAAAGAAGCTGCGCGGCTTTTCAAAGCGCAGGTAGCTGTTGGCCACCGAGTTGATGTTGCCGATGTCGGTCGACACCATCACGTCTTCCGGCATGGCTTTTTCCAGCTCGCGCAAGACCTGGCGCGGGTGCAGGTAGTTGCCCGGCTCTTTCTTCTGTTCCTCGATCATGTCCAGGCTGTACGCATCTTTCTCGTGCGTCCAGTTCGTCAATTCCTCTTCCCACGCGGCCTTTTCCGCTTGCACGGTGGCATAGCGTTCTTCCCGCGTGGCGTCGCAATCGAGCTTCTTGCCGTCCAGTCGGGCCAGGATGGCCTTGGCAGCCGCCTTGGCATCGCCGCAGATGCCCACCGAAATCTTTTTGACCAGGCCCAGCATCTTGTTATCCGCATCGATCTGGATGATCTTGGCATTCTTCGGCCAGTAATCCATGCCGTGCTGCGGCAGGGTGCCGAACGGTCCCAGGCGCGAACCGAGGGCCACGACGACGTCGGCCTGCGCGATCAGTTTCATCGCCGCCTTGGAACCTTGGTAGCCCAGCGGACCGCACCACAGCGGGTGGCTGGCGGGGAAGGAGTCATTGTGCAGATAGCTGTTGACGACGGGCGCGCCGAGGCGTTCGGCCAGGGCCTTGCATTCCTCGATGGCTTCGCCCATGACGACGCCGCCGCCCGAGATGATGACGGGGAACTTGGCCTTCGCCAGCAGCTCGGCCGCATCGTCGAGGCTTTGCTCGCCGCCGGCGCCGCGGTCCAGGCGGTTCGGTTTCGGGATCTCGGCCTTGATTTCGCCATAGAAATAGTCGCGCGGGATGTTCAGCTGCGTCGGGCCCATCTCCGACATGGCGCGGTCGAAGCAGCGGCCCGTGAATTCGGCCATGCGGGCCGGATTCGTCACGTGGCCCTGGTATTTCGTGAATTCCTCGAACATGGGCAGCTGGTTCGCTTCCTGGAAGCCGCCCAGGCCCATGCTCATGGTGCCCGTTTCCGGCGTGATGATGACGACGGGCGTGTGCGCCCAGTAGGCGGCGGCGATGGCCGTGACGCAATTGCTGATGCCGGGGCCGTTCTGGCCGATGACGACGCCGTGGCGGCCCGAAACCCGGGCATAGCCGTCGGCCATGTGGCCGGCGCCCTGCTCGTGCACGACGGGAATCAAACGGATGCCGGCGGGCGCAAAGATATCCATCGGGTCCATGAAGGCCGAGCCCATGATGCCGAACATGTCGGTCACGCCATTGGCGGCCAGGGTTTCCACGAACGCTTCGGAAGGCGTCATCTTTTGCGGGCCTGCGGGGGTGGCTGCGGTGGCCGCTGCGGCGGCGGCTTTTTGCTCGGTCATGTCATTCATGGGTGTCTCCTGGTCTGTGGTGATGAACTGCAGTGAATTTATTAAAAATCGGTATATTTTGTTCCGAAATTTGATATACAATTCAATTTAAGCGTTCGGCAATCAAAAGTCAAACAGATTTTCAAGGAAACGGTACAATTTGAGTTCGAAAATGAAATAAGCTGACGTCACACTCAGAGCTACCCAACCGAGGCCACCATGGACATGATTTCATCCCCAAAACTTGAGCCGGAAAAACTGGAAGGCGACACGCCCACGATGCGTTTGTTTGCCTTGCTGGAAGTGATTGCCGAAAAAGACCAGTTGCTGTCGCTGCAAGCGCTGGTGGAAGAAACAGGATTACCGAAACCCACCCTGCACCGCATGCTGCAACAGCTGGAAAGCGTGGGCGTGCTGCAGCGCGAAAGCGATGGCCGCCACTACAGCACGGGCGTGCGCCTGCGCCGCCTGGCGTCGAACCTGCTGATTAACAACACATTCCATGGCGCCCGCCGCATGGTCTTGCGCCAGCTGGTCGAGGAAGTGGGCGAAAGCTGCAACCTGACGGCCTTCAGCGGCAGCGAAGTCGTGTACCTGGACCGGGTGGAAACGGCGGCGCCGCTGCGCTTCTACCTGCATCCGGGCTCGCGCGTACCGGCCCACTGCTCGTCCAGCGGCAAGCTGTTCCTGGCACAGATGACGCCCGTGCAACGGCGCCGCCTGCTGGGCCACATGGAATTGACGCGCTTTACGGACAAGACGGAAACGGACCCCGTCAAGCTCGAGCGCGAACTGGAACTGGTGCGCCGCAACGGTTACGCGCTGGACGACGAGGAATTCCTGCCCGGCCTGCTGTGCGTGGCCGTGCTGGTGCCGAACCCGAATGGCCGCTCGAACCTGGCCGTGGCCATCCAGGCGCCCATCATCCGTTTGACGCACGACAAGGCTTTACATTTCTTGCCAGCATTGCAACGCGCCGCGCAAGCCCTGGCCGCCATCGAATCGGAAACCATGCCGACGACGGGCGGGGACGACGACGCATTACAGGCAGGTAATTCATAACCCCGTAGCGTCCCCGCTGCGGTTTCACAGGAGAACAAGGTGCCAGATTCACGCCAACATCCCCCCGCCGCAGCGGCGCAAACCTTGCAGTCCGTGCGCAGCCTGTTCAATATCGACAGCGACCTGCTCGTGCCCGTCTTCACGGAACGCGATCCGCACGTGCCCGACATCGATCCCGCCTACCGCTTCAACAAGGACGTGACCCTGGCGATCCTGGCCGGCTTCACCCATAACCGCCGCGTGATGGTGCAAGGCTTGCACGGCACGGGCAAGTCCACGCATATCGAGCAGGTGGCAGCCCGCCTGAACTGGCCCTGCGTGCGCGTCAACCTCGATGGCCACATCAGCCGCCTGGACCTGGTCGGCAAGGATGCCATCGTGCTGCGCGAACAGCAGCAGGTGACGGAATTCCAGGAAGGCATCGTGCCCTGGTCATTGCAACGCCCCGTGGCCCTGATCTTCGACGAGTACGACGCGGGCCGCCCCGACGTGATGTTCGTCATCCAGCGCATCCTCGAGCGCGACGGCAAGTTCACCCTGCTCGACCAGAACCGGGTCATCACGCCGCATCCCCACTTCCGTTTGTTCGCCACCTCGAACACGGTGGGATTGGGCAACCTGAACGGCATGTACCACGGCACGCAGGTGCTCAATCACGCGCAGATCGACCGCTGGAATATCGTTGCCACCTTGAACTATCTGCCGCAGGCGGAAGAAGCGGCAATCGTGCTGGCCAGGATTCCCGCCATGAACGACGAGGCGGGCCGCCAGCTGGCCGCCGCCATGGTGGCCGTGGCCAGTCTCACGCGCCACGGCTATGCGGCGGGCGACCTGGCCTGCCTGATGTCGCCACGGACCGTCATCACGTGGGCGGAAAACTGCCAGATCTTCCGCGACCCGGCCCTGGCCTTCCGCCTGTCCTTCCTCAACAAATGCGACGAGGCCGAGCGGCCCATGGTGGCCGAGTATTACCAGCGCTGTTTCAATGAGGAATTGCTGGCGAGCCAGGCATGAGCACGGAAGCGACGGCGCCCGTCGCCTACACGCGCGAACAGCAGGAAACGGACGAGCTATGCGCGGGCGCCATCCGCGCGCTGAGCGGCGTTGGCTCGATCCGCTACCGGGGCCGGCGCCTGCACGACGGCCACCGCCCCCTGCCCATCCACGCTGCCCATCTGCAAGCCGATGCGGCGCTGCAGGACTTGCCGTCGCTGCGGGGCGCGGCCGACAGCGTGGCCCTGCGTTTGCTGCACACGGACGCGGCCTTGCACAAGTCCTTGTGTCCGCTCGAGCCAGTGGCGCGGCTCGTCTTCGAGCTGCTGGAACAGCTCAGGGTGGAAACCCTGGCGCCCGATCAACATGCCGGTGTGATCGGCAACCTGCGCCACCGTTTTACGGCCTGGTCGCATGCGTTCTACGATTCCGGCTTGGCCGAAGGCGCCTCGGGCTTGCTGCTGTACACGGTGTTCCAGATGTGCTGGTCGCGCCTGACGGCCCGTGCCGTGCTGGAAAAGACGGAAGATTTCATCGAGGCGACGCGCTGGTCCGTTTCCTCCGCATTGAGCGGCGACCTGGCGGGATTGCGCCGCCACCGCAGGGACCAGGCCGCCTTTGCGCGCCATGCGCTGGCCATCGCCCATGCCGTCGACGCCATGCTGCAAGAGGCGCAGGCGGCGCGCGATGGCCAGCAGGACGAAGCGGGCGACGCCAGGGCGCAGGCGGCCTTCAAGCTGCTGCTCGATTTCGACAGCGACAACGACAACATTCCCGATGCCGCCCCGCTGGGCGACAGCCGCGCCATGCGCGACAGCGATGGGGCCTACAAGGCGTACTCCACGGCATATGACCGCGAAGAACAAGCGGGCGAACTGGTGCGCCGCGCCCTGCTGCGCGAGTACCGCGAACGCATGGATGCGCGCATCGCCAGCCTGGGCATCAACACGGCCCGCCTGGCGCGGCGTTTCAGCCAGCTGCTGGCCGTACCCCGGCGCGACGGCTGGTCGTTCGGCGAAGAGGAAGGCTATATCGACGGGCGCCGCCTGGCGCAGCTGATCAGCTCGCCATCGGAGCGCCGGCTGTTCCGCAAGGAACAATTCCTGCCGCAAGCCGATTGCCTCGTCACCTTTCTCGTCGATTGCTCCGGTTCCATGAAGACGCATGCGGAATCCGTGGCCGTGCTGCTCGACATTGTATTGCGCGCGCTGGAGCAGGCGGGCATCGCCACGGAATTGCTGGGTTTTACGACGGGTGCGTGGAACGGGGGACGAGTCAAGCGCGACTGGATGCGCGCCCGCTCGCCCGCCCAGCCTGGGCGCTTGAACGAACTCGTGCACATGGTCTTCAAGGATGGCGAGACCAGCTGGCGCCGCGCGCGGCCCGACATCGCGGCCCTGCTGAAAGCAGACCTGTACCGCGAAGGCGTCGATGGCGAAGCCTTGGACTGGGCGTGCACGCGCATGCTGGCGCGGCCCGAGCGGCGGCGCATCCTGCTCGTCGTATCCGACGGTTGCCCGATGGATACGGCCACGAACCTGGCCAACGACGAGTTTTACCTGGCGCAACATCTGAAACAAGTGGTGGCGCGCCGCGAGGCACAGGGCGCCGTGGAAATCTGCGGGCTGGGACTGGGCCTGGACCTGGGCGCCTATTACAGCCGCAGCCTGGCCACCACCCTGCCCGCCTCGCTGAACAATGAGCTGTTCAGCGAGATCGCCCAGCTGATCGCCGGGCGAAAAAGATAGCCGCTATGCTGCCGGAACCGCCAGCAACTGCTGGCGATGCGCATGCAAAAACGCTGGCACGGGCGACGCCTGCCTGCCCGTCAGCACGCGATAGTCATCGCTGACGATGTGCATGGCATCGGTGGCCAGCCAGCGCTCGATACCCGCCAGCATCTGCGCCATCGGCGCCGGCATGCCGGATGTGATGAAATGGCGTGCGCGCGCTTCCCTGTCCAGGTGCACGACCTCAATGGGCCTGCCGAACAGGCGGGCGGCGATGGCGGCCAGCGCCGGCGCATCGAGGGACGCGGGTCCCGTAATATCCAGGATACGGTTGCCGGAATAGCCATCGGCCAGGGCAGCGGCGGCCGCATGCGCGCAATCCTCGCGCGCCACGTACGACACGTGGCCTGCTCCCATGGCCGTTTTCAGCAGGCCATCGACGGCGGCAGTGCCCAGCACCGGCAGCAGCAAGTCCTGGTAAAACGCATTGCGCAAGATCGTATGGGCGATGCCGCTGTCCACCAGCAACGCTTCCGTGGCCCGATGGTCGTCGTTCAGCAGCGAGCGCTTGCCTTCCTCCGGCTGCAGGAACGAGGTGTAGACGATATGCGCCACGCCCGCCTGGCGCGCCGCCTCGATGGCGTGCTGGTGCTGCGCCACGCGGCGGCCCGTGCCGTCGATGGTATTCGTGCTGATCAACAGCAGGCGCCCAACGCCGTGGAAGGCGGCGGCCAGATCCTGCGGCTGGTCAAAGTTGCCGCAGCGCACGTCGATGCCCTGCGCCTGCCACGCGGCGTGGCGCTCCGGCGTGCGGGTAATGGCTGCAAGCGTCGTACCGGGATGGCCGACACACTGGCTGGCAAGCTCATTGACGACGAGGGTCCCCAGTTGGCCGGAAGCGCCGGCGACGGCGAGGTGCATTGTTTTCATGTTCTTTTCCTTGTAGCGCGCGCAGGCGCACCCAGCATGGGGCGGCAGCGCGCGAAGATGAAATGATGAGATGGTGAGATCAGCGATGGCCATGCGGCGGCCCGCCCCTTGCGGGGCAAAGCTGCGGCAGGCTTACAGGAAAGAAGGGAAAACAATGATCATGCGCCCAGCATGGCGCGTGGCGCCCGGCCGGTCAAGCGCTTTCGATGGCGCTTGACGGCGGCAGACCTAGTCGACGCAGTAGCGCACGGCGTGCGCTTCCATGGGCAGCGGGATTTCCCAGTTCCACAGCATCGATTGCAGCTTCTTGTTGCTGAGCGAGGTGTCGCGCTGGCCGTTGCGCCGCAGCAGCTCCTTGCGCGGCTGCTCCAGGTACACGAGCTCCACCTGCGCATGGTATTTGTACAGCAGGTTGAGCGTCTTTTCGCGCATCAGCCTGGACAGATGCGTGGCGTTCCACACGAACGGTTCGCCCTTGCGCAGCAGTTCGCGCGCCCGCTCTTCCGCATAATCGCCCACCTGGCCCTCGTTCTTGCCGTGCTTCAAGCCCAGGGCGATGCGCGCATCATCGAAGGACACGACGGGCAGGCGCGGATGGTGCTGGTCCACCCACGTATTCTTGCCCGACGCGGGCAAGCCCGACATGACGATCACGTGCGAGCCCGCTTCCTGGAACAGCGGGTAGTCGGGATGCGCCTCGGCACCGCGAAAATACTTCACGCGCGTGTGGTCATCGACAAAGGCGCGCCGCTGGCCGTAGCAGCCCTCTTCGCGCGCCAGTTCGCGGAACAGCTCGATGGCATCTAAAATGCGCTGCGGATCGGGACAGATCCTGCCGCGGATATCGGCCTCGGCCAGCATGGCCAGCAGGGGGATATCGACTTGCCACGACAGCTCGCGCACGGTGAACTCGGGCGTGACGCCGCGCCGCGACGATTCCAGCGCAAAGAAGGGTACTTGATGTACGTTAATCAGGCGACAGATTTCCTCGCGCGCGGCAAACGGCACGGCATAGTCCCACAGGGCGATGCGCGCATCGAGGGCGCCCTTGCGCGAATGGCCGGGCTGGCCGATGGCGCCCGTTGCCGGGTCGATCACCGTGGTGCTGCACTTGGCCACGTCGTGCAGCAGGGCGGCCAGGAAGACGATTTCCTGCTGCGCCCGTGTGGCTTGCCGGTAGCCGGGCATGGCCAGCAAGGATTCCACCACCATCATGGTATGCGTCCACACGTCGCCCTCCGCGTGGTAGACGGGGTTTTGCGGCGTCGTCTTGGCCAGCTCCAGCTGCGGGAAGGCAGCCAGGCAGGCTTCGAAATCGGGCGACTGCCCTGCTGGTGGCACCAGTTGTTGTAACTGTTTCCAGTTCATTTTGTACTCCTTGAAAATACTGCCAGCTCGTCGAGCGAGCGGCAGGTATGCAGGCCCAGGCTCTCCCATGTGACCAGCGGCTGCGGCGCATACAGGTCGGCGCCGTCGGCCAGCTGGTTGGGGATCAGGGGCCGCGTGCTGTGGTGCGAGCCGCTGTCGAGGATGGTTTGCGTAAAGTCGTGCCGCACCAGCTTGTAGCGGGCCAGCACCTGCTCGTCGTCTTCCACTTTCAGGTACAAGCCTTCCGCGTGGTCGGACTTGTCCGTCTGTTTCCAGCACAGGTCCAGCGACAGGCGCTCACGCGCCACCACGCCTTCGAAAGCGTCGCGCCACAAGCGGGACTTGGCCAGCGAATGGCGCAGCAGCTGCCACAGCTGTTTCGGCGACGCGGGCATGGCGCCCGCATACAGCACGGGCACGGACAGCACGGGCGAACCGGCCAGCATGGCCTGGCGGCGCGCCGTGGACAAAAACATCTGGCTGCGGCGGCAATACACGTCGAACTCGTTGAAGTAATGGGGCAAGCGGTCGTAAAACACGGAGTGCTTGCTGTAGGCCCATTCGCCAAACAGCACATACTGGTCTTCCAGCAAGCCCAGCAAGGCGTGTTCGTGCGCATGCGCCCACGGTTTCAACAGATTGAACTGGCGTTCGCTGCCGCCGCCCGCCAGGTAATGGCCGCGCGACTGCAGCAGCACCTCGCCCGCGTCGCTGAACGACACGGCGGCGTTGGCGCCATCGATTTTTTCCTCGATGACGACGTACTGGCCGGCCAGCTTTTTCAGGGGCATCTGGTCCGAGCCGTCGTCGCCATCCTGCAGGCGCGAGCCTTCCAGGTGCGGCGTGCGCGGGTATTTAAATAAGGGCAAAGATTGTAAAAACATAGCGTCCCACGCCCCGTTCACCGGGGCGTGTCCATACAGGGTCAGGGGTGCTGACGACGTGTTCGGGCGTGGACGATCAGGACGGTGGTCCTGGATACGTGTGCGGAGGGAGCAAAAACAGTGCCACAGCAATCGGGGGCGTCAACGCGCCGAACGATGCTGCAGAGAGCATTTCGTCAGCGTTAGCAGGTGATGGCGAAGAAGCGAGGCACTTTTGGCTCCAATAAGGAAGAGGTTCGAGAAAGAACCGCGAATATAAAGGCTGTTTGATTATTTTGCAAGTGGCTGATCCGTATCGTGCGCCCCCTTGCGCGCACTGTCGGGGCCGGCCGCTTTGCAATCCGCACAAAATTTGCTAAGCTGGCGGCACTTCCTGTCGCTGCTGCGTGGAAAACAAACATGGCCTTGCAAAAAGGCCGTGCATTCGTTATTTCCGGAGCAGAATCGTGTTTCCCCTATCCAGATTACAAAAAGCCCTGCGCCGCCAGGGCATCGCTGTCGCCTATGCCGACGGTATTTATACACTCAGCAATCCGCACGCCCAGGCGTCCGTGCTGCTGCCCCACAACTTTCCGCTCGAGGAAAAAGCCGTGCGCCAGCTGATGGCGTTTGCCGCCGTCGCCGTGCCCGGCCAGGATGGCCATGTGTGCAAGGCCTGCGCCACGCCCGACTTTCATCCGGGCAGCATTGCGCCCGTGGGCAGCATCGTCGCCACCAGTGCCGACATGGTGATTCCCGCCATCCCCGGCACGGACATCGCCTGCGGCATGCGCCTCATTACCACGGGCCTGAGCCTGGCGCAGTTCGAAGCGCGCAAGCCGCAGCTGCTCGGCAAGCTCAAACACGTGCTGCTGGAAGACGGCCGCAACGTGCCGCTGCGCTCGAAAGCGTTTGCCGCCCTGTTCGACGTGGGGCCGGAAGCGTTCATCGACAGCCTGCACAATGAGGGCTTGTGGCCCCGCGTCGACAAGGCGCGCTTGCTGCATGAGCTCGACGACTGCATCGCCCTGCGCGAACTGGGTGGCGGCCTGCGCCATGCGCCCGAAGCGCTGGTCGGCACGCGCGAAGTGATACGCGACCCCAGCCTGGGCACCACGGGATCGGGCAACCATTTCGTGGAAATCCAGGTGGTCGACGCCGTCATGGACCGCCATGCCGCGTACCGGCACGGGCTGGTGCCGGGCGAAGTGGTCGTCATGATCCACAGCGGCAGCCGCGACGTGGGCTTTTTTGTGGGCAGCCGCTGGATGGACCGCGCCAAAGAGGCGTGGCCGAAAGGCCTGCGCCACCCGCAGTCCGGCCTGTACGGCTTGACGGGCGAACTGGCCGGCGAGTACATGGACGCCATGGGCGTGGCGTCGCGCTATGCCTGGGTCAACCGCATGGTATTGGCCGAGCTGGTGCGCGACAGCCTGTCGCAGGTGTATGCGCACGACAGCTCGCGCCTGGTGGTGGACGTGCCGCACAACGTCATCCTGCGCGAGCACGGCATGAACATCCACCGCAAGGGCGCCACGCCGGCGCGCGCAGGCGACCTGGCGCTGATCCCCGGCTCCATGGGCGATTATTCCTATGTGGCCACGGGCATGGGCAATCCCGACTGGCTGTGGTCGTGTTCGCACGGCGCGGGGCGCAGCATCCGCCGCCAGGCCATGCGCGCCATGCGGCCCACGGTGGGCGGCGACGAGATGGCGTTCCAGTGCGTGACCCTGCGCGAGGAGCGCCGCGTCGAGGAAGCGCCGATGGCCTATAAAAAGATCGGTCCCGTCATCGCCGCGCAGGAGGAAGCGGGCTTGCTGCAATCGGTGGCCCGACTGAAACCTTTATTGACGTTCAAGGCCTAGGCCAGCAGCTGCGGCACGGCCGCCGCCATCAGCGAGAGGCCGATGGCGGTCAGCACGGCAAACGCGATGCGGCGCATGCCGCGCTGGGCAATCGGTGGCGGGTAGCGCTTGCCGGCCATGGTGGCCAGCACGCCGACAGGCAGGGCCAGCACGCACAGCAGCAGGACCTTCCCATCGAGCTGGCCCTGGCTGCCCGCCATCAGCGAGCGCCCGCCCGCGCTGATGGCGAACAGGAAGATCAGGCTGTAGCGGATGGTTGTCAAACTCATTTCCTGGCGATAAAACTGATACACGAGCGGCGGTCCCGCCAGTGAGAACAGGCCGGAAAACAGGCCGCCGCACACGCCGCTGATGAAGAAGCTGCGCTTGCCGGCCGCGCCCGGTCCCGGCGGCGCCTGCAGCAAAATGCTGACGCCGCCATACACGATGGCCGCGCCTAATAACAATTTCAGGACGGGCGCATACGCCTGGTCCAGGTATCCCAATAGCAAGACGCCGGCCGCCATGGCCGGCAGCAAGCCGATGCTGGCTGCGCGGATGGCGCGCCAGTCCAGGTGGTGCAAGGCGCCCGGCAAGGCCACCAGGCAATTGGCCAGGGACAGCAGACTGACGAGGGCCGCCAGCGCGGGCACGGGCGCCAGGCCCAGGCCGCTGGCCACGCCCATGACGATCATGCCCAGTCCAAAACCCGTGACGGTCTGGAAATACGTGCCGGCCGCCACCACGCCCAGCAGCGCCAGCACGGGCAGGCTGAACAATTCAGCGCCCACCCTGGGCCTGCACGGCCGTGACGGCAATCACGTTATACACGTCGTCGGCGCTGCAGCCGCGCGACAAGTCGTTGGCCGGCTTGTTCAAGCCTTGCAGCAAGGGACCGATGGCGACGGCGCCGCCCATGCGCTCGGCCAGTTTATAGCCGATATTGCCCGCGTCCAGGTTCGGAAATACCAGCACGTTGGCGCGGCCGTTGACGACGGAATCCTTGACTTTTCTCTGCGAAATCTCGGCCACGATGGCCGCGTCCAGCTGCACGTCGCCATCGATGGCCAGCAGCGGGCGCTGGGCCTTGACCCGGTCTGTTGCCGCATGCACCTTGTCGACGGCCGCATGGTGGGCGCTGCCGCTGGTGGAAAACGACAGCATGGCGACACGGGGCTCTTCCATCAGCAAGGCTTGCGCGCTGTCGGCGGCAGCCATGGCGATGTCGGCCAGCTCCTCGGCCTTCGGGTCGACCACCAAGGCGCAGTCGGAAAAGATGAAACCGCCCTTGAGGCTGTGGAAAGGTTCGCACAGCATCATCAGGAAAAAGCTCGACACCAGCTTGAAGGCGGGATCCACGCCGATGATCTGGATGGCGCTGCGCACCACGTCGGCCGTCGTGTGCACGGCCCCCGCCACGCAGCCGTCCGCGTCGCCCAGGCGCACCATCAGGTTGGCGTAGCACAAGGGCGCTTGCACGGCGATGCGCGCCTGTTCCACCGTCATGCCCTTGGCTTGACGCAGCACAAACAATTGCTGGGCATAGTGTTCCGATTCATCGGAAGTTGCCGGGTCGACCAGGCGCACGGCATCGATATTCAGCGCATGTTCGCGCGCCAGCGCGAGGATGGCGGCCGGCTTGCCCACGATGGTGACATGCGCCAGGCCGTCGGCGGCGGCGCGCGCGGCCGCCTGCAGCACGCGCGCGTCGTCGCCCTCGCACAAGACGATATGTTTCGGCATGGCGCGGGCCTGGGCGATGATGCGGTGCAGGGCTTTCATGGGAACTCCAATTCGGTAAAAAAATGCCGGAACCATGCAAGCATGAAGCATGACACATGACACATGAAGCATGAAGCAACGGTTCCGGCACATAAAACCCGGCGCGATTGCCGGGGTCATACAAGGATCGGGCAGACTGATTACACGTAGTCTTTGTACTTGTCCAGGTGACGGATCGGCTTGCTCAGCGCATCGCGGCGGAACGGGTCGCCCAGTTCGCGCGTGCACATGATTTCGATGATGGTGGTCTTGCCTTCATTCATCTGCATGTCGATCGCCTTCTTCAGGGCCGGGCCCACGTCTTCCAGCTTGTCGACCGTGATGCCTTCGGCGCCCATGGCCCGCGCGATTTCCGCGAAGCTCTGGTTGTCGAGTTCTCCGGCGACGAAGCGGCGGTTGTAGAAATCCACCTGGTTTTTCTTTTCCGCGCCCCACTGGCGGTTGTGGAACACCACGGCCGTCACGGGAATGTTGTGGCGCACGCAGGTCATCGTTTCCATCAGACTCATGCCCCAGGCGCCGTCGCCCGCATACGACACGGCCGGACGGTGCGGCGCAGCCACTTTCGCGCCGATGATGGTGGGGAAGGCATAACCGCAGTTGCCAAAGCTCATCGCTGCAAAGAAGCTGCGCGGTTTCTCAAAGCGCAGATAGCTGTTGGCCACCGAGTTGATGTTGCCGATGTCGGTTGACACCATCACGTCTTCCGGCATGGCTTTTTCCAGCTCGCGCAAGACCTGGCGCGGGTGCAGGTAGTTGCCCGGCTCTTTCTTCTGTTCCTCGATCATGTCCAGGCTGTACGCATCTTTTTCGTGCGTCCAGTTCGTCAATTCCTCTTCCCACGCGGCCTTCTCGGCTTGCACGGTGGCATAGCGTGCTTCGCGCGTGGCGTCGCAATCGAGCTTCTTGCCGTCCAGGCGCGCAAGAATCGCCTTGGCGGCCGCCTTGGCGTCGCCGCAGATACCCACCGAAATCTTTTTCACCAGGCCCAGCATCTTGTTGTCCGCGTCGATCTGGATGATCTTGGCATTCTTCGGCCAGTAATCCATGCCGTGCTGCGGCAGGGTGCCGAACGGTCCCAGGCGCGAACCGAGGGCCACGACGACGTCGGCCTGGGCGATCAGTTTCATCGCCGCCTTCGATCCTTGATAACCCAATGGACCGCACCACAGCGGGTGGCTGGCGGGGAAGGAGTCATTGTGCAGATAGCTGTTGACGACGGGCGCACCCAGGCGCTCGGCCAGCGCCTTGCATTCTTCGATGGCGTCGCCCATGACGACGCCGCCGCCGGAAATAATCACGGGGAACTTGGCCTTGGCCAGCAGTTCTGCCGCATCGTTCAGGCTTTGTTCGCCGCCGGCGCCGCGGTCCAGGCGGTTCGGTTTCGGGATTTCCGCCTTGATTTCACCGTAGAAATAATCACGGGGAATATTCAGCTGCGTCGGGCCCATCTCCGACATGGCGCGGTCGAAGCAGCGGCCCGTGAATTCCGCCATGCGGGCCGGATTCGTCACGTGGCCCTGGTATTTCGTGAATTCCTCGAACATCGGCAGCTGGTTCGCTTCCTGGAAGCCGCCCAGGCCCATGCTCATGGTGCCCGTTTCCGGCGTAATGATCACGACGGGCGTGTGCGCCCAGTAGGCGGCAGCGATGGCCGTGACGCAATTGCTGATGCCGGGGCCGTTCTGGCCGATGACGACGCCGTGGCGGCCGGAAACCCGGGCATAGCCGTCGGCCATGTGGCCGGCGCCCTGCTCGTGCACGACGGGAATCAAACGGATGCCGGCGGGCGCAAAGATATCCATCGGGTCCATGAAGGCCGAGCCCATGATGCCGAACATATCGGTCACGCCATTGGCGGCCAGGGTTTCCACGAACGCTTCGGAAGGCGTCATCTTTTGCGGGCCTACGGGGGTAGCTGCGGTGGCCGCTGCGGCGGCGGCTTTTTGGTCGGACAAATCGGTCATGGCTCAGTCTCCTTACAGTTTTATGAAAAATCGGTATATTTTGTTCCGATATTTGAAATACATGTTCAATTTAACGGTTGCGAAATGCGCTGTCAATGAAAATTCATGAAAAATCGGACTGTTTCATTCCTGAATCCGGAATCCGTGAGCAAGGTCCATTCCTGAAACAACAATGGCGGCTTATCCGCAACAGATAAGCCGCCACCGGTGTCGCCTGCCGTGCGCCTTAGAACTTCAGGCGCATGCCGGCCGTGAAGGCGCTCGAGTGATGGCCTGGCAAGGGCACGCTGCCGCCGCTGGACGCGTCGCCGACGAAGTTGGTGCCTGCGCCATCGTTATTGATGCGGCCGTACGAGGTGTACAGATTCGTGCGCTTGGACAAGGCATACGTGTAGCCGATGGCCAGCTGGCGCCCGCCGCGGCGTAGGTTCGTGCGGTCATCCTTGCGGATGTACGAGGCCATCACGCTGCCCGCCGCGCCCACGGGGGCCGACACGCCCAGCATGTAGTCGCGGAAGTCCGTGCCCGCATCGTCCTTGTCCGTTTCATACGCTGCGTGCAGCTTGGCGGGGCCGAAGTCGTAGGTACCGCCCAGCAAGGTCACTCTCGCCGTGTTCAGCGGCGTGTCCTTGCGGTTGTCGTGGGCCAGGGTCAGCACGAGCGGGCCGTTGGCGTAATCGATGGAAAAGTCGATGGTGCGACCCAGGGTGTTGCTGTCCGGCTTTTCGCCAAGGCCGTACATGACGGCAGCCGACAAGCCGTTCACCTTCGGCGTTTCGTACATGATGGAATTTTTCGTGCGCAGGCTGGCCACGCTCATCAGGTTGATCGAGGCGCCCGTCATGCCCGTCTCGAACGGGTCGATATTGTCCAGCGCGGTGAACAGCGGGTTGTGCTGCAAACCCAGGTTCACGGCGCCGAAGCCGCCCGACAGGCCCACGTAGGCCTTGCGTCCGAACAAGGCGCCCTGGCGGTAGGCGCCCGTGTCGAGGTCCAGGCCATTTTCCAGCAAGAAGTTGGCTTTCAGGTTATTGCCCAGGTCTTCCGTGCCCTTGAAGCCGATGCGGCTGCCCGACTGCACGCCGGTGGCCAGCTTGGTGACGGAACCGTCCGCGCCGCCGTGTTCCGATGTGAGGCCCGCGTCGAGCAAGCCGTACACGGTGACGGACGACTGGGCGCCGGCGCTGCCGGCAAGGAGGGAGGCCAGGACGGCCGCCGCTGCGAGTGTGTGTTTCATGTCATCTCCAGGTATTGTGGTTTTTATAAACGCTTGAAACGATAATCAACTACGGGGGCTACAAAATCTGCTCAGGCGATCAGCCCGGCCATGGGCGACGAGGGCGAGGCGCTCATGGCGTTCGCTCTCCGGGGCATGCGTCCGGCCAGGTAAGCCTCGCGTCCGCCCTGCACTGCCAGTTTCATGGCGCGCGCCATGCGTATCGGTTCGCGCGCCGCCGCAATGGCGGTATTCATCAGGATGCCGTCGCAGCCCAGTTCCATGGCGATGGCCGCGTCCGACGCCGTGCCCACGCCCGCGTCGACCAGCACGGGCACCGTGGCTTGCTCGATGATCAGGGACAAGTTCCACGGATTCAGAATGCCCATGCCCGAGCCGATCAATGACGCCAGCGGCATGACGGCGATGCAGCCCAGGTCTTCCAGCATGCGCGCCTGGATGGGATCGTCGCTGCAATACACCATCACCTGGAAGCCGTCGCGCACCAGCTGCCCGGCCGCTTTTAACGTTTCCGGCATGTTCGGGAACAGGGTCTTGTCATCGCCCAGCACTTCCAGCTTGCACAGCGGGTGGCCGCCCAGCAGCTCGCGCGCCAGCTGCAGGGTGTAGACGGCGTCGCGCGCGTTGTAGCAGCCGCCCGTGTTGGGCAGGATCGTGTATTTCGACGGCGGGATGAAGTCGAGCAGGTTGGGTTCGCCCTTTTCCTGGCCGATGTTGACCCTGCGTATCGTCACGGTGACGATCTCGGCGCCGCTCTCCTCGATGGCCAGGCGCGTTTCCTCGAAATCCTTGTACTTGCCCGTGCCCACCAGCAGGCGCGACTGATAGGTGGTGCCGGCCAGGGTCAGGCCGTTTTGTGCGGGGGTGGCGTCGTCTCTCATCGTGGTGCTCTCCTAAGTTAAAGCTGGGGTCAGTCCTTGCGGGATCGGAATGTGCCCCATTGGGGCATATTCCCCCGGCGGGTCTGACCCCGGAATGCCTCTGCCGCAGACTGCGGTGCCAAGCGTTGCCCGCAAAACGCAAAATCGACGTCGGGCCGCCGTCCCGACACGAGGTCGGCAAGCGCCCTGCCCGCGCCGCAGCCCATGGTCCAGCCCAGGGTGCCGTGGCCCGTGTTGAGGAACAGCTGGCGGTAGCGCGTGGCGCCGATGTAAGGCACGTTTGACGGTGTCAGGGGGCGCAGGCCGGCCCAGTAGACGGGATCGCTGTAATCGCAGGCATGGGGAAACAGCGCCTGCACGCGGCGCGTGATGGCGGCGCAGCGCAGCGGGTTCAGTTCGCGCGTGTAGCCGTTCAACTCGCACGTGCCCGCCACGCGCAGGCGTTCGCCCAGGCGCGAAAACACGAGCTTGTGGCCGTCGTCCGTCAGCGAGACGGTCGGTGCGCCGGCAGGGTCGAGAATCGGATACGTGGCGGAATAACCTTTGCCCGGATACAGCATCAATCGGATGCCCAGCGGCTGCAGCAGGGGCGCGGAAAAGCTGCCCATGGCCACCACCACGGCATCCGCGTGCTCCAGGCGGTGGCGCCCTTGCGCATCGATGCATTCCGCGCCGGTGACTCTCTCTCCGTCCAGCAGCAAACGCGTCACGGTGGTGCCGTACTGAAAATCCACGCCGGCCGCCGCGGCGCGGGCCGCCAGCGCCGTGGTAAACAAGTGCACGTCGCCCGACTCGTCGGTGGCCGTGAAGTCGCCGCCCACGATGCGGCTGCGCGCGTGGGCCAGGGCCGGCTCGATGCGGATCACCTCATCGGCGCTGACGCTGTTGCGCGGGCAGCCCAGCTCGCGCAGCAGCGCGGCGCCGGACTGCGATTTATCGAACTCCTGCTGGTCCGTATAGAAATGCAGGATGCCCCGCTCCAGGTGGTCATACGCGATGCCCGTTTCGCGCCGCAGTGCCTGCAGACTCTGCCGGCTGTACTCGGCCAGCGCGACGATCTGGCGCATATTGCGCGCCACCCGCGACGGCAGGCATTCGCGCAGGTAGTGCAAGGCCCATTGCCATTGCAGCGGGTCCAGGCGGGGGCGGAACAGCAGCGGTGCATCGTCCTTGCCCAGCCAGCGCACGACCTTGCGCAGGGTGGCGGGATTGGCCCACGGTTCCGCGTGCGAGACGGAAATCTGTCCGCCGTTGCCGAAGCTGGTTTCCTGCGCGGCGCCCGCCTGGCGCTCGAGCACGCGCACGTCGTGGCCCGCCTGGCGCAAGTACCAGGCCGTGGCCGTGCCGACCACGCCGGCGCCGAGGACAAGGATCTTCATGGCAGGCCCGGCTCGCTCAGCGCGTCAGCAGCACGGCGATGGCGACGAAGGCGGCGATCCACACCGTTTCCATCACCAGCATGATCACGGGACGCCAGCCCAGCGAAGCCAGCGACTGGAACGAGGTTTTCACGCCCAGGGCGGCGATGGCGATGACGAGGCAGGCGCGCGAAGCATTGTTGATCCAGCTATTCACTTCCTGCGGGATCAGGCCCAGGCTGTTGGTGATGACCAGCCAGACAAAGCCGATCAGGAAGAACGGCACCAGCGGCGGCGCATCGACTTCGCTCTTGCCGTCCTTGCGCTTGAACATGATCGACAGGCCCAGCACGACGGGCACGAGGCAAGCCACGCGCGTCAGTTTGACGAAGGTGGCCACGTCGCCCGTGTGGTTGCTGACCAGATAGCCCGCCCCCACCACCTGCGCCACGTCATGGATGGTGCCGCCGATGAACACGCCCGCTTCCGTCGGGTCAAAGCCCAGCAGCTTGACCAGCAGCGGATAGACGATCATGGCCAGGGTGGACAGCGACGTCACGCCCACCACGGTCAGCAGGGTGAATTTTTCGTTTTCCTTGGTTTGCGGCAGCACGGCCGAGATGGCCAGCGCGGCCGAGGCGCCGCAGATGGCCACGGAGCCGCCCGACAGGATGCCTTCCGTGATGGGCCGTTTCAGCCACCTGGCCAGCAGATAGCCGAAACCCAGGGTGGCGATCAGCCCGCCGACGACGATCAGCAAGGGCGTCACGCCGACCGAGGCGATCTGGTTGAAGGTGATGCGCGCGCCCAGCAGGGCCACGCCCGTGCGCAGCAGCACCTTGCTGCAAAACTCGATGCCGGGCTTGCAGGTGGGATCGGACGCGAGGAAGTGGAAGGCCAGGCCGAAGAACAGCGCATACAGCAACTGGGGGCCGCCGTAATTGCTGGAAATAAAGGTGGCCGACAGGGCAATCACCAGCGCAATGGCCACGCCGGGCCAGCTGCGCAGCACGGCGCGGGGACGCCAGATGGCGACGGCGGAAGACAGGTAGGGAATGTTCTTGTCGACAACGCGTGTTATCGCTGAGGAGTTGGTTTTCATGCGGGTCCGCTCATAATGTTTTAAAAATTGGGACATTTCATCTCGTTTTTTAATAATACACGATGAGCTAGCGAAGTCCATGCTTTTCCATGAAAATCGAAACCGGATGTTCCGGAAACTGACGTTTTAATGATATCGACGCCGTAAACGACAAGCGGCGCGGCCCTTTGCAGGGACGCGCCGCTCTCTACTGACGAGTTAAGGCTTACTTCTTGTTCAGGCGGGTAATCAGGCTGGACGTATCGTAGCGGTTGCCGCCCGCCTGCTGCACTTCGCCATAGAACTGGTCCGTCAAGGTGGTCACGGGCAAATCGCTGCCGTTGCGCTTGGCTTCGGCGAGGCAGATGCCCAGGTCCTTGCGCATCAGGTCGACGGCGAAGCCGAAGTCGAACTTGCGCTCTATCATGGTCTTGCCCCGGTTTTCCAGCTGCCACGACTGCGCCGCGCCCTTGGAAATCACGTCGACGACGAGCGCCGCGTCCAGGCCCGCGTTTTCCGCGAAGGCGATGCCTTCGCTCAAGGCTTGCACGAGGCCCGCGATGCAGATCTGGTTCACCATCTTCGTCAGCTGGCCGGAACCGGAGGCCCCCATATAGGTGACGGCGCGCGAAAACAGGGCGATGACGGGCTCGGCGCGGGCGTAAGCCTCGGCGTCGCCGCCCACCATCACCGTCAGCTTGCCGTTTTCCGCGCCCGCCTGGCCGCCGGACACGGGCGCGTCGAGGAAGAACACCCCCTTCTCTTTCGCCGCCGTATGGATGGTGCGCGCCGCTTCGCTTGATGCCGTCGTATGGTCGATCAGGATGCTGCCCGGCGCCATGGCGGACAGCAAGCCGCCCTCTTCCAGGATGACCTGGTACAGGTCGTTATCGTTGCCGATGCAGGTGAAGACGAACTCGGCGCCTGCTGCGGCCGCGGCCGGCGTGGCGGCGCTCTGGCCCTTGTGCTGTTCCAGCCAGGCGGCCGCGCGGGCCGGGTTGCGGTTGTACACGGTGACGTCGTGCCCGCCCGCCGCCAGGTGACCTGCCATGGGAAAACCCATGACGCCCAAACCGATGAATGCCACTTTTGCCATATTGTCCGTCCTGTCGATGTATGAATCCGATTATTGTTGCACAAACAGTCGCCGCCGGCAGCCTCAAGGCCCGGGGGCGCGCCGATAATACAGGTCGAACTCGCCCTCGCCGTCCGGCACGAAGCCGTGACGGACATAAAAGCGGTTCGCCTCGCTACCGCGCAAGGCGCCCACGCGCACGCTCTTGCGGGCCGCATCGGCCTCGGCAAACACGCGCGCCAGCACGGCCGCGCCCATGCCTTGCCGCTGGCAGGCGGGCGCCAGGTAGAGGTGGTCGAGCAATAAATAGTCCGCTTGCGGCCGCAACACATAGAAGCCGGCCAGCGTGTCGTCATGGCGCAACTGCCAGGTGCAATCGGGGTCGTAGCTGGCCAGGAAACGATCACGCGCGCGCTGCGGATCATAGCGTCCGATGCGCTCCAGGCTTGCCCGCATGGCAGCCACGCGCAGGCTGGCCAGCGCCTCGCCATCGGCCAGGCTGGCAGGCAAGAAGGTCAGCATGGCGTCACAGCAGGCCGCGCAGCGCCGCCAGCAGGGCCCCGCATTCGGCCCGGTTGCCGATGCTGATGCGCAGATACTGGCTGATGCGCGGTGCATTGAAATGGCGCACGATCACCGATTTGGCGCGCAAGCCGGCCGCCAGTTGCGCCGCGTCATGCTGCGGGTGGCGGGCAAACACGAAGTTGGCCACCGACGGCAGCACCTCGAAGCCCAGCGCCGCCAGGTCCGCCGCCAGGTGTTCGCGGCTGGCGATGACGGCCTGGCGCGTCTGCTGGAAATACGCTTCGTCGCGCAGCGAGGCCACGGCGCCGGCCAGGGCCAGCCGGTCCAGCGGATACGAGTTGAAACTGTTCTTCACCCTATCCAGCGCCTCGATCAGGTCCGGATGCCCGAAGGCGCACCCCACGCGCAAGCCGGCCAAGGAGCGCGATTTCGAGAACGTCTGCACCACCAGCAGGTTCGGATAACGGTCGACCAGGGCCACGGCGCTGACGCCGCCGAAATCCACATACGCTTCATCGACCACCACCACGGCGTCGGGATGGTCGCGCAACAGGGTTTCCACGCCGGCCAGCGGCAAGTCCACGCCCGTGGGCGCGTTGGGATTGGGGAAGATGATGGCGCCGCATGGCCCCCGGTAATCTTGCGGACGGATGCGCATCGACTCGTCGAGTGCCACCGTGCGGTAATCGATGCCATACAGCTTGCAATACACGGGATAGAAACTGTAGCTGATGTCGGGGAACAGCAGCGGCGCATCGTGCTTGAGCAGGGCCATGAAGGCCAGCGCCAGCACTTCGTCGGAACCATTGCCGACGAACACTTGCGCGCTGTTCAGACCGTGGTAGCCGGCCAGGGTTTGCTTCAGTTCGCTGGCCGTGGGATCGGGATACAGGCGCAGGCTGTCATTGGCAGCTTCGCGCAGCGCGGCCAGCACCTGCGGCGACGGGCCGTAGGGATTTTCATTGGTGTTGAGTTTGACCAGGTCGGGCAGCTTCGGCTGCTCGCCCGGGACGTAGGGGGTCAGCTCGCTGACGATGGTGCTCCAGAATCGGCTCATTGCTTGGGTTCGCGGGATGGGGGATCGGATAGATTACCATAGGCCGAGGAGGGCCAAGGCGAGTGGCAGCGGCGAGGGGTAGCGTGGACAGCATCTGCTTTGTCGGGCGTCGCGTTTGCGGTGGGCAAGCTCGTGCACTGGCGGTGTTCGTGACGGGTGCTGGCCATTTAAAACCTGAATGGAGGAAAAAGACGCCTTGCGCTGCGCGCTTTGGGCGGTTTTTCTACCTGGACTTTGCGCTGGTGGTCTTTTGACCTTGCGGGAATAAAAAAAGCTCCCTTGCGGGAGCTTCTCTTATGTATTCTGGCGGAGAGGGTGGGATTCGAACCCACGGTACGATTTAACGTACGCTTGATTTCGAGTCAAGTACATTCGACCACTCTGCCACCTCTCCGTTTACTGCGGTCTATTCATCCAAACTGGCATGCCTGTTTGAACGAGGCGCTATTTTAGCATGGGCATTGTTCAATTGGGTAGGGGTTTATTGCTAATCTGGCTTTGGAAAAGCAAAAACCATTTGGACGATTCGGAGAGCCTCGCGCGAGACGCGGCTCGTCTTTGTAGACGCCGCCTTCGCGCACGCGTGAAAACCAATTGGACGATTCGGAGAGCCTCGCGCGAATACGCGCTCGTCTTCGAATCCCACGCGCAAGGCGCGCAGGCGCCTTGCTCCTCTTCGCCGCCACAAATAAAAAAAGCTCCCTTGCGGGAGCTTTCTCTATTTGTTCTGGCGGAGAGGGTGGGATTCGAACCCACGGTACGATTTAACGTACGCTTGATTTCGAGTCAAGTACATTCGACCACTCTGCCACCTCTCCATTTGCTGCGGTCTTTTCCTGCATTGCTGCGGGAAGGCAAGATTATAGCAGCCGCTTGAAAAAATGGAAGGACTATTTTGCGCCTTCCATTCACCAGGCTGCCTGAACCTTTCAGGCCTTCAGATGCGTCAGGCCGCCCATGTACGGACGCAGCACTGGCGGGATCTCGACGCTGCCGTCTGCCTGCTGGTAGTTTTCCAGCACGGCGACCAGGGTGCGGCCCACTGCCAGGCCGGAGCCGTTCAGGGTATGCGCCAGTTCCGGCTTGCCGGCCGCGTTGCGGAAACGCGCCTGCATGCGACGGGCCTGGAAGGCTTCCGTGTTCGACAGGGACGAGATTTCACGGTAGGTATTCTGCGCCGGCAGCCACACTTCCAGGTCGAAGGTCTTGGTGGCCGTAAAGCCCATGTCGCCCGTGCACAGCGACATCACGCGGTATGGCAGGCCCAGGCGTTGCAGAATCGTTTCCGCGTGGCCGACCATTTCTTCCAGCACCTGGTACGACGTGTCCGGATGCACGACCTGCACCATTTCCACCTTGTCGAACTGGTGCTGGCGGATCATGCCGCGCGTATCGCGGCCGTAGCTGCCCGCTTCCGAGCGGAAGCATGGCGTATGGGCCGTCATTTTCAGGGGCAGCTGGTCGAGCGCCAGGATCTCGTCGCGCGCGATGTTGGTCAGCGACACTTCCGAGGTGGGGATCAGGTAGAAGGTCTCGCCCTCGCCTTCCACGCCGCCTTTTTTCACCGAGAACAGATCGGCTTCGAATTTCGGCAGCTGGCCCGTGCCGCGCAGCGAATCGGCATTGACCATGTAGGGGGTATAGCATTCCGTGTAGCCATGCTCGTCCACGTGCGTGTTGAGCATGAATTGCGCCAGCGCGCGGTGCAGGCGGGCGATGCCGCCCTTCATGACGGAAAAGCGCGAACCGGTCAGCTTGGTGGCCACTTCGAAGTCCAGGCCCAGCGGGGCGCCCACGTCGACGTGATCCTTGACTTCGAAATCGAAGGTGCGCGGCGTGCCCACCTTGCGCACTTCCACGTTGCCCGACTCGTCCGTACCAACGGGGGCCGATTCGTGCGGCAGGTTCGGCACGGCCATGATGAATTCGCTCAGCTTGGCTTGCACGAGGGTCAGCGCCGCTTCATCGGCTTTCAATTCGTCGCCCAGGCCCGCCACTTGCGCCATCACGGCCGAGGTGTCTTCCCCCTTGCCTTTCAACATGCCGATTTGCTTGGACAGCGCGTTGCGCTTGCCCTGCAGCTCTTCGGTGCGCGTCTGGATCGCCTTGCGTTCGGCTTCGAGGGCGTTGAAACCTGCCACGTCGAGCTGGAATTTGCGCGTTGCCAGGCGGGCGGCAACGGTGGCGATGTCTTTACGGAGAAGTTGGATATCTATCATGGGTGGATGGCGGTGCCGATGTATCGAAAGCATCCATTGTACCAAGACCCGTTCAGTTCATTATGAGTTTTGCACACGGCCCGCCATCGTCATGGCAGCCTGGCTGGGCACCCGCGCCCGCTTTACATCCGATGCTCAGGCTGGCGCTCAGATAAAGGCCGCTTTTTCGGCAGCCGTCAGGCGGCGGGCGCTGACGGTAACGACCGGCATCTTGCTGTCGGCAGCCCGGGCGATCACGGTGCTGCTGGCGCTTACCTCGACCGTATTCGCGCCGGCGGTGGCGAAGCTGGTGCCGATGGCGATGACGGCGGCGGCGACAAAGGCGATTTCCATGTTTTTCAGTGCGTTCATGATGTAACTCCTAGTTGGTTTGTTTGTTTGACTGCGCTTGGTATGGTGGTACTTTAGCCAACGCGCAGGCAAGACGCCACCGGCTTGCGACCAGCGGCGAAAAACAGGGAGCGAACGGTGAAAAACGGGGACTGAAGCGCGCAGAACAGTTACAAGGCGTCCTTGACGAGACGCCCTAACCGGCCGATAGCCTGCTCGATGCGCGGCGTCCATGCATTGCCGCAATTGAGGCGCAGATAATTGCCGAACTTGCCAGAGGCCGAGAACAGCTGGCCCGGCATATACGCCACGCCTTCCGCGATGGCCTGGCCATGCAGGGCCAGCGCATCGACTTGCGGCGGCATCTGCACCCACAGCACGAAACCGCCTTGCGGCTCGGACAGCATGCAGTCCGCCGGAAAGTGCGCCGCCACGGCGTCGGACATGCGCGCGATGCGCTGCACCAAGGTGCGCCGCATCTTGCGCAGCTGCTGGTCGTAGCTGCTGCCTTCCAGGAAGTCGGCCAGCACGGCCTGGAAGAAATGGCTGGTGGCGCCGCTGGACACGGTTTTCAGCAGGGCCACTTCCTGCGCGAAACGCCCGGCCAGCACGTAGCCCACGCGCGAGGCGGGCGTGATGGCCTTGGAAAACGAGGAGCACAATAAAACGTTGCCGCTCGTGTCGTAGGCTTTCACGGGCCACGGCCGCTGCGGTGCAAAGCACAGGTCGCCATACACGTCGTCTTCCACCAGCGGAATATTGAATTCCGACAGCAGGCCCGCCAGCCGCTTCTTGTTTGCTTCCGGCATGACGCAACCGAGCGGGTTGTTCGCATTCGGCACGAACAGGCACGCTTGCACGAGGCCGGCGCGCAGGGCCAGTTCCAGCGCATCGAGCGACGGCCCCGTCTTCGGGTCGGTGGGAATTTCCAGCGCCTTCATGCCCAGGCTTTCGATCATCTGCAGCAGCACGAAATACGTGGCCGACTCGATGGCGATGGTGTCGCCCGGCTTGGCCACGGCACGCAGGCACAGGCTGATCGCTTCCGTGCAGGAATTCGTCACGACGATTTCTTGCGGGTCGAGCTTGCCCCAGTCCAGCGCGCGGCGCGTGACCTGGCGCAGGAAATTGCCTTCGCTGATGTCATAGCAGCTGACCTTGCTGAGCAGGACGGGATCTCGCCGCGCCACGGCGCTGATGGTGCGCTGCATGCGCTTGATGGGCAGGATCTCGTCGGGCGGCCAGGCCGTGCCCAGCTGCACCACATCGCGCGTCTCGTTCTCCTTCAGCACCCGCATCAAGAGGTTGTTGATGCCGACAAAGGCCGGCTCCTTCAAATGCTGGGCGTCCGCGCTGCACGGGCGGCGCGGCGCCCGGTGGCGCACGAAATAGCCGGACTGGGGCCGCGCATCGACCTGTCCCCGGTCTTCCATCAGGCGCAAGGCTTGCATCACGGTACTGATGGAGATGCGCTTTTGCTGCGCCAGGTGGCGGATCGACGGCAGGCGGTCGCCGGGCGCGAACACGCGCGCGTCGATCAGGGCGCCCAGCTCGTTGGCCAGGTGCTCGTACAGATTCGTGTGCGTACTCATGTTCATCCCTTCAGTATGCGGCTGCCGCGCGTGGCCGGCACAGATACAGTTGCCGAGTTTTTTGACAAGCACAGTGTACGACGAAGTGCACTGTATTCATCACAATTTCGTTTTCCTGCATCTGTCATGGTTGGCAGCAAGGGCCTAAGCTGTTCCTGTCAGCACAACAGGATCGATGCCATGCATACCGACCACGAATTACGCAGCGAACGGCCCTTGCGCCTGGAAAAAGCGCATGCGAAGGTGATCGAATGCCTGTCCGGCACGGCCTGGATCACGGCCTACGCCCAGTTCGAGGATTGCGTGCTGCGCAGCGGCGAGCGCTACACCGTACCGAATGACGGCCTGGTGCTGGTGGAAGCCGTGGGTAGCGGACACATCCGCGTCCATGGCACGGCCGCACCGCGTCCCGCCCTGCTGCGCTGGCTGAACCTGGCACTGCCTCACACCTTGCATATTAGGAATACATGACTCAAGCACCACCACTGCGCGTCCTCGTCACGGGCGCCGCCGGCGTCATCGGCACCGCTTTCTGGAAGCGCCGGCACGGGGAATTCTCCCTGCGCCTGGCCGACCTGCACACTGACGGGCTGGCACCGGCGCCCTGCCCGTCCATTCAGCTCGACGTGGGCAACTACGCCGCCTGCCTGGCCGCCTGCGCCCATACCGACGTGGTGCTGCACCTGGCCGGCGTGCCCCATGCCAGCGCCGACTTCGACACGCAGCTGCTGCAGCCGAACATCATCGGCACGCACAACATCTTCCGCGCGGCGCAGGCGCAGGGCGTGCAAAGAGTGGTGCTTGCCAGCAGCGCGCAAGCCATCGAAGGCTATCCGCTCGATGTGCAGGTGCACGAGCACATGCCGGCCCGGCCCGCCAATATGTATGGCGCCAGCAAGGCCTTCGGCGAAGGCGTGGCCTCCGCGTTCGCGCACCAGCATGGCATGACGGCGATTGCCGTGCGCATCGCCAACGTGGCGCAGTTTGCGCCAGGTCAACAGCACAGCGCACGCGACATCGCCGCCTTCATCAGCGAGCGCGACGTGGTGCAGTTGCTGGCCTGCTGCCTCAGTGCTGACGTGCCGCCCGGCTACCACGTCGTGCATGGCGTGTCGGACAACCGCTACAAACGGCTGTCGATCGCAGCGACGCGCCAGCTGGTGGGCTACGCGCCGCAGGACGACGGTTTTACCCTGCTGGGACTGTAGCGTCAGCCCTTGCCGGCTGGTTTTCCCGCTTTTCTGTCCAGCTCGCGCAGCCACGCCAATTTATCGGCGATCTTGCTTTCCAGGCCGCGGGGCACGGGCTGGTACCAGCCCGGTTCCGCCATGCCGTCCGGGAAATACGTTTCGCCGGCCGCGTAGGCATCGGGTTCGTCATGCGCGTAGCGGTAGGCGTGGCCGTAGCCCAGCTCCTTCATCAGCTTGGTCGGCGCATTGCGCAAGTGCACGGGCACTTCCTTCGATTTATCTTTCTTGACGAAGGCCATGGCCGTGTTGAAGGCGTTGTAGCCGGCATTGCTCTTCGCGGCAATGGCCAGGTAGATCACGGCCTGGCCCAGGGCCAGCTCGCCTTCGGGCGAACCCAGGCGTTCATACGTTTCCGCCGCGTCGTTGGCCATGGTCAAGGCGCGCGGATCGGCCAGGCCGATATCTTCCCAGGCCATGCGCACGATGCGCCGCGACAGGTAGCGGGGGTCGGCGCCGCCGTCGATCATGCGGCAAAACCAATACAGGGCCGCATCGGGGTTCGAACCGCGCACGGACTTGTGCAAGGCGGAAATCTGGTCATAGAAATTGTCGCCGCCCTTGTCGAAGCGGCGCGAATTCAAGGTCAGCGCATTGTCGACGAAGGCCGCGTCGATGCTGGTCGTGCCCGTCGAGCTGGCGGCCGTCTCGGCCTGCTCCAGCAAGTTCAAGAAGCGCCGCGCATCGCCGTCCGCGTAGCCGATCAGGGTGTCGGCCGCCGCCTCGTCAAACGTCAGGTGCGTCAGGGCCGTCGATTGCGCCTTGGCCAGCAACTGCTTCATCTCGTCTTCGTTGAGGGACTTCAACACATACACTTGCGCGCGCGACAGCAACGCGGAGTTGACTTCAAAGCTGGGGTTTTCCGTCGTCGCGCCGATGAAGGTCACGAGGCCCGATTCCACGAAAGGCAGCAAGGCGTCCTGCTGCGATTTGTTGAACCGGTGGATTTCGTCGACGAACAATAAAGTGTGCTTGCCGAACTGGACCAGGCTGTGGCGGGCCTGGTCCATGGCGGCGCGGATATCTTTTACGCCCGCGAACACGGCCGACAGGGCGATGAATTCGCTGTCGAATGCGTTCGCCATCAGGCGCGCCAGGGTGGTCTTGCCCACGCCGGGCGGGCCCCACAAGATCATCGAATGGGCCTTGCCCGCCTCGAACGCCAGGCGCAGCGGCTTGCCCGCGCCCAGCAAATGCGTCTGGCCGATGACTTCGTTCAGGGTGGATGGCCGCAAGGCCTCGGCCAGCGGCTGGCGCGGTGCGGTGGAAAAGAGATCCGCCATAATATTTACCGGGTAAGAATGCAAAGGCCCCGCATGGTGCGAGGCCGGTCAATGACAGTCTGCGAAAAATTAATTATTAATCACATCCGCGCCCTTGGGCATGACAAATTTAAAGTGATCGGCGGATAAGGCCGGATTTTTCTGGAAGTTCTTGAACGCCAGCACCGACGTCTGGCCGAACGAGTCGCGCAATTCCATCGCTTCCGGCACACCGTTGCGCAGGCCGATGGTGATTTCGTCGAACGTCGTATCCTTGGCTTTCGGCGTGGCTTTCAGCCATTCCAGGCCGTCGCGCGTGCCCGCTTCCGCCAGGGTGAAATTCTTTTCCAGGTCGTTGCTGCCAAACAAGATGGCAGCGGGCGAGGAACCGAGCGCGTCGCCCAGTTTTTTGACCGTCACCTGGCTCAAGTCCTTGTCGTAGATATACAGCTTGTCGCCGTCCGCCTGCAGCAGCTGCTCGTACGGCTTCAGATAAGTCCAGATGAACTTGCCTGGGCGGGCAAACTCGAAGGTGCCGCTGGCCGGGGTCGACACTTTCGCCTTGCCGCTGGCGTCCGCCTTCTTGACCTGGCGCTGCACGAACTCGCCCTTGGCCGACTTGGTGCCGGCGGCAAAGCTCTTGAACTGCTCGAGCGCGCTGGCCGAGGCGCTGGCCGCGAACAGCAGGCTGCAGGCGACACTGGCCGCACCGATCATCATTTTTGCTGCGAAAGTCGTGTTCTGCATTCTTTCTATCCTTCTTGTCTTATTCCGCACTGGCCGCCGGCACCAGGATGTCCCGGTTGCCGTTGGATTGCATGCTTGATACCACCCCGCTCTGCTCCATCTGCTCAAGCAGGCGGGCGGCGCGGTTGTAGCCGATGCGCAAATGACGCTGCACCAGCGAAATCGAGGCGCGGCGGTTCTTCAGCACCACCGCCACTGCCTGGTCGTACAGGGCATCGGCCTCGCCGCCGCCCTCGCCCGGCACGCCGCCTTCGGCGCCGTCGCCTTCCAGGGTGCCGCCTTCGAGGATGCCCTCGATGTAATTCGGTTCGCCCTGCAGCTTCAAATGGCTGACGACGCGATGGACCTCATCATCGGAAACAAACGCGCCGTGCACGCGCATCGGCAAGCCGGTACCGGGCGGCATGTACAGCATGTCGCCCATGCCCAGCAGGGTTTCCGCGCCCATCTGGTCGAGAATGGTGCGCGAATCGATCTTGGACGACACCTGGAACGCGATACGCGTGGGAATGTTCGCCTTGATCAAGCCCGTGATCACGTCTACAGATGGGCGCTGCGTGGCCAGAATCAAGTGCAAGCCGGCGGCGCGCGCCTTTTGCGCGATACGCGCGATCAATTCCTCGACTTTTTTGCCCACCACCATCATCAGGTCGGCCAGCTCGTCGATGATGATGACGATGGTCGGCAGTTTTTCCAGCGGCTCCGGCGAATCCGGCGTCAGGCTGAACGGATTCGGGATGTGTTCTTCGCGCTTTTTCGCGTCGGCAATCTTGGCGTTGTAGCCGGCCAGGTTACGCACGCCCATCTTGCTCATCAGCTTGTAGCGGCGTTCCATCTCGTTCACGGCCCAGTTCAGCGCGTGGCCGGCCTGGCGCATGTCCGTCACGACGGGCGCCAGCAAATGGGGAATGCCTTCGTAGACGGACATTTCCAGCATCTTCGGATCGATCAGGATCAGGCGCACGTCGAGCGGGTCGGATTTGTACAGCAGCGACAGGATCGTCGCATTGATGCCCACGGATTTACCGGAACCGGTGGTACCGGCCACCAGCAAGTGGGGCATCTTCGCCAGGTCGGCCACGACGGGCTTGCCCGCGATATCCTTGCCCAGCGCAATCGTCAGGCTGGACACGCCATCGTTGTAGACCTTGGAACCGAGGATTTCCGTCAGGCGCACGATCTGGCGCTTGCTGTTCGGCAACTCCAAAGCCATGTAATTCTTGCCGGGAATGGTTTCCACCACGCGGATGGACGTGAGCGACAGCGAACGGGCCAGGTCGCGCGCCAGGCCCACGATCTGGCTGCCCTTGACGCCCGTGGCCGGCTCGATTTCATAGCGCGTGACGACGGGGCCGGGGTAAGCGGCCACTACCTTGGCATCCACGCCAAAGTCCGACAATTTCTTTTCGATCAGGCGGCTCGTGAATTCCAGGGTTTCCACGGACACCGTTTCCACCACGGGCGGCGCTTCGTCGAGCAGGGACAGGGGCGGCAGCTTGCCATCGCCCAGGCCTTCGAACAGATGGGCCTGGCGCTCTTTTTCCACGCGTTCCGATTTCACCACGGTCACCACCTGCGGCTCGATCTTCATGGGCGGCGCGGCCACGTGCTTTTCCACGTGCTTGGCCCGTTCGATGACCACCACCTCGTCGCGGCGCACGGCAGCCACTTCGCCCTGGCGGCGGTCTTCGCGGTCCTGGTAGCGCAGCACGAACCAGTTGAAAGCGTCTTCGATGGCGCCGCCGATGCGCTCGGCCACTTGCAGCCAGGACACATGGAAGAACAGGCTGAAACCCAGGCCGAACAGCAGCAACAGTAATAAAGTAGCGCCCGTGAAACCGAAGGCCACGTGGGCCGAGTGGCCCACCAGCTGGCCCAGCACGCCGCCCGGCTCGCGCGGCAGCTGCACGTGCAGGCTTTTCGCCATGCGCAGGTATTCGAGGCCCATGCTGCCGATCAGCATGATGGAAAAGCCGACGATGCGGATCAGCATCTCGACATGGTGCTCGCGCTCCACGTCTTCCTCTTCCAGCAGGAAGCGCTTGCTCAGGCGGCGATAGCCATTCCACACCGTGCGCAGCAGCCAGACGCACCACCACCAGGCGGAAAAGCCGAAGATATACAGCAACAGATCGGAAAGGGTCGCGCCCAGCTTGCCGCCCAGGTTGGCGACCTTGTCGACGGACGTGGCATGCGACCAGCCCGGGTCGAGCTTGTGGAAGCTGGCCAGTATCAGCACGAAATACAGGGCAAACGCGGCCAGCGCGAACCAGCGCGCCTCGGACAGCAGCCGCACCAGCCGGTTGGGCAGGGGCCGGCGTTCGACCGGTTTACGGGTGTAGCTATTTTGATTGGCCTGGGCTGGTTTAGTCATTCTGGGAAGCGCTGCAAGGTGAAAAATGTTTCTGAAAGGGAATTTCCCATAATAAGGAAGTATTCTAAGCCATATATGCCCCGGGCGGCCCCACGATTCGTCGCCACAGGCGGCTTGGTCTATAATCGGGGATTGCTTGCGCAAGCGCAATACGCCCTTGTTCTTCGCGCGTATGCCCCCAATTCGGATAGACCCCACTCATAGAGAAGCCTCATTATGACCACTACCAAACACGCCCGCGTTTTGATCCTCGGCTCCGGCCCCGCCGGCTACAGCGCCGCCGTCTACGCCGCGCGCGCCAACCTGAACCCGATGCTGGTGACCGGCGTGGAGCAAGGCGGCCAGCTGATGACCACCACCGACGTGGAAAACTGGCCCGGCGACCCCATGGGCGTGCAAGGCCCGGACCTGATGCAGCGCTTGCTGCAGCACGCCGAGCGCTTCAATACGGAAATCGTGTTTGACCACATCCACACCACGTTCCTCAACGAAAAACCGATCCGCCTGAAGGGCGACAGCCACGAATACACGTGCGACACCCTGATCATCGCCACGGGCGCGTCCGCGCAATACCTGGGCCTGCCATCGGAAGCGGAATTCATGGGCAAGGGCGTATCCGCCTGCGCCACCTGCGATGGTTTCTTCTACCGCAACCAGGAAGTGGCCGTCGTCGGCGGCGGCAATACGGCTGTGGAAGAAGCGCTGTACCTGTCGAACATCGCCAATAAAGTCACCCTGATCCACCGCCGCGACAAGTTCCGCGCGGAAGCGATCCTGATCGACCGCCTGAACGCCAAGGTTGCCGAAGGCAAGATCGTGTTGAAATATAACCACACTCTGGACGAAGTGACGGGCAACGAAGGCGGCGTCACGGGCCTGAACATCAAGTCGACCATCGACGGCAAGGTCGAGGCATTGAACGTGCACGGCGTGTTCATCGCCATCGGCCACAAGCCGAACACGGGCATCTTCGAAGGCCAGCTGGACATGCACAACGGCTACATCAAGACGAAGACTGGCCTGGAAGGCATGGCCACCGCCACCAGCGCGCCGGGCGTGTTTGCCGCCGGCGACGTGCAGGACCACATCTACCGCCAGGCCATCACCAGCGCCGGTACGGGTTGCATGGCAGCACTGGACGCCCAGCGCTACCTGGAAGGCCAGGAGTAAGCGTCGCATGGCGTCGATGAAAGACTTCGCCGACCTGAAAGCGGTCAGCAAGCAGCTCAAGGAACAGGCGGACGCGCGCGCCCAGGCTGAAGCGGAGCGCGCCAGGCAAGTCCAGGTGCAGGCCGTGGAGAGCAATCTGTTCAAGGCCAGCATCGGCGGCGTCAAGCGCCTGCCCGAGTCGGACCGCTACGTGCCCAGCCTGCCGAAGACGGGCGCGGCAAGCGCCCAGCAGCCGGCGCGCAAGCTGACGCCGGCAGAGGACGACGCGGCCGTTCTGCGCGAGTCGCTGTCGGACTTGTTCGAGGTCGACCATTACCTGGAAAACGATCCCGCCCTGAACTACGCCCGCCCCGGCGTGGGACCGGACGTGGTCAAGAAGATGCGCAAGGGCCACTGGCCCATCCAGGATGAGCTGGACTTGCACGGCTTGCGCCGCGACGAGGCGCGCGACGGCATCGGCGCCTTCCTGAACCAGGCGGCGCGGCGCAAGCTGCGCTGCGTGCGCGTAATCCACGGCAAGGGTTTCGGCTCGAAAGGCCAGGAACCGGTCTTGAAATCGATGGTGCACAGCTGGCTCGTGCAAAAGGATGAAGTCATCGCCTTTTGCCAGGCACGCCGCTCCGAAGGGGGCGATGGCGCCCTCGTCGTGCTGCTCTCGGCAGCCTTGCAGCCCATCCGCTAGGCTTGACAGCAAGCAATTACCATTCAGTCACCAGTTCCACACCGCACACGGCCCCGTTTGTCACCATTCGGGGCCGTGTCATGTTAACCTGTGACAATTATTTCCTGCTCAAGCGCTCCACCCATGATGCCACCCCAATTGCCGCCTGGCTCGCTGATCAAGATCATTGAGGTCATCGCCATCCTGGTGGGCGCGTTTTCCGGTTTCATCGAAGCGCGCCGCAAGCGCATGGACCTGGTCGGCGTGTTTGTCGTGGCCTTCATCACGGCATTCGGCGGCGGCACCCTGCGCGACATCCTGCTCGACAAGCGGCCCCTGTTCTGGGTTTCGCACCAGGAATACGCGATTCTGATCTTCGTGCTGGCCCTGACGGCGGCGCCCCTGATCCAGCACTTGCGCCAGATCGTCTCGGAACGCCTGATCGTCGTGGCCGACGCCATCGGCCTGGGCATGTTCGCCATCGCCGGGGTGGCCGAAGCGATGCGCGCCGGCATGCCGATCTTTATTGCCTCGATGATGGGGGTGATTACGGGGATTTTCGGCGGCGTGATGCGCGACATCGTCTGCAATGAAGTGCCGATGGTATTTCGTGACGGCAAACCCTACGCCATCTGCGCGTTTTTCGGCTGCTGGGCTTATTTATTGCAGATGCATTTCGGCGCCGAGCACGACTTCGCGCTGTGGACCAGCGCCAGCGGCATCACCATCCTGCGCCTGATTTGCTGGAAATTCGACATGCGGCTGGGGCGCTGAAAGTCAGCGGCCCCAGCTGAAACACTTACACCGCGTCGGGACCTGTCTCGCCCGTGCGGATGCGGATGACCTGCTCCACGTCGCGTACGAAGATCTTGCCATCCCCGATCTTGCCCGTGCGGGCAGCCTTGATGATGGCGTCGACCACCAGTTCCGACACGCTGTCGTCCACCACCACTTCGACTTTGACTTTCGGCAAGAAGTCGACCACATACTCGGCGCCACGGTACAGCTCGGTATGACCCTTTTGGCGGCCAAAGCCCTTCACTTCCGTCACGGTCAAGCCCGTCACGTTCACATCGGCCAAGGCTTCGCGTACTTCGTCGAGCTTGAATGGTTTGATGATGGCGGTAATCTGTTTCATGGCTACTCCTTAAAATTGTTGGATTGTGGACAGATGGCTGCTTATTCGTAAAACTTCGACGTGATGGGATAACGCCAGTCGCGGCCAAAGCCACGGTGCGTGACGCGGATGCCCACCGGCGACTGGCGCCGCTTGTATTCATTGATCTTGATCAGGCGCGTGATTTTCGCCACGTCGGCCGGCGGGTAGCCAGCCTCGATAATGTCGGCGATCGGCCGGTTTTCTTCCATGTACAGCTGCATGATGCCGTCGAGCACGTCATACGGCGGCAAGGAATCCTGGTCCAGTTGGTCGGCGCGCAATTCGGCCGACGGCCCGCGCGTCAAGATGCGCTCGGGAATCACCTCCGACACCCCGTTGCGGTACGCGCACAGGCGGTACACGAGGGTCTTGGCGATATCCTTGATGACGGCAAAACCGCCTGCCATGTCGCCATACAGGGTGCAATAGCCGACGGCCATCTCGCTCTTGTTGCCCGTCGTCAGCACGATGCTGCCATGCTTGTTCGACAGGGCCATCAGCAAGGTGCCGCGGATGCGGGCCTGGATGTTTTCTTCCGTCGCGTCTTCCGCCAGCCCAGCGAACTCGCCGGCCAGGGTGGCGCGGAAAGCGTCGAAGGTTTGCTTGATCGGAATTTCATCGTAGCGCACATTGAGGCGTTTTACCATGTCGCGCGAGTCGATCCACGAGATATCGGCCGTAAATTGCGACGGCATCATGACGGCACGCACCTTGTCGGCGCCCAGCGCATCGACGGCAATCGCCAGGGTCAGGGCGGAATCGACGCCGCCCGACATGCCGATCAGCACGCCGGGGAAGCCGTTCTTGCCGATGTAGTCGCGCACGCCCAGCACCAGCGCCCGGTATACCTGGGCTTCCGTCGTCAACGGCGCGGCCAGCGCCTGCGGCACGGGCGTGGCGCCGTCGAACTCGACCAGTTGCAAGTCTTCCTCGAAGTGGCGCAGCTGGGCGCAGATCGTGCCGGCCGCATCCATGACAAACGAGTCGCCATCGAAGATCAGTTCATCCTGGCCACCCACCAGGTTGGCGTACACGAGGGCCATGCCTTGCGCGCTGACGTTCTGGCGCATGGTTTCATAGCGCAAATGCTGCTTGTTCATGTGGTAGGGCGAGCCGTTCGGCACCAGCAGCACCTGCGCGCCAGCGGCGCGGGCGCGCATGGGCGCGTGGCCGAACCACGTGTCTTCGCAGATATTGATGCCGAAACGCACGCCCTTCACGCCAAACACGAAGGCCTGGTCCGACGACGTAAAGTAACGTTTCTCATCGAACACGGTCGTGTTCGGCAAATCGTGCTTGCGGTAGGTGCCCAGCACTTCGCCGTTCAGCAGCACGGAGGCGGCATTGTGGCGCACGCCCTTTTCATCTTGCAGGGGCAAGCCCACCACCACGTGCAAATCCTTGAACTGGGCAAGATCGGCGGCCAGCCCCGCAAACGCTTCCTGCGTTTTTGCGTAGAATGCATTGCGCAGCAGCAGGTCCTCGGGTGGATAGCCGACCAGCGACAGTTCCGGCGTAAGCACGATATCGGCGCCCGCTTCAAAGGCGCGGCGGGAAAGGTCGAAGATCTTGGCACGGTTGCCGGCCAGATCGCCGACCGTACTATTCATTTGAGCAATTGCGACTTTGACTGTCATGATGGTGGAAATTTCGTTTTATTAATTTTATTAAACAAGAACAAGACAGGGGCGCGCAGGCCGGTGGTGGCGCCCCGAGAGTGATGAATGCACACTACAACAATGAATTATCGCACGGCTATCGTCTCGAGCCTGGCTGAAATTGGCGAAGCGGCCTGGTCTGAACTGCTGGCAAGCCAGGCGGAGGCCAAGGCGGAGACCAATCCCTTCCTCTCCTATGCCTTTCTGCACGCGCTGCACGAGTCCGGCTGCGCCAGCGCCGACACGGGCTGGCAGCCGAATTACCTGGCGCTGTGGCAAGGCGAGACCCTGGCCGCCGCCCTGCCCCTGTACCTGAAGCAGCACTCGTATGGCGAATACGTGTTCGACTGGGCCTGGGCCGATGCCTATCGGCAGCATGGCCTTGAATATTACCCGAAACTGTTGTCCGCGATACCATTTACGCCCGTCAGCGGCACGCGCTTGCTGGCCCGCGATGGCCAGGCGCGCGCCGCCCTGCTGGCCTTCCTGCAGGCGCAGCAGCAAGCGGCCGACGTATCGTCCTGCCACATCCTGTTCCCGCCGGAAAGCGAAGCGCGCCAGCTGGCGGAAGCCGGCTATTTGATGCGTAGTGGCGTGCAGTTTCACTGGCTCAATCCCGGCTACACGGATTTCGAGCAATTCCTGGCCACCCTGGAACACAAGAAGCGCAAGAATATCCGCGCCGAGCGGCGCAAGGTGCGGGAAGCGGGCGTCGTCATGCGCCAGGTGCGCGGGGTGGAAGCGACGGATGCCGACTGGAAGCTGTTCCACCGCTGCTACAGCAATACCTATGCGGAACACCGCTCCTCGCCCTATCTGTCGCTGGACTTCTTCCGCCGCATCGGCACCACCATGCCGCAGAACATTTTATTGGTGATCGCCGAGCGCGAAGGCCGGGCCATTGCCGCCTCGCTGGTGATCCACACGGGCGACACCCTGTATGGCCGCTACTGGGGCGCGCTCGAGCACGTGCCCTGCCTGCATTTCGAGACGGCGTATTACCAGCCGCTGGAATTCTGCATCGCCAACGGCATCGCCACCTTCGAAGGGGGCGCGCAAGGCGAGCACAAGATGGCGCGGGGCTTCCTGCCGCAAAAGACCTGGTCCGCCCACTGGCTGGCGCACCCGGCCTTTGCTGACGCCGTGCAGCGCTTCCTCGAGCGCGAACGGGGCGGCATCGATGCCTATCTCGATGAATTGAACGAGCACAGCCCGTTTCGCCCCGCCACGGCGCCCTGAAAGCAAAAGCGCTCCCGGCCGGCTAGCGGGGAGCGCTCGCGGACACGCCGGCAGGATCAGGCGGCCGAGCGGCCGGAATAGCTGCCGAAGACACCGTCCTTTTTCAGCCTGTACGCGCGCCATGCCAAGGTCAGCAGCAAGATACCCGTCAGCAAGGCATACACGCCGATCATCCACACGAGGGCAAACGTGCCGGCCGCGGGGAAGACGAGGATCAGGATGCCGAACAGGATGGAAATGACGGCATTGAGCACCAGCAGCCATTCACCGCGGATGACCTTGCGCAAACGGACCGCCAGCACGATATCGAACACGCCCGACACGAGGGCATTGACGCCGATCATGACGATCAAGGCAAACGTCGTCAGCAGCGGGTAGACGATGGTCAGGATACCCACGGCCAGGCCGCAGATGCCCAGCAGCAGCAAGGCCCACCAGTCGCCGCCATGCTTGCGGTTGCTGAACGCGCCGACGACGGACACGCCGCCGCCGAGCAGCGCATACGCGGCAAACACCATCAGCAGCGACAATACCGTCACGCCGGGCCAGGCCAGGGTGATCGCGCCAAAGGCGAGCGCCGCCAGGCCACGCAGGGCCAGCACCCACCAGGAACGCATCAATAAATGCTCAGAATACATATCCCCTCCCCTTAATTATTGTGAAATTGAATTTTTAACAATAAATTAGACTCACTCAAGCACCTTCATCCATCGGAAGCCTGATGTTGTCGGCAAAAAAAAACGCCTCCGGCCATCATAGCAGGGGGCGTTTTTTACTCGCACACGGCAGGGAACGGGCGGCAAGCCGCCGTGTTCCGCGCGGGGATTACTCAGGAAGCGGCTTTCTCAGCCTTGAACGCGGCAACGCCGCTCAGGATCTCTTCCTTGGCCACTTCAGGACCATGCCAGCCGTCGATCTTGACCCATTTGCCTTTTTCCAGATCTTTGTAGTGCTCGAAGAAATGCTGGATCTGGCGCAGGCGCAGTTCGTTCAAGTCTTCCGGCTTTTGCCAGTGGCTGTAGATCGACAGGACCTTGTCGACTGGCACGGCCAGCACTTTCGCGTCTTCGCCCGACTCGTCGGTCATTTTCAGCACGCCGATAGGACGGCAGCGCACGACCACGCCCGGGATCAGCGGGAACGGGGTGATGACCAGCACGTCGACCGGGTCGCCGTCCGGCGACAGGGTGTTCGGCACGTAGCCGTAGTTGCACGGGTAGTGCATGGCGGTACCCATGAAGCGATCGACGAAGATCGCGCCGCTTTCCTTGTCGACTTCGTACTTGATCGGATCGGCGTTCATCGGGATTTCGATGACGACGTTAAAATCGTTCGGCAGGTCGCGGCCGGAAGAGACGTTATTCAAACTCATGGATTTTCCTTATAGCGGATTGTGTTTTAACCGCGTAATTATAGCGAAGTACAGGCAGCTTGTGCGATGCAGCAGCGGCCTGCCGGCATTTTGCGCATCACGCCAGCAACAGTGGCACGGACCATAGAGCAACGCGCGCAGCCTGCCGCGCATTTGCCTTTCCCGTCCGCCGCGCCTGCCTGGCGGGAGAATAGACAAGGTGCCGGAAATAATAAGCACAAACACCTAAGCAATACTACGCATACCTCTGAATTAATACGGAGAACCCCTGCACATTTCCATTTTAATATTCCCGCCCCATAAACGTGGTTATTATAATCGGCATTGCATTTTTTGCAGCCACTTATCACAACGGTCTTATTATGGCCCGCGCCACAATGCATCCCCACTATTCAGGCAATCCCCGGCCATCACCGCCACGCCTGCCTTCCAGCCCCGCAAGCCCCTGATCCAGCATAATATTTGTTCTTATTTGAAGCATTTAATTGATTCAAATGGCGCGCCTGCCAAAAAATGGCACGACCGGAAGACAATCGTCAATTCTGATAAACTGTCACATTCCGGTGATTCCAAACTTTGTATATTCTGCAATCGACGCCTTCCCTGAATTCAATATGGCGCCACCCAGGCGCCACCGATAAATCCTTGCAAAAAGGAATATGATGATTCCCTCTTTCCGGCCCGGTCCTTTATTAAAGGTCACCGGCGTTATTTTCATTCTGCTTGGCCTCGCCCTGCTGGGCGGCGGCATCTGGCTGGCCAGTCTCGGCGGCTCCTGGTACTACCTGCTGGCCGGCATCGGCATGCTCGGGGCCGGCGTACTGGTGTTCCAGGGCAAGCGCAGCGCGCAACCGTTCATGGCGCTGCTGCTGTTCGCCACCCTGGTCTGGTCCCTCATTGAAGTGAAATTCGACTGGTGGCAACTGCTGCCGCGCCTGGACATCTGGTTTGCCGCCGCCGTCTGGCTGCTGCTGCCCTTCGTCAGCCGCCGCCTGGCGCCACCCGCCGCAGCGAAACAGGCGTCTGCCGGCAAGACGGCCCTGTCCGCCGCCGTGGCCCTGACCGTCATCGCCGGCGTCATCGCCCTGTTCCAGGACTACCATGACCTGCATGGCGACGTGCCGGCCGACAGCATGGCCGCCACGGCCGCCGGCGACCTGGCGCCCGGCGTCGAGCACAACGACTGGTCCGCCTATGGCCGCTCCGGCTATGGCGACCGCTATGCCCCGGCCGCGCAGATCACGCCCGCCAATATTTCCGGCCTGAAAGAAGCCTGGACCTACCACACGGGCGACTTCAAGGGCCCCAACGACCCGGGCGAGATCGCCAACGAAGTCACGCCGCTGAAGGTCAATGACATGCTGTACCTGTGCACGCCGCACAATATCGTCATCGCCCTGAACCCGGACACGGGCAAGGAACTGTGGCGCCACGATCCGAAGATCAACCGCGATGCGGCCAGCTACCAGCACATGATCTGCCGCGGCGTTGCCTACTGGGACGTCAACGCGGGCCGCGCGAAGAACAACCCTGCCCCCGAAGCGGCCGGCATGGAATGCCCGCGCCGCATCCTGGCGCCCACCATGGACGGCACCATGATCGCCGTCAACGCCGATACGGGCGAGTCGTGCAAGAGCTTTGGCAACAACGGCGTCGTCAACCTGTATAAAAACATGGCCATGATCAAGCGCGGTTTCCTGATGCCCACCTCGCCGCCGGCCGTGGCGCAAAACGTGGCCGTGATCGCCGCCAGCGTGACGGACAACCACTCGACGGAAGAGCCATCGGGCGTGATCCGCGGCTACGATCCCGTCACGGGCAAGCTGCTGTGGAACTGGGACCCGGCCACGCCGGAAGATACGCAGCCCTTCCCTGAAGGCAAGAACTACACCAACAACTCGCCCAACTCGTGGGGCGTGGCCAGCATCGATGAAAAGCTGGGCATGGTCTATATTCCGATGGGAAATGAAACCCCCGATACCTGGGGCGGCAAGCGCAACAAGAATGGCGAGAAATTCAACAGCGCCATCGTCGCGCTGGACCTGGCGACGGGCAAGGTACGCTGGGTCTACCAGACCGTGCACCACGATATCTGGGACATGGATATCGGTGGCCAGCCCAGCCTGGTCGACATCGACACGCCGAAAGGCAAAGTACCGTCCGTGGTGGCCACGACCAAGCGGGGCGACATCTACGTGATCGACCGCCGCGACGGCAGCCTGGTGGTGCCGGCGCCGGAAAAACCCGTGCCAACGAGCAATCCTGCCGCCGGCGACACCCTGTCGCCCACGCAGCCGTTCTCCGCCCTGACCTTCCTGCCTGAGCGCAATATCAGCGAAGCGGACATGTGGGGCACGACACCGTTCGACCAGCTGGCCTGCCGCATCATCTTCAAGGAACGCCGCTATGAAGGCCCGTTCACGCCGCAAACGGCGGGCAAGGGCGCCGTCATTTCCCCGGGTCCGCTGGGCATCTTCGAATGGGGCGGCGCGGCCATCGACCCCGTGCGCCAGCTGTTGATCGTCAACCCTGACTACATGGGCTTCCTGGAAAAACTCGTGCCGCGCGCCGAAACGACGGCCAAGGGCGGCACGGGCGGTGAAATGGGCTTGCAGCCGCAGACGGGTGTACCGTTCGCCGTGGAAATCAAGGCATTTTTATCGCCGCTGGGCTTTCCATGCCAGGCACCGCCGTGGGGCTATGTGGCCGCCGTCGACCTGCGCACCATGAAAAAAGTGTGGATGCACAAGAACGGCACCACGCGCGACAGCGGCCCCGTGCCGATTCCCTTGCCGCTGGGCGTGCCCAGCCTGGGCGGCATGGTCACCACGGGCGGCGGCGTGACCTTCCTCAGCAGCACGCTCGACTACTACATCCGCGGCTACGACGTCAGCAACGGCAAGGTGATCTGGAAAGCCCGCTTGCCGGCAGGCGGCCAGGCTACGCCGATGAGCTATGTGTCGAACAAGTCGGGACGCCAGTTCGTCGTCGTCATGGCCGGCGGCCACGGTTCGCTGGGCACGAAGATGAGCGACACCCTGATCGCGTATGCCTTGCCGGAAGGTACTGCCGCAGCGAAGAAGTAAGGCAGAAGCAGTAAAGCAGCGCACGCCGCCATGGCGTGCGCATAAAAAAAGCCGTTCAGTCTGCACTGAACGGCTTTTTTACGTCTGGCGAATTGGCTTACAAAACGGCTTACAGGATGGTGGCCAGCGCGCACTGCCGGTAATGGGCGGCAGCCTGTTCCGTCTGCTGCAGGGCATCGTGCATCTGCGCCAGCTTCAGGTGGGCGTCGCGCACCATTTGCGGCTCGTTCGCGTCGGACAGCGCCTGCTCCAGGTGGCGCTGGGCCTTGCCCCACAGTTTTTGCTTGAGGCACAAGGTACCCAGGGTCAGCGCCAGTTCCGCATCCAGCGGACGCTGTTTCATCCATTGCTCGCAATGTTCGATCTGCAGCAGCAGGGCCGGCGTGCCGGCTGGCGCCGCCGCTTCGCGGTAGGCGCGCACGACGCGCTCGTCCCAGTCGGCGGCCAGCGACTCTTCGCACACGAGGCGCGCTTCGTCGTGCAGGCCGCGCGCATTCAGGGCCGTGGCGGCGCGGCAGGCGATATACGGCTTGACCCGGTCCGCGTTCGGCACGGTGGACCAGACGCGCATCAGCGATTCGGCGTCATGCGACGGGTCGGACAGCAAATGGTCGTAGGCCAGCTCGCGCAGGCGCGACGACAGGGCCGGATGCAGGGCGCGGTGCTTGTCCAGCGAACGCACGAGGCGCAGCACTTCCGGCCAGTTCTTCGCCTGCTGCTCGGCCTTGAGCGACCATTGCAGCGCGTGGATGTGGCGCGTGCCGCTGGCGTTGAGTTCGCGCACGGCGGCCAGCGCCGCTTCCGGCTGGTGGTCGTCGACCAGCAATTCCGTCACCGTCATCAAGCGGGCCGTCTTCAGGCTGGCGTCGTCTTCGACGCGGGCCAGCCAGCTGTCGCGGCGTTCGGACTGGCGCATGCGGTGCGCGGCGCGCGCGCCGATCAGCGCGGCCAGGCCCGCATTCTCATCCAGTTCGGCGGCGCGCAAGGCGGCTTTTTCCGCATGGCCGAAACGCCCTTCGAACAGGGCTTTCAAGGCTTCGCGCAAGCCCTTGTTGCCATCGCGCTCACGCTTGCGGTGGCGATAGGCCGCCACTTGCGCCGGCATGCGCACGGTGGCGCGCACGGCGCGCACCAGCAGGTACAGCAGCACGAACAGCACGACCTGCAGCAACAGGAAGAAGTTCAGCGACAAGTCGATGCGGTACGGCGGATAGAACAGCACCACGTTGCCGGGGTTGAAACGGGCCGTCACGGCGATACCGATCGCCGCGGCCATCAGGGCGAGTAACCAGAGAAATAGACGCATGGGCTCAGGACTTCGCTTTGTAGTTGCGCACAGCCGTCAGGCTGTCGGACAAGGTTGGCATTTCGATGGCCAGGTTGCTGGCCTGCACCTGGCGCAGCAGCGCTTGCGCCGTCTGCGTGCTCTTGGCGCGCGTATCGAAATACTTGGCCAGCGCATCCTGGGCAGCGATCAAGTCGTTGCGGAACGCCGTTTCATTGCGCGACAACAAGGTCATGCGGGCATTAAGCAGGCGCAGCTTGACGTTTTCGCGCAAGAAATACGATTGCGTCGGCGACAGCATCAGCGCTTCCGGCGTATCGACGCGGCGGATGCGTATCAACTGACGCACATCGTTCCACATGTCGCCGCTCCACGTATTCCAGCCGTCGCGTACTTTCTGCAGCAGCGGTTCCGGCTCCGGCGGTCCCACCAGCTTGCCGCTGGCATCGCGCGCCGGCTTGGCCTTGGCCTTGCCCGGCTTTTCCGGGGTGGCCGGCAAGGCCGGCGTTTCGTCGGACAGCATCGGCAGCGAGTCGATCTGGGCGATCACGGCGTCGAGGCGCAGGGCCACGCCCGTCGAATCGACGCTGGGCAGGGCCTTGAGTTTTTCCATGTCGCGGCCGATGGCGCGGCGGATGGTGATGAATTGCGGCTTGTCGGAACGCGACAGGCTGCGGTCCGCATTTTGCAGGGCGATCAGCGCGCCGGGCACATTGCCGGCCAGTTGCAGCTGCTGGCTGGCCGTCGACAGCACTTGCTCGATTTCCGTCAGCGCCCACTCGTCGCGGTTCTTCGACAGGTCGTTGTACAGTTGCTCAAGCGCCAGCTGCTGGCTTTGCGTTTCGCTCTGGCGGTTTTCCAGCGCGCCCACCTTGATCTGCAGCTCTTTCGTGCCTTCTTGCACGTTGCGCGCCAGCACGCCCGTTTCGGCATTGCTGACATCGCCTTTTTGCAAGCGCTTGGCCACTTCTTCGCGCAAGTTGCGGATCTGCTTGCTGGTCGACCAGCTTTGCGCAGCCAGCAGCACGGCCAGCACGATGACGGCAATGCTCATGGGCTTTTGCAGCTGTTCGAGCAGGGTCGGCGCACGGCCAGCGGGTTGGTCGGCCGCCTGCGGCGCCGTCTTCACGGCGCTGCCAGGCGTTGCATTCGGTTCGGAGAGTGTAGGCATTTCGTTCATGGTCGTGATTGTAACGCGGCGAGCACTCCTGCGTCGCCTGATCCTGTCAGGGTGACATGGGCAAAACCCAGGGCCGCCGCCGTTTGTGCAATGCGGGCGTGCGGCACGATCAGATGCTGCTGTTGCATTTTCGCAACAGCTATCTTTTTGCCATCCAATTCCTCGAGCAGCGCCAGCAAGCCGCGCAGCGCTTCCGAGCTGGTGATGATCCAGTCGTTATTATGCTGCAACAGGTTTTCCAGGGTCGCCCGCAAGGCCGGTGTCAGCCTCGGCACCTTGCGCCGGTAGGCGGTGACGAACTCGACACTGGCACCGGCCGCGCGCAAGCCGTCGGCCAGGTAGTCGCGTCCGCCATCGCCGCGCACGATCAGCACGCGCTTGCCGCGCAGGGCCGGCAAGTCCAGCGCCAAGAGCAGGTGTTCGGAATCGCTGCGCGCCGTGTCCAGCGGACTCGTGATGGCCGCATTCGCATCCGTGACGCCGTGGGCGGCCAGCGCCAGGCGGCTGCCCTCGCCCACCACGGCCAGCGGCAGGCCCGCCGGCCAGGCGGGCAAGTGGGCAAAGACGCAGTCGATGGCGTTGGGCGAGACGAACGCCACCAGGTCGTAGTCGCGCAGGCGGGCCAGCACGGCTTGCAGCCGCGCGCATTCCTCTGCGCCGTCAAGCGCGTGGATTTCCAGCAACGGCAGCAGGCTCACAGGCCAGCCCAGCGCCGCGATCCGGGCAGCCAGCGGCCCCGCTTGCGCCGCGGGCCGCGTGATCACCACGGTGTCAGGCATGCGGCGCCAGGCCTTCATGGTTGTCGGGCGTCACGGCACACGAGGCGAGGATGCCCGCGGCATCTTGCCCGCGCAGCAGTTCGGCCACCTGTTCGCCCAGCAGTTCCGGCGCGCCGGCAGCACCTTCGAGCTCGGCGCTGGCCATGCGCGCGCCGTCCGGCGTGGCGACCATGGCGCGCAAGCGCATCTGTTCGCCGTCGACGGTGGCGAACGCGGCCAGGGGAATCTGGCAGCTGCCGCCGAAGATCTTCGACACCTTGCGCTCGGCCGTGACGGCTTGCGCCGTGGCCGTATGGTTCAGCGGCGCCAGCAGGCGCGCCAGGTCGGCGCCGTCGGCGCGCGCGCCGCGGATCTCGATCGCCATGGCGCCCTGGCCGGCGGCCGGCAGGCTGTCTTCCGGCGCCAGCACGGCGCGGATGCGCGACGCCAGGCCCAGGCGTTTCAGGCCGGCGGCGGCCAGGATGATGGCCGCGTAGTCGCCACGGTCCAGCTTGCCCAAGCGCGTATCGAGGTTGCCACGCAGGGGCAGAATCGTCAGGTGCGGATAGCGCGCGGCGATCAGCGACTGGCGGCGCAGGCTGCTGGTGCCCACGACGGCGCCGTGCGGCAGCTGGGCCAGGCTGGCGTAATCGTTGGAGACGAACGCGTCGCGCGGGTCTTCGCGCTCGAGGATAGCGGCCAGGCTGTAGCCTTCCGGCAACTCCATCGGCACGTCTTTCAGCGAATGCACGGCCAGGTCGGCGCGGCCTTCTTCCATCGCCACTTCCAGCTCCTTGACGAACAGGCCCTTGCCGCCTACCTTGGACAGGGCGCGGTCGAGAATCTGGTCGCCGCGTGTGGTCATGCCGAGAATTTCAACGCTACACTGCGGATACAGGGCGGCCAGGCGGGCGCGCACGTGTTCAGCTTGCCACATGGCAAGGCGGCTCTCGCGCGTGGCGATCACCAGGCGGGCAGGAATATGCAATTCGTTCGGGGTCAATTCGGATGCTTTCAAAACAAGTTCTTTCGCTGTGGCTGTCGTTGTCATTATCGTTGCCATTTCGCCCGTCTGATATCAATTTTGTATCGGGTGGCGCCTGGCGTCGCTATAATCGTTATCGCTTAGCCTAGAAGGCCAAGTCAGGCTAGCGTCCATGTTGAAGACCACAAATTTTATCATGCGCCCCCTCCCCTCTGCGGCCAAACGCCCGGTGCCATCCTCATTTCCTTGCTTTTACACTTACTTTGGTTCTTTATCATGCTCAATGACGCAGTAGCACCAGAAATAGTTCCAGCGGCCGGCTCCGACAAGGACGCGCCGCTGAAAGAAGACATCCGCCTGCTGGGCCGCCTGCTGGGCGACGTGCTGCGCGAACAGGAAGGCGACGCCGTCTTCAATGTGGTGGAAACCATACGCCAGACCTCCGTGCGCTTCCGCCGCGAAGCGGACGCGGGCGCCGCGCTGGAACTCGACGCCATGCTCAAGGAACTGAGCCGCGAACAGACGATTTCCGTCGTGCGCGCCTTTTCCTACTTTTCGCACCTGGCCAACATCGCGGAAGACCAGCACCACATCCGCCGCCGCCGAGCCCACCTGCTGGCGGGCTCCCCCGCGCAAAAGGGCAGCGTCAGCTTTGCGCTGAGAAACCTGCGCCTGGCCGGCGTGCCCCGCAAGACGGTCGACACCTTCTTCCAGGACGCGCTGATCGCCCCCGTGCTGACGGCCCACCCGACGGAAGTGCAGCGCAAGAGCATCCTCGACGCCGAACACGACATCGCCCGCCTGCTGGCCGAGCGCGACCTGCCGCAGACGCCGAAGGAACGGCAAGCCAATATGCAGCTGCTGCGCTCGCGCGTGGCCACCCTGTGGCAGACGCGCATGCTGCGCTATTCGAAGCTGACGGTGGCCGACGAGATCGAAAACGCCCTGTCCTACTACCGCATCACCTTCTTGCGCGAACTGCCGGGCCTGTATGACGATATCGAGGACGACATCGCCGCCGAATACCCGAACGGCGACGGCACCATCGAACCCATCAACGCCGCCTACGTGCAGATGGGCAGCTGGATCGGCGGCGACCGCGACGGCAATCCCAACGTCAACGCGGGCACCATGCAGCATGCGCTGGCGCGCCACGCCACCACCATCCTCGACTTTTATCTCGACGAAGTGCACACCCTGGGCGCGGAACTGTCCGTCTCGACCCTGATGGTGGGCGTGAGCGCCGAACTGCAGGCGCTGGCCGACCAGTCGCCGGACGCCTCGCCCCACCGCAGCGACGAACCGTACCGCCGCGCCCTGATCGGCATCTATGCGCGCCTGGCCGCCACCGCGCGCGCCCTGGGCGCCACCAACATCCTGCGCAAGGAAGTGGGCGCGGCGGCCGCCTATCCGGACGCGGACGCGTTCCTGGCCGACCTGCGCACCATCGTCGCCTCGCTCGAGTCGCACCACGGCGCCGCCCTCGCGCGCCCCCGCCTGGCCACCCTGGCGCGCGCGGCCGACATCTTCGGCTTTCACCTGGCCTCGCTGGACATGCGCCAGACCTCCGACGTGCACGAACGCGTGCTGGCCGAGCTGTTCGCCAAAAGCGGCGTGGCCGCCGACTACACGGCCCTGTCCGAGGCGGACAAGGAAGCGCTGCTGCTGAGCGAACTGGCCCAGCCCCGCTTGCTGTACTCGCCCTACATCAGCTACGCCACGGAAACGGATTCCGAACTGGCCATCCTGCGCGCGGCGCGCGACATCCGCCAGCGCTACGGCGCGCGGGCCATCCGCAACTACATCATTTCGCACACGGAAACCGTGTCCGACCTGCTGGAAGTGCTGCTGCTGCAAAAGGAAACGGGCTTGCTGCGCACGGACTGGCAGACTGGCGACAGCCGCTGCGAGCTGATGGTCATCCCCCTGTTCGAAACGATACCCGACCTGCAGCGCGCGGCCGGCATCATGAGCCGGCTCATGGCCTTGCCGCTGGTCCGGCAATTGATCGCCAAGCAGGGGCAGCTGCAGGAAGTCATGCTCGGCTATTCCGATTCGAACAAGGATGGCGGCTTCCTCACGTCGAACTGGGAACTGTACAAGGCGGAACTGGCGCTGGTGGCCGACTTCCGGAAGGCGGGCGTCAAGCTGCGCCTGTTCCATGGCCGCGGCGGCACCGTGGGCCGCGGCGGCGGCCCCAGCTACGAAGCCATCCTGGCCCAGCCGCCGGGCACCGTCAACGGCCAGATCCGCCTGACGGAACAGGGCGAGATCATCGCCTCGAAGTTTTCCAACGCGGAAATCGGCCGGCGCAACCTGGAATTGCTGGTGGCCGCCACCCTGGAAGCGAGCCTGGCGCCGCAGGCGGCCAGCCCGGCCCATGCAGGCGAGCTGGCGCAGTTCGAAGCCGTGATGGCGCAGCTGTCGGACCTGGCCTACCACGCTTACCGCCACCTCGTGTACGAAACGCCGGGCTTTACGGAGTATTTCTTCTCGGCCACGCCGATCGCGGAAATCGCCGAGCTGAACCTCGGTTCGCGCCCCGCTTCGCGCAAGGCCAACCAGCGCATCGAAGACTTGCGCGCCATTCCCTGGGGCTTTTCCTGGGGCCAGTGCCGTTTGCTGCTGCCGGGCTGGTTCGGCTTCGGCAGCGCCATCGGGGCCTGGATCAACCAGGCGGAAGGCGCCGCGAAAGATGAAAAGATCGCCACCCTGCGCGCCATGTACGCGCGCTGGCCGTTCTTTGCCACCCTGCTGTCGAACATGGACATGGTGCTGGCCAAGACGGACCTGGCCATTGCCTCGCGCTACGCGGAACTGGTGGCGGACCAGGGCTTGCGCGAACGCATCTACAAGCGCATCACTGACGAACACGGCAACACCTTGCGCTGCCTGGAACTGATCACCGGCAATACGGAGCGCCTGGCGGGCAATCCGCTGCTGGCCCGCTCGATCCAGAACCGCTTTGCCTATCTCGACCCGCTGAACCACTTGCAGGTGGAATTGATCAAGCGCAACCGCGCCCTGTCGGCGGAAAGCCGGATCGACGAACGCGTGCACCGCGGCATCCAGCTGTCGATCAACGGCGTGGCAGCGGGCCTGCGCAACACGGGCTGATCGCGCCGGCGGCCATCGGCAGGCAGGGGCCGGCACCGCAGGGGCCGGCCTTTTTGCTTTCCTGTTGGAAAAATATTCTCAAGAAAACAACATCTGGTATTACACTAGCGTCGGATACTTTCCCACTCCGGCCCCCTGCGCACCGCAGCGGCCAACCATGACGCCAGGGACGCGGATGAGCAAATGGTCAATTGAAACGCTGAGCGCGGCATGCGCCGCCCTCGTCCTGATCATGCTGGGCTGGCTGGCGGGCGTGGCCTGGTCGGAGCTCGGTTTCTGGGAGCACGCCGGGCTGGCCCTGCTGCTGCTGGCCGCCGGCAGCACGGCCCTGTGGCTGATGCACAAGCTGCGCACCCACCTGGCCAGCACGCGCCTGCAGCTCGACGCCAGCGCCATGCGCTACCGCGACCTGGCCGAGACGGCGCAGGACGGCATGTGGCAAACGGATGCGCAAGGCACGATCTTGCATATCAACCAGCGCCTGTGCGACATGCTGGGCCTCCGGCCCGAAGATTTGCTGGGCCACTCGGTGAACGAATTCCACGACGAAGCCACCTTGCAGCGCCTGTGTCCGCTACGCCGCGCGGCCGAGCAAAGCTGCATGGGAGAACTGCAGTTCCAGCACAGCGACGGCACGCAACGCTGGGCCATGCTCAGCGGGCGGCGCCTGTACGACCGCCAGGGACGCCTGACGGGCGCGCTCGTGCTGATCAGCGACATCACCGAACACAAGCGGGCCGAACACGCATTGAGCCTGGCCCACACGGAGCTGGAAAACCGCGTGGCCCTGCGCACGGCGCAGTTGCTCGACGTAAATATCCAGCTGTCCGCGGAAATCGCCATGCGCGCGCAAACGGAAGCGGCGCTGGCGCACAGCGAAGAACGGCTGCAGGACATCATTTCCATGATGCCCCTGTCGCTGTTCCTCAAGGATGCCGATTCGCGCGTCGTGCTGATGAACCAGGCCTGCGAACAGCAATGGGGCGTCCGCCAGCAAGACATCGCCGAAGGGCGCGACGTCCAGCACTTTCCCGACGAACAGACCAGGGGCTTCCAGGCGGCAGACCAGGAAGCGTTTGCCAGCCGCCAGGTGGTGATCCGCGAAGAACTGGTATGGAATGCGCAGCTGCAGGAAAATCGCCTGCTGCAGACGCACAAGAAACCCGTGTTCGACGCCGACGGCCAGCCGCAGATGATCATCGCCATGGCCATCGACATCACCGACAGCAAGCGCAACGAGGAAAACCTGGAGCGCACCCTGGCCCAGCTGCGCGAACTGACCGACCACCAGCAAACCATCAAGGAAGAGGAAAGGCGCCGCATCGCCCTCGACATCCACGATGACCTGGGGCAGAACCTGATGGTGCTGCGCATCGACGTGTCGCTGCTGCATGCGCGCACGGCCAGCACCCACCCGCGCCTGCACCGCCACGCGCAGCGCGTGCTCGACACCATCGACACCACCATCCGTTCCGTGCGCACCATCATCAACGACTTGCACCCGAGCACCCTGGAACTGGGGCTGGGCCCGGCGGCCGAATGGCTGATACGCCAGATGGAGAACCGCGGCCCCATCCGCTACCGCCTCACGCTCGATAGCGAGGCGCCCGACCTGGGCCTGGACCAGCGCCAGACATCGGCCATCTTCCGCGTCCTGCAGGAATCGCTGTCGAACATCGTGCGCCACGCCCAGGCCAGCGAAGTGGAAGTGGCGCTGGCGCAGGATGCGGACGCCATCGTGCTGCGCATCAGCGACAACGGCATCGGCATGCAGCCGGGCGACCATGGCAAGCGGACCGCCTTCGGCCTGAAAAGCATACGCGAAAGAGTCCACGCACTGGGCGGCGAGCTGCGCATCGACAGCCAGGCGGGCCGGGGCACGGCGCTGGCCATCTATCTGCCGCAGCAGGCCGCCGCCCCGGCCGATCATGATGAAATACGAAAATTAGCAAAAACAGTAGCAAATTAAGTATGTTTTTTCAACATAAAAAAGTATAGTAGGTTTTTTCTTTGAGGAAACTAACATGCTGCCACGGCTCTCCTGCTTCCGCCCCCCATTGCTCAGCCTGCTCCTGCTGGCCGCCGTTCCCGGCGCCAGCGCCGCCATCTATGCCGAACGCGGCTTTGGTGAAAGGGATGGCAATGGCAGCATCGCATCCGACCTGAATCCCGCTGGCCTGGCGGCCGGCGTCATCCTGGAGGAGGAAGGGCGGCGCCGCGCCGTGACGTATCAGCATGGCCGCATCCGCGAGCTGGGCACCCTGGGCGGCAATGAAGGTTTCACCAAGGCCATCAATACCCATGGCGTGGTGGTGGGTTCGGCGCAGACGGCCAGCGGCGCCTGGCATGCCTTCCGCTTTGAGGAAGCGGGCGGCATGCGCGACCTGGGCACCCTGGGCGGCACCAGCAGCTATGCCACGGCCATCACGCGCGACGGCACGATCGCCGGCTATGCCGACACGAACAGCGGCGACTTCCACGCCTTCGTCACGAAAGCCGATCACAGCCTGCAGGACCTGGGCACCCTGGGCGGCGCCAGCAGCTATGCCAGCGGCCTGAACACGCATGGTGTGGTAGTGGGCACGGCGCAGCGCAGCGACGGCTTCCGCCGCGCCTTCGTCTACCGCCCCGGCACGGGCATGCAGGAAATCGGCACCCTGCCCGGCGGACGCATCAGCTCGGCCACCGCCGTCAATGACGCTGGCCTGATCGTGGGCGCATCGGAAACGGAAAAACGCCGCTGGCACGCGTTTGCCTGGGACGGCAAGCGCATGCTCGACCTGGGCGCCATGATCGGCCAGGGCGACAGCTACGCCACGGCCGTCAACGCGGCCGGGCACGTGGTCGGCAGCGTCAACATCAACGGCTATGAGCCGATGACCTTTGTCTACAAGGAAGGCGTGATGACGGTGCGCCGCCGCGACGACGGCCTGTACCTGACCAACAAGATCACGGATGCGGGCCTGGTGGTGGGCGCCATCTACACGGGACACAAGTTCCAGGCTTTCGCCGTGCCGTCGCAGGCGGCTCCCGCGCCGCACCGCAGCAACCCGCTGGACTGGCTGGTCATCACCTTCCTCATCTCCGCCAGCGGCGTGCTGCTGTACAAGCTGCAGCGCCGCCACCGCGCCGGCCTGGCGGGCCAGCGCATGCATTTCCTGTAAGGCTGCGCGCGGCACGGGCGTAAAAAAAGGAGGCTCGCGCCTCCTTCTAAATATACTCAACAACGGCCACGAGGCCTGACAGAACCGTCGCGAGCGGAAGTGAATTGTGGCCGAGACGCGGAACTGTACTTTAGTACAGTGAGCATCGCAGGCCGCAAGTCACGACGCGCAGTAGGTACTGACAGGTGTCTCTAGTTCTGCGTCAGGAAAGTCTTCAATTTGTCCGAACGCGAAGGCTGGCGCAGCTTGCTCATGGCTTTCGCTTCGATCTGGCGGATGCGCTCGCGCGTCACGTCGAACTGCTTGCCCACTTCTTCCAGGGTGTGGTCGTTCGACATTTCCACGCCATAACGCATGCGCAGCACTTTCGCTTCGCGCGGCGTCAGGGAATCGAGCACTTCCTTGATCACGTTGCGCATCGAGGCGTGCAGCGCGGCGTCCAGCGGCGCCAGGGTGGTGTTGTCCTCGATGAAGTCGCCCAGTTGCGAATCGCCATCTTCGCCCATCGGCGTTTCCATGGAAATCGGCTCTTTGGCGATCTTCATGATTTCGCGCACCTTGTTCTCCGGCATTTCCATCTTGACGGCCAGGGTCGCCAGGTCCGGCTCGCTGCCCGTTTCCTGCATGATCTGGCGCGAGATGCGGTTCATCTTGTTGATCGTTTCGATCATGTGCACGGGCACGCGGATGGTGCGGGCCATGTCGGCGATCGAACGCGTGATGGCCTGGCGGATCCACCAGGTGGCGTAGGTCGAGAACTTGTAGCCGCGGCGGTATTCGAATTTATCGACGGCCTTCAGCAAGCCGATATTGCCTTCCTGGATCAGGTCGAGGAATTGCAAGCCGCGGTTGATGTATTTCTTGGCGATCGAGATCACCAGGCGCAAGTTGGCGACCGTCATTTCGCGTTTCGCGTGACGGGCGCGCTTTTCGCCGGCAGCCATCTGCTTGTTGATCTTGCGCAAGTCGGCCAGCGGCAGGGCCACGCGCGCTTGCAGGTCGATCATCTTCTTTTGCAATTCCTTGACGGCAGGCACGTTGCGGCTGAGGATGGCGCTGTACGGGTACTTGCAATCGACTTCGCGGTCGACCCATTCCAGGTCGCATTCATTGCCCGGGAACACCTTGATGAAGTGGGCGCGCGGCATGCCGCATTTGTTCACGCACAGTTCCAGCACGGCGCGCTCGATGTGGCGCACTTCTTCCATCTGGCCGCGCAGGGTGTCGCACAGCTTTTCCACGACCTTGGCCGTGAAGCGGATGCCCAGCAATTCCTGCGAAATGGCTTCCTGCGCCTTGACGTAGGCTTTCGAGTTGTAACCCTCGGGCGCCTTGCGCATCTTGTCGTACTGCGTGGAAATGACGTTGAATTTCTCCAACGCATTTTTTTTCAGCTGCGCCAATTGCTCGCTGGAGAACCCGGCCGCGCCGCCATTGGCGTCGCCGTCTTCTTCCTCGGCTTCCTCTTCCTCTTCCTCGTCGTCGCCGCTGGCGGCGACAGGCGCGGCGGCGGCAGGCGCCGGAGCATTGCTTTCGTTCAAATCGACAAAGCCGTCGACCACTTCATCGACCTTGACTTCGTCGCGCGCGATTTTTTGCGACAGCGCAACGATTTCGCCGATGGTGGTGGGGCAGGCGGAAATCGCCTGGATCATGTCCTTCAGGCCGCCTTCGATGCGCTTGGCGATCTCGATCTCGCCTTCGCGCGTCAGCAGCGCCACGGCGCCCATCTCACGCATGTACATGCGCACGGGGTCGGTGGTGCGGCCGAAGTCGGAATCGACCGTCGACAGGGCGGTGGCGGCAGCCGCTTCCACTTCATCGTCGCTGGTGACGGTGGCGACGTTGTCGGTCAACAACAGGCTCTCCGCGTCAGGCGCGCGTTCGTAGACGGCGATGCCCATGTCGTTGAACGTGGCGATGATGCCTTCGATGGCTTCCGGATCGATGATGTTTTCTGGCAATTGGTCATTGATCTCGGCATAGGTGAGGAAACCGCGTTCCTTGCCCATGTTGATCAAGCCCGTGATCTGCTTGCGGCGGCGCTCCAGGTCCGCTGCCGACGCTTCCGGATCGCCCAGCGCGTCGGCCAGGCCGCCCTTGGCCTTGCGGTCGCGCGCTTTCGACACGGCCTTCAGTTCGGCGCGCTCGACGGCGTTCAGTGCTGCCACTTCATCGTTTTCCGGCGTGAATTCGCTGGGCTTGCGGCCGCGGCGGCCCGGCACCTTGACGGTCGGCAAGAAGTAATTCGAGGTGTCGATGGCGGCCAGGGCATCGGCGTCCGTGGTCTTGCTGACCACTTGCGCGCCGGTAATGATGGTCACGGGCGCCGCTTCGGGCTTGGCGCGCACGACTTTCGAACGGGCGGCCGTCACCACTTTATTCGTGGCGGCGCTTTCGCTGACCTTGCGCGGCGCAGGCGCTGCCTTGGCGCTTGGCGCCACCTTGACGCTCGGCGTCTTGGCGGGCGCCGCTTCTACGACGGCCTCGGCAGCCTCGGCCACGGGTGCGGCAAGTGGCGCTTCCGCTGCCGTTTCGGCGGGCGGCACGGCAGCCAGGCGCGAACGGCTTTTCTTGACGACGGTGACAACGGTAGGCGCCGTCGTGACGGTGGCTTCCGGATTCGCTTGCGCATTATCGATGAAGTAAGATAAAGTCGTTTTGGGTACGGCAAGCGGTGCCGCTGCTGGGCGTGGCGCCTTGGCGGACAACGTTAAAGTTTTTGGCGTATTCTTCATGAGATATCTCTTAATGCGAGACCAGATGGTGTCGGCGCGAAGTGAATGATTCCACCTAAGCCTGCGAAACCGGACTCGATGGAGCGTATTGTTGCGGCTGCCGTTAACGGCAGCGGCGCCTGTCTATCGGGACGTTCAAAGCCCGCGCATCCAGCGGCGGCGGGGCCGAAGCCGGGTCAGATAAATAAGCGATGTACATTGCGGAATGAAAAAAAGCCCGTACCAGAACGGGCTTGAATCTATTGTTGTTCAGTGAAGACACAGCGGAGAGCAAGATTATGCACGAAGGCCAGTTATCTGGATAATTGATAAGCAAAATATCTGATATCAAAAATGTCAATAATCATGGCCCTGCACCGCACTGCTCCTATCCCCTGCACACCTGAGCCAGACCGTCAAACATGGGGTCCAGTCATCAGCGCAAGCCGACATTATACACATTTCCCGCATTTCGCGCTGTGGCCGCTGTAGTGCGGCCCCGCCTATCGCAGTGCAAGTTGCCAAAAAAGACAATGCACTTGCCTGTGGCGCGTGCTATGCTCCCCTTTTATAGCCCAACCAATGATGTCGATGACCAGCTCCACGCCAGACCAGCAAGCCACCACTCCTGACACGCCAGTCGATGCAGCCCCAGCGGCGGCACCGGCCGCAGCGACCACGCCGGCGCCTGCCGGCCTGACCGCGCGCGCGCTGCTCAAGCAATTCCAGGAGCAATTCCCGCCATTCCGCGATTGCCTGCCCTTGTCGATCGGTATCGACAAGCAGATCCTGGCGCGCCTGCCGGACCTGGACCGCAAGCTGATGCGCACGGCGCTGGGCATCCACACGGGTTCGCTGCGCTACCTGCGCGCGATGGAAAAAGCCAAGGTACGCTACGACCTCGACGGCAAAGCCGGCGCGGAAGTGACGCAAACGCACCGCGACCACGCCACGCAAGTACTGCAGCAACGCTTCAAGAAGGAAGCCGAGCGCAAGAAAGCCGAACGCGACGCCGCTGCCGCCGAAGAAGCGAACCGCTTGCGCCTGGAAAAACTGAATCAGCTGACCGCGAAATTCTCGCGCAAAGGCTGATCCGGTTTCATGGACACCGCTGCCGCACCGCCACTGCCCCCGTATCAAGGCATCGCACTCGACCACGTCAAGCTGGTACGCACCGGTGACGACGCCAGGGCGGCCATGGCTGCCCTGCTGGCAGCGGACGCCATCGGCTTCGATACGGAATCGAAGCCGACGTTCGTCAAGGGCGAGTCCTCCACGGGACCGCACCTGATCCAGCTGGCTACCGACGACATCGCCTACCTGTTCCAGGTGGGCAGCACGCCGGCCCCGGCCCTGGCCGAACTGAAAGCCATCCTCGAATCGACCACCACCCTGAAGGTGGGCTTCGGCCTGTCCGACGACGTCAAGCGCCTGCGCAACAAGCTGGGCATCGCGCCGGCCCAGGTGCTCGACCTGTCCGTCGCCCTGCGCGGCGGCCAGCGCAACGACCTGGGCGCGAAGACGGCCGTGGCCAAATTCTTCGGCCTGCACCTGCAGAAATCGAAAAAGATCTCCACCACCAACTGGGCCACCGCGCGCCTGACGGAAAAGCAGATCCTGTACGCGGCCGACGATGCGCAAGTGGCCCTGCGCGTGTACCGCCGCTGGATCGCCGACGGCGGCAAGGTCGCGCCGCAGAAGGCCCCGCGCGCCAGCACGCCGCCGGCGCCGCCCGCCGTGCCTGCCTGAGCCGGCACAGGCGCCGCGCCTGGCCGGCACCGTCACATTTTCTCATGAGCAAAAATACATCGATCGGCACCACGCCCGCCGCGATCGCGGCCGCCGAACAGGCGCTGGGGCGCAAGCTGCCCCCGTCCTTCGTGCAATGGTTATTGGTGAACAATGGCCGCGCGCTGGGCGCCTTGAGCGTGTTTCCCGTCTACGATGCGGCCAACGCGCGCAAGACGTGGGAATCGATTACGCGCCACTACCAGGAAGACTGGCAGCAGTGGCTGGAGAATATGGACGGGTCCGGCAACGACGCCGGCAGCCTGCTGCCCTTTGCCCGGTTCGGCACGGGCGATTACTATTGTTTTGACTATGCGCAAACGGAGGCGGCGGGCGAAACGGCAGTCGTGCTGTGGTCGCACGAAACAGGCGCCACCGCCACGGTGGCGCCCGGCTTTGCCCCATTCCTGGCGCTGCCCGGCCGCCCGGGCTGACACCCGGCAGGCCGTGCAGCCTTACTTGACGAGGCGCAAGGTCAAGGGATAGCGGTAGGTGACGCCATTGCTGGCCTTGACGGCCGCGACGATCGAGCACACCAGGTTGGCCAGCGCCACTACCCAGAACAGGAACAGGCCGATCAGCACGAACGACAGGATGAAGCAGGCGAAATACCAGATGATCAGGGTGATCTGGAAATTCAGCGCTTCGCGGGCGTTCTCGGCCGAGAATTTATCCGCATCGTCTTTCTTGATCAAATAAATGATCAGCGGCGCCACCCAGCTGGTGAACAGGCCGCCAACGTGGGACAGGATGGCGATCGTCGTATCTTGCGTACGACCCACTTCCGGCTGCGTGTTGTCCATTATCATTCCCATCATTAGTTATAGATACATCAATATAACAGTAATATTTCTTTTTGGAATGAAACACTTGCTGCCACCAGGGACTTTTTTTGCATGCCCCCTTACGCCGCCGCCTGCGCCAGCCGTCCCAGGGTGGCGATGGCCTCTTCCAGCTGCGGGCTCCACGGGTGGCCGTAATTGAGGCGGACGCAGTGGCGAAACGCGCGCGTGGCGGAAAAAATGGGGCCGGGCGCGATGCTGATGCCGGCCGCCAGCGCGCTGCGGTGCAAGGCCAGCGCGTCGACACTGGCAGGCATCTCCACCCAGACGAAATAGCCGCCCTGCGGCCGCGTGACCCGCGTACCGGGCGGAAAATGCACGGCGATGGCTTGCAGCATGGTGTTCTGCTGCGCCGCCAGGGTCAGCCGCAGCTGGCGCAAATGGCGGTCGTAGCCGCCCTGCGCCAGGTAGTCGGCCAGCGCCATCTGCAGCGGGATCGGTGCCGACAGGCTGGTCGTCAGTTTCAATCGCTCGACCTGGCGCGCGTAGCGGCCCGCCACGGCCCAGCCCAGCCGGAAACCGGGCGCCAGGGTCTTGGAAAACGAGCTGCAATGCATGACGAGGCCCGCGCTGTCGTGGCTTTTCGTCAAGCCCGGGCGCTGCTTGCCGAAGTACAGCTCGCCATATACGTCGTCCTCGATCAGGGGCACGCCATGGCGCGCCAGCAACGCGACGAGCGCGCGCTTCTTTTCCGGCGGCATCAGGCTGCCCAGGGGATTCTGGAAGCTCGTCATCAGCCAGCACGCCCTGGGCTGATGGCGCTGCAGCAATTCCTCGAGCGCCGCCAGATCAACCCCGTCGCGCGGGCTGGTGGCGATCTCGACAGCCTTGAGCTCCAGCCGCTCCAGCGCCTGCAGACAGGCATAGAAGCTGGGCGACTCGATCAGCACCGTGTCGCCGGGCCGCGTGACGGCTTGCAGGCACAGGTTCAGCGCTTCCAGCGCGCCATTCGTGATGACGATGTCGTCGCTGGAAACGGGCACGCCGTCGAGCTGGTAGCGCAGGGCGATCTGGCGGCGCAGTTCGGCATTACCCAGGGATAAATCGGTGACGGTGCTCCACGGGTCGAGGCGGCGCATGCTGGCCGACACGGCCCGCGCCAGCCGTTCCATCGGGAACAGATGGGGGCTGGGAAAGGCCGAGCCAAAGGGTACGATATCGCGCGCGCCCGCGGCGCCCAGCACTTCGAACACGAGATCGCTGACATCGACGGTGGTGCTGGCGTCGAGCGGGTGGGAACTGTCCGGCTCGGGCGCCAGCGCGGCGCGCTGCGGCGCCACGTAATAGCCGGAGCGGGGACGCGAGACGATCATGCCCCGCGCCTCGAGCAAATAATACGCCTGGAACACCGTCGACGGGCTCACGCCCCTGCGCGCGTGCTGCTGGCGCACGGAAGGCAATTTATTGCCCGGCAGCAACAGCTGCGTGGCTATCATGGCGGCCACTTCTTCCGCCAATTCCTCATATCGTTTCAACCCTGCTCCTCAAACTGATCCGTAGTTTTATTGCACAACTGATCCTGTCACCGTGACAGCACCCGTTATATGCTAGGGTAACAACATCCGGGGAGCAACACCGGCACGCCATACCGACCGACGAGACAGGTGACCTTTCCATGCGACTTTCCAGGCAACTGCATTCCCTCTCCCTGCTGGCCCTGGCCGCCGCGCTGCCCGGCATGGTGCTGGCCGCTCCCGCCGCCGTCTCCGCCAGCCACGACAGCCTGGAACAGCGCATCAAGGCGTGCACGGCCTGCCATGCGCCTAAGGAGCGCCACGACGCCTTCTTTCCCCGCATCGCCGGCAAGCCGGCCGGCTACCTGTACAACCAGCTGCTCAATTTCCGCGAGGGAAGGCGCCAGTATCCGATGATGAACTACATGGTCGAGCACCTGCCGGACGACTACCTGCGCGAAATCGCCGATTACTTCGCGGCGCAGCACCCTGCCCCGCCGCCGGCCCAGCCCAGCGGCGCCGGCACGGCGGCCCTGGCGCGCGGCAGGCAGCTGGTGCTGCACGGCGATCCCGGCAAGAAGATTCCTGCCTGTATCGCCTGTCACGGCGAGAAGCTGGCCGGCGTGGCGCCCGCCATCCCCGGCTTGCTGGGCTTGCCGCGCGACTACATCAACGCCCAGCTGGGCGCGTGGAAGAACGGCATCCGCCGCGCCCACGCGCCCGACTGCATGGCGCAAGTGGCCCAGCGCCTGTCGGACGCCGACGTGGGCGCCGTGTCGGCCTGGCTGGGCACGCAGGTGGCCGGCGCCGACGCGCGTCCCGCCGCCGGCATCGCCCTGCCCTTGCCGCTGCACTGCGGCGGCGTGCCCGGTTCCAGCGCGCAGGTGGCGCCATGAAGACATGGATGATCGCGGCCGGCCTGGTGCTGGTCGCCGGCAGCAGCGCCACATTCCTGCTGTACCCGGACGACGACCAGCTGCCGCCCGCGGTTGCCAGCACCCTGAGCCAGGAACAGCTGGTCGCGCGCGGCGCCTACCTGGCCAAGGCGGGCGACTGCATGGCTTGCCACACGACGCGCGGCGGCGTGCCGTACGCGGGGGGACGGGCCTTGCAGACGCCGTTCGGCAAGGTGCTCTCGCCCAACATCACGGCCGACAGGGAAACGGGCATCGGCAGCTGGACGGCCGACGATTTCTGGCGCGCCATCCACAACGGCAAGTCGAAAGACGGCCGGCTGCTGTATCCGGCCTTTCCCTACACCAACTACACCAAGGTGCAGCGCGAAGACAGCGACGCCCTGTACGCGTATTTCCAGAGCGTGCCGCCGCACAGGCAGGCAAACGCGCCGCACGCGCTGCGCTTCCCCTATAGCCAGCAGATCGCGCTGGCCGCCTGGCGCGCGCTGTACTTCAAGCCGGGCGTGTACCAGCCGCTGACGGAAAAAAGCATGGAATGGAACCGCGGCGCCTACCTGGTGCAGGGCCTGGGCCACTGCAGCGCCTGCCATAGCAGCCGCAGCACCCTGGGCGGCAGCGACGACGGCCTGTCGGGCGGCCTGATCCCCGTGCTGGGCTGGTACGCGCCGTCGCTGACGTCGGACGCGGAAGCGGGCCTGGGCGACTGGGACACGGCGCATATCGTGGAATTGCTGCAAACGGGCGTGTCGCCGCGCGCCACCGTCTTCGGCCCCATGGCCGAGGTGGTGCGGCAAAGCTTGCAGCACATGGGCACGGCCGACGTGCAGGCGATGGCCGTGTACCTGAAAAGCCTGCCCGGCCCCGCGCAAGCGGTCAAACGGACGCCGCGCGACACCTCGGAGCAAGCCCGGCAGCAACTGGCGCTGGGCGCCAAACTGTACGAGGCGCAATGCGCAAGCTGCCATGGGGACGACGGCAAGGGCGTGCCGCCCGGCTACCCGCCGCTGGCCGGCAACCGCGCGCTGACGACCGTCTCGGCCGTCAACGCCATCCGCCTCGTGCTCAACGGCGGCTTCGCGCCCGGGACCAGCGGCAATCCGCGCCCCTACGGCATGCCGCCGTTCGGCCCCGTCATGGATGACGCCGAAGTGGCCGCCGTGGTCACGTATCTGCGCGCGTCATGGGGCAATGATGCGCCGGCCGTGTCGGCGCTGGAGGTGAACAAGTACCGCAGCGTGCCGCTGGAGTAAGGCGCCTGCAGAACGTCCATGGCGGCTTGCATCGCCTTGCCCTGAACGTTTTGCAGGCACGCATACGAAAAAAAACCGGCCAGCGCCGGTTTTTTTTCATCTCAAACAGCAGTCCTCAACGGAACTTGCTCTTGTGTCCCGTCTTCAGGTCCAGCGCATAGCGCACGCCATTGTCCGTCAGCATGACTTCATCGGGCGGCTCCTCGCCGGCCAGGGCGCCGTCGATCAGGGGCAAGCCTTCGCCCTTGCGCATCAGGTCGTCGCAACGCTCGTACACGTTCACGCACCCCGTGGAGGCCATCAGCGATTGCACGATGGCCACTTTCCACGCATCGACGCCGCCCGCGTTGAATTCGCAGATCAGATAGCCTTGCACGCCGCCAAACAGCTGCACCACCAGACCCGGCAAGCCCTCGTCTTCGCCCTTGATCAGGGTCAGCAGCTGGTTCTCGCCCGCCTTCTTGATGGCAGTTAATTTTTTCTCGATGGCGGCCTTGACCCGGCGCTTGATCAGCGCGTGGTCGACGGGTTCGTCTTCCTTGAAGCTCCAGATGCGCGCGCGGATCTGCGACTTCGAATTGTAGGCGGCGCGGGCGATGAACTGCTTCGACGAGCTTTGCACGATGGCCGTCGAGCCCGGCTTCATTTTTTCCTGCGGCTTGCCTTCGACTTTTTCAATCGCGGACGCGTAAATCCACGATTGGCCCAGCAAGCTCTTTTCCTTGCCCTGTTTGATGGTGATGATCAGCATGTAATTCCAGTAGTGGGACCGGCACCTGCCGGTCGTCGTATGTCCAATCCACGCATGATACCTCATGCCATCCTGTCGCATCCTCCTGCATTCTGTGCCGCCGCTGCCGCAGTCTGTCGCAGCGCAGTACGCAAGCGTGGCCGCTTCGCATACCATGCATGCATACCAACTCAAAACAGGGAGCCAGAATGACACATCCACTTTTCCATCCCCGCCAGGCCCGCGCCGCCACCGCCCTGCTGCTGGCCGCCTGCGCGCTGGCCCTCCCCGCCGCGCCGGCGCTGGCGTCGCCGCTCGACTGGATCTCCGGCAACAGCATCCAGGGCAGCGGCAAGCTGCAGAAGCAGACGCGCGATGTCGGCAGTTTCCATGGCGTGGCGCTGAACGTGCCGGGCACGGTCGAGCTGCGCATCGGCAACACGGATAGCATCACCATCGAAGCCGACGACAATATCCTGCCCCTGATCGAGACGGCGGTGGAAAACGGCACCCTGCGCATCCGCCCCGCCAAGCGCAACGCGAATTTCCGCCAGAGCAGCCTGAACATCGTCATCCAGGCGCGGCAGGTGGAGCGCGTCAGCGTGGGCGGTTCGGGCAACATCACGGCAACGGGCTTGCGCGCCGAGAAGCTGCGCTTCGACGTGGGCGGCTCCGGTTCCATCCACGCGCGCGACCTCGACAGCCGCATGGTGTCCGTGGCCATCGGCGGCAGCGGCAACTTCAAGGCCAGCGGCAAGACGGAGCAGCTGACGGCATCGATCGGCGGCTCGGGCAATATCCAGGCGGGCCGCCTGGGCGCGCGCGAAGTGCAGGTGAGCATCGGCGGCTCGGGCGAAGCGGAGGTATGGGCCAAGGACGACCTGACCGTCAGCATCGGCGGTTCGGGCGAAGTCAGCTACTACGGCGACCCGCGCATCAGCCGCAGCATGCAGCGTTCGAGCAGCATCAGGCGCCTGGGCGCGGCGCCGAATTAAGCGCCCGCAATGACAAAAGCCCGGATCGCTCCGGGCTTTCTGCATTTCACACAGCCAGAATCAGCGGGCCGGCTTCACCGGTTCGCGGTCGATCAGCACCGTGTCGACGCTGTCCGTCAGCCAGATCTGGCCATCCTGGATCGTGCATTGCAGCTGCATCGTGCGCTGCGCCAGCTTGCTCATGTCTTGCGCCGCTTCCGACGGCAAATTGATCACGGTCAGGTTCTTCGCCCGTTCCAGCTTGTTCGCGATCTGCTTCCACCAGATGTGGCTGGTTGCGCCATAGCTGTAGACGATCACCTGTTCCGAACGGCCGCAGGCCTTCAGGATGCGTTTTTCGTCCGGCTGGCCCACCTCGATCCACAGCTGGATGGCGCCCGTCAGATCCTTCTGCCACAGGTCGGGCTCCTCCGTGTCGAACAGGCCCTTGGTGAAGGTCAGCGCCTCGTCGGCGTGGATGGCAAATGCCAGCAGGCGCACCATCATGCGCTCGTCCGTTTCGGACGGGTGGCGCGCCAGGGTCAGCGCGTGATCCTGGTAATAATTGCGGTCCATGTCGGCGATCTGCAGATCGGCTTTGAAAATTGTTGCTTTAAGGGCCATCGTATTTCTGTCTCAGTAATCAATCAGGTAAGTAAATGCTGCCCGCCAATCTAGCGGAAGACGACCGTCTTGTCGCCATTTTTCAGGATGCGGTGCTCGACGAACCATTTCACGGCCCGTGCCAGCACCACGCACTCGACGTCGCGGCCGATGGCCGTCAGGGTCTCGGCATCCATCGCGTGGTCGACGCGCTCGACGTCCTGCTCGATGATCGGGCCTTCATCCAGGTCGCCCGTGACGAAATGGGCCGTCGCGCCGATCAGCTTGACGCCGCGGTGGTGCGCCTGCGCATACGGCTTGGCGCCCTTGAAGCTGGGCAGGAAGGAATGGTGGATATTGATGGCGCGGCCGTCCAGCGCCTGGCACAGCCCCGGCGACAGGATCTGCATGTAGCGCGCCAGCACCACCAGGTCGATCTTGTGCGTGTCCATCAGCTCGACGATCTTCGCTTCCTGCGCCAGCTTGGCCGCTTCCGGCGCCCCCGCCGCCAGCGGCAGGTGGTGGAAGGGAATATTGTAGCTGGCCGCCAGCTGGTAGAACTCCATGTGGTTCGACACGATGGCGGGAATTTCCACGTTCAGCAAGCCGCTCTTGTAGCGGAACAGCAAATCGTTCAGGCAATGGCCGATCTTCGACACCATCAGCATCACGCGCGGCTTGACGCGCGCATCGTGCAGCTGGCCGTGGAAAGGGCCGTTCAACTGCATGGCTTGCGACAGGTCAGCGAAGTCGCTGCGCAGCTGGGCGTCGCTGACGGCGCCGTCTTCCAGCGCGAAATGCACGCGCATGAAGAACAGCTGGGATTCCTGGTCGCCGAACTGGGCGGAATCGAGGATGTTGCAGCCGCGCTCGGCCAGGAAGCCGGACACGCGGTGCACGATGCCGCGCTGGTCCAGGCAGGACAGGGTCAGGATGTATTCGGGATGCGTCATGGTCGCGGAATAAGGCAAAAAAGTAGGGCTATGCTCGGCTCAGCCACGCGCGCCGGCCATCGGCTGCGCTGCCGCGAGCCGGCTATTGTCGCACGGCCGGGCCCGTAAACCTGCATTTTCCACACAAGCAGCATGGCGGCCGACGGCGGCAAGCCAATTCACGTTCATTTGATCTAGCACAAAGTCATCGCGTTTTTCCCTCAGCCAGGGGCCATTCTCGCGCCAAAGCGGCATCTGGCGTGGAACCTGGCACGCCATCCGGCGTCTATCTCTTTGCTTGTCTCACCATACGCCGCATCCGGTGCACCGGGTGTTTCCTGGATCAGTTTTTCATTGAGGTAGAACATGTTCACAAACAGTATTTCCCCCAGTCTCAGCCCCGCCCTGAAGTCCCATCTGGAGGCCCAGTGCAATTTCGCCACGGAACTGTCACGCAAGCTGTTCGATACGGCGCAGCAATTGAGCGAACTGCACCTGCGGCTGGCGCAAGACTTGCTGCAGGAATGGAGCAACGCCAGCCAGCGACTGCTGTGCGCGCGCGACACGGGCGAGTTCCTGTCGCTGGCCGCGGCCCAGTTGCAGCCGGGTAACGACAAGCTGCGCCAGTACCAGCAGCAACTCGGCAGTCTCGTCGCCAACGCCAATGTCGAAATGAACCGCACGGCAGAAAACCACCTGCCCGAAACCAGCCGCACGGCCATGGCCTTCGCTGACGAAGTGGTGCGCAAGACGGCCGAAGAAACGGAAAAAGCCACGCAACGCCAGCGTGAAATGATCGAAAAAATGCAGGCCACGGGCCACCGCGATGGCGCGGGCCGCAGCCGCGATACGGGCAGACAATCCGATCAGGCGCATTGAGCATCTGATTCCCACTCGATAGCAAGGAGACCGACATGGCTAACAATCAAGGCAATGAACAAGGCAAAGGCGCTGGCAGCAGCCAGAAAGCGGGCGAATCGGGCAGCGCCAAAGGCACGAGCAAGCGCGGCTTCGCCGCCATGAATGAGGAGCAGCAACGCGAAATTGCCAGCAAGGGCGGCCAGGCAGCCCATCAAAAGGGCACGGCGCACGAATTCGACTCGGAAGAAGCGCGCCGGGCCGGGCAGAAAGGCGGAGAAGCCGTCAGCCGCAACCGCGAACACATGGCGGAAATCGGCCGCAAGGGTGGCGAAAGCCGGCAATCGGCCCAGCGCGCCAATGAAAGCCGCAGCGGCACGGCCACGCGCAGCGGCAGTACCGAGCAGGGACGCACCGAGCAGGGACGCACTGGCCGGCAGGGCAGCAAGGACGAAGACGACAAGGGCTGACCGGGCCGCCCCGGCAGCGCGCGGCTAGACGACGGCACGGGGCAGCCCTGGCGGCCCCGTGCCGGGGCTGGCGCAGCACCGGACGCGGCGGTATGGTACATTCTCGCCTCGCCTTCCATCCCGCCCTTCCCCGCATGCAGCCATCCCTGAAATACCTGAGCGCCTATTCCGAACAAACGCAATCGCAAGTGCAACAACTGATCGCGCAGGACAAGCTGGGCGAAGTCCTGCTAAAACGCTACCCGAATGCGCACGATGTGCGCAACGACAAGGCGCTGTACCTGTACGTGCAAGACTTGAAGACGGAATTCCTGCGCAATGCCGAACCCATCAACAAGGTGGCGTTCGACAGCAAGATCCATGTGATCCAGCATGCGCTGGGCTTGCATACCTCGATCTCGCGCGTGCAAGGCGGCAAGCTCAAGGCCAAGCATGAAATCCGCGTGGCCACCATGTTCAAGGAAGTGCCGCTGGAATTCCTGCGCATGATCGCCGTGCACGAACTGGCGCATGTCAAGGAAAAGCAGCACGACAAGGCGTTCTACAAACTGTGCACATATATGGAACCGCAGTACCACCAGTACGAATTCGACGTGCGCCTGTACCTGACCCAGCTCGACCTGTCCGGCCAGCCCCTGTGGTCGTGACGCACGAATGACTACGCCCCGGAGAAACTCCGGGGCGTAGTGACGGGCGCCAGCCTGTGGGTATCGCCGCCGGCTGAAACGGGCGGTGGCTTACGCATGCGCTGGCGTGGCCTGCGCCAGGCGGCGCCAGGCTCAGGCGGCGTTCTTGCGGCGGCGCAGGAAGGCCAGCAGGCCCAGTCCGCCCAGCATCATGCCGTATGTGGCCGGTTCCGGCACGGCGCTGACGCTGGCGGCAATATTATCGACCTGGAAGGTGTGCAGGGCGCCTTCCTGCCACGATGCCGATAGCAGGTTGTTGAAGCCCGTGAACGTGTAATTGCTGAAAGTATGGCTGCCATCGAGACTGAAGGTCTGGGTCACCGTGCCGCCGCCTGCCTGATGGCCGACGAAAGTCACGTCGTAGGGGCCGGGCAAGCTCACGAAGTCGGCCAGGCTGATCGAGCTCAGCGAGAATGCGGCCCCATCGTTACGGCTCAGTGTGGTTGTCGTCAGCACCGTGGCGCCAAGGCCGGCCGAGCCCGCATAGGCAAAATTGCTTTGATGGGCAGAACTGAGCAAGCCCAGGAAGCTGCTGTCGAAATTGTAGCCCCCTTCGGAATAGGAGTCGAAGACGGATCCGAGGATGCCGGGGTGTTCCAGCGCATCAAAGCCGATGATGGTGGTTTGAGCGTGGGCGCCGCCGGCGGCGAGGATGGCAGCGACAGCAGCCGTGCGCAAGAGGGTCATTGGTTTCACAGTAGCATCCTTTCAAAATGATGAAGTAGCGAGGTTGTGGCAACTTGCAATACTTAGGCGTCGTAGCGGGAAACGGGAGGCGCCTCGCTGGGTGTCCGACATGCCTGTCTTTTGAACAATTCCAGTAGACCACACTAATGCATAAAAAGCATCTTCATTTTCAAAAAAACATGCCTCAAGGGAAACAAAATGGCCACATTTTTATTAATTAATTAATTGAGCTTGATCAATTTTCCCGTACAGAAATAAAAAAAGCCATGCACTTTCCAGGGCATGGCTGTATCGCTGGACTTCGGCGATGCTAGGGCGCGCACTCCTTCAGGCGCTGTACCAGCGCTGCCGGATCGGCATCGGCGTTGAGGAAGGCCGCGTGCTGCGGGCGGATGAAGCCCTGCTCCTTGCCGTTTTGCACGAAAGCAATCAAGCCATCATAAAAACGGTCGACATTGAGCAAGCCGATGGGCTTGGCATGCAGGCCCAGCTGGGCCCACGTGAGCATCTCGAACAGTTCTTCCAGGGTGCCATAGCCGCCGGGCATGGCGATGAAGGCATCGGACAGGCTGGCCATCATCGCCTTGCGCTCATGCATGTCCTTCACGATGAACTGGCGCGTCAAGCCCGTGTGGCCCACTTCGCGTTCGACCAACTGGGTGGGAATCACGCCCGTCACCTCGCCGCCCAGGCGCAGCACTTCATCGGCGATCACGCCCATCAGGCCGACCTTGCCGCCGCCATACACCAGTGAAATATTTTCCGCCACCAGCACGCGCGCCAGTGCGCGCGCCGCCACGGCATAGTCCGGCGAGACGCCCGCATTGGCGCCGCAGTACACACATAAAGCCTTGATCACAGTAATCCTTATCCTTTCAGTTCATCGATCGCCGCCTCGACCTCGAGGCGTTCCTTGGCGTCCAGTGCCACGCAATCGGCCGCCTTTTCATACAGGGCCAGCGCTTCCGCCAGCTTTTTCTTTCCGTCGAGCATGTTCAAGGCGCGCGCATATTCGCTGTGCGCCAGCGCCGAATACGGCGTCAGGGCCAGCGCCGTCTTGAAGTGCTGATAGCCGTCTTCCTTGTTGGCGCCATAGGTCAGGTTGCCGATCATGGCCCCGACCTTGTCGATAATTTCCGTATGATAAATCCCAAACGCAATATGCGCTTCCGCATGCATGGGTGCCACCGTCATCGTGCGGTCCAGGCTGTTGCGCACGCGGGCGCCCATGCCCTGCGCCAGGGCCTTGACGACGGAAGTCCCCAGCGCATAGCGGCCCAGGCTGTAGGCATGCCAGTAGTAGCCGGCCGGATTGTCCGGCTGCTCGCTCTGCTGGCGCTCGCAGCGTTCCGCCACTTCTTCGTACATGTCGAGTTTCTGGCTGTCGCTCACTTCCAGGTGCGTGGCGTAGATGCAGGTGGCCTTGTGCGCTACCGCATAGCCGGGCACGCCGACGGCCAGGCCCAGCTTCGCCGCGCGCTCGAAGTCGCCCGCGTGAAAGGCCAGCCAGGCCTGCAGCAGCACCGGGTGCGTGGGAAAAGGTTCCACGTCGCCCGCATGCAGGCGCGCCCAGGCCGCCTCCAGGGTCTGCGGCGTGTAGACATATGCGTCATCCGGATAGGGAAATTGATTCCAAGCCATACATGTCTCCTGTAAATAACGACTTGCCGCCTTGCCGCCAGCGGCCCTGTCAGTCGCTCTTGAGTTTGGTCACATACTCTTCCGACAGTTTGCGAAACAACAAATGCGTTTCATTGCGCAAATACGGCCCGATCAGCGACAGCACCTGGTAGCAGCCGCGCGCCAGCGCATCGGACATCGATTGCTGCTCGCTGTACTTGCGCGGGTTGCGCACATACTCGTACGACAGCCAGTAGGTGGCGACGACCACCATGTTCGTCGCCATCGCAGCCACTTCCATGTCCGACGCTTCCAGCGACTGTTCGCTGCGCAAATCTTCGCACAGCTGCGTGGCCACCTTGATCTTGTGCGCCAGGATCAGCTTGAAGTGCAGTTCCAGCTTGCGGTTGCGCGACAGCAAATCGTTGAGATCTCGATAGAAAAAGCGGTAGCGCCAGATCAGTTCGAACATCAGGTGCAGGTACAGCCAGACATCCTCGATATTCGAACGGCGCCCGTCAGGCACGGTCAGGATGCGTTCGATTTCCGCCTCGAACTGGACGAAGATCGAATTGACGATATCGTCCTTGTTACGGAAGTGGTAATACAGGTTTCCCGGCGAAATGTTCATCTCTTCCGCAATCACGGTCGTCGTGATATTCGGCTCACCAAACTCATTGAACAGGCGCAGCGACAACTCCAGGATGCGTTCGCGGGTACGGCGTGGTGCTTTTTGTAGCATGGCGGGCAATCTCTCTGTGTTCTGCCGCAAGCATACCACCTAAAATAGCCGTAATGAAACACTGCGCCTGCCGGCGCCGGTGAAAACGGGGGGCAAAAAAAAGCCTGCGCGAGCAGGCCGGGCGGGATGCGACGCCAACTCAGGCGGACGGTGTTTTTTTCCTCGCCGCCGGCTTAGTCACTGGCTTGCTCGCCGCCTTGCTTGCCGGCTTGCTCACTACCTTGCTCACAGGCGTGGCCGCGGCGCGCGGCGCAGCCCTGGCTGCCGGCTTGGCCGGGGCCTTGGCGGCGACCGCTTTCGCTACGGTTTTCGGCGCGGCTTTCGAGACGGTTTTCGATGCCGCTTTCGGCGTCGCCTTCACGGCGGGCTTGGCCGCAGCCTTTGGTTTGGCCGCCGGCGCGGCCTCGGCCGACAGCGCCGCCACCTGCCGGCTCAAGGCATCGATCCGCGCGTGCAGCGCGGCGATATCGTCTTGCCGGGGCACGCCGATGGTGGCCAGCGCGCGCGCGACACGCTCTTCAAACACTTGCTCGAGCTTGTCCCAGGAACCGCTGGCCTGCTTGCCCACGCCATCGGCCAGCCTGCTGACACTGTCGCTGACATCGGCCACCTTGTCTTCGGCCCGCTTCTGGAATTCCGTGCCTTCCTTGACCAGCTTGGAAAACACGCGCCCGCCCTCTTCCTGCGCCTTGGCGAAGGCGCCGAGACCCGCTTGCCAGATCTGCTGCGCGGACAAGCGCACGGCGCTTGCCAGTTCCTTGTCTTCCGTCAGCTCCTTCAATTTCTTCACCATCGCCAGCTCCCGTCATCTGAAAGGCCATGCCACTTCATGGATGTTTTTTATTCTAGTGAGCAAAACTAGAGACGGGAGTCTAATTCGATAGAAATCGGCTTCCAATCGTGCGCCAGCGCACGTCCCGGCCGGCGGCTTGCGCGGCGGCGCCTAGGGTCTGTCTGACTGAACTTAATTAGGGTTGAATGGTCATAGGACGATGAGCCGAACTGACCTTACTGAAAAGCAGTGGCGCAAACTTGCACCCCATCTGCCGTCCAATCCCCATCACGGTCAC